>DYJH01000099.1 GCA_020723255.1 Desulfonema limicola | reverse complement strand
ATTAGCCGAACCCTTTACATCAGACTGATTGATTATTGCACCCTTAACATCAGAACCTGCATAAACCATTGAAACACTGATTAAAAGAACACCAATTACTAATAATACTTTTTTCATTTTACCTTTCTCCTTGTTTGTTGTTGTTATATATTGTACCTTTGGTCTTTAAGTTTATATATACTTTCTATAGTTTTTGTTGTCAGTGAATAATTGCTCATATTAATTGTGAAATATTACCTTTATATATGTTTTACTTTATTATTTATCGTGATTTTCTCCTTTCTATGCACTTAATATGCATAAATCATATAATTATTAGTTTGTAAAGAAATAACCCGCCATGCCCTCCTAAAAATATAATTATTTCTAAAATATAGTTCCTTTTTTTAAATGGCTACTTAAAAACAACTGAATTTTTATTTGAAGTCCCCCCAATAGCAACATTGGTGTTTTGCACACCCATTCCGCCTCCAGGAATCCTGACATCATTAATAACAAGACCTGTTCCTGAGCTTGTGCCTGCGCCTCCTATGTTGCGATTCTTAACTATGACAGATCCTGAATTTGCTTCGCTTCCGGACCCTACAGCCACATTGGTTACAACACCACCGCTGACTCTGTTTGAAATATTGCCGCTCACGGTGCTGTTTTCAAGAACAACCGAACCAAGATTTGCTGTGGAGTTGCTCCCTGCGGCAACATTTGTCATAACGCCTCCTACTGCCAGGTTGGAAATATTTCCCCGCATAGTGCTGTTTTTAATATCGACAGAGCCGAGGTTTGCTTTCGTGTTACTGCCAACAGCTACATTTGTAACAACTCCTCCGACAGTCGTGTTTGTAATATTTCCCTTCATATTGCTGTTTTCCATATTTACAGAAGAGAGGTTCGCTTTGGAATTACTGCCTACAGCAACATTTGTAACGGCTCCGCCTGCTGCTGTGTTTACAATGTTTCCCTGCATAGTACTGTTTTTCATATCAACAGATGACAAATTTGCCTTGGTATTGCTGCCTATCGCAACGTTTGTAACGGCTCCGCCTGCTGCTGTGTTTACAATATTTCCTTTAACGTTGCTTCCTTCCATGCTAACTCCTGCTAGATTGGCCTTGCTGTTTTTCCCGATAGCAACGTTTGTAACGGCCCCGCCTGCAGCCGTGTTCACGATATTTCCTTTCATAGAACTGTTTTTCATATCAACAGCAGACAGATTAGCCTTATTTCCCTGACCGATAGCCACGTTAGTTACAGCACCGCCTGCTGCCGTATTGATTATATTACCCTTGACATTGCTGCCTTCTATATTCGCCGAAGCAAGACCAGCCTTGTTATCTTTGCCTATAGCAACATTTGTCAAGGCAGCTCCAACCGAAGTGTTTACTATTGCACCCTTTACATCGCTATTTTTAAGCTCAGCAGCTCCGAGGCTGGCTTTATTACCACTTCCTATGGCAACATTCGTGACCGCCTGACCCATTGTAGTGTTGACAACTGCGCCCTTCATGCTGCTTGATTCCATATTAACAGAACCTAAACTGGCTTTATTATCCTTGCCTATAGCCACATTTGTGACCGCCTGACCGGCTGTAGTATTAACAATAGCACCCTTCATGCTGCTTGATCCCATGCTCACAGACCCAAGATCAGCTTTATTGCCGGCTCCAATTGCAACATTGGTAACTGCCTGCCCAACTGTTGTGTTAACAATAGCTCCTTTAATTTCGCTTTTTTTCATTTCAACAGAGCCAAGTTTAGCTGTATTATCCTTGCCTATAGCCACATTAGTCAAAGCCTGGCCCGCTGCCGTATTAATAATCGCTCCCTTAACGTTTGTTCCTTCCAGATTGGTAGCGCCAAGACTGGCTTTATTGTCTTTGCCTATAGCAACATTGGTAAGAACCTGACCTGCTGCCGTATTGACAACTGCCCCTTTAACATTGCTTCCCTTCGTATCCACCGCACCGAGGCTTGATTTATTTCCTGATCCTATAGCAACGTTTGTAAGTGTCTGGCCCGCTGCTGTATTGACAACCGCTCCCTTAACGTTTGTTCCTTCCAGATTTGTAGCGCCAAGACTGGCTTTATTATCTTTGCCTATAGCAACATTGGTAAGAACCTGGCCTGCTGCCGTATTGACAACTGCCCCTTTGACGTCGCTTCCCTTAAGATTTGTAGCCCCTAGATTTGCATTATTGGAACTGCCCAGAGCAACATTTGTGCTTGTCTGCCCCGCAGAAGTATTGAGAACAGCTCCCTTTACGCTGCTTCCTTCCATGTTCACTGAACTGAGGTTTGCCTTGTTTTTACTTCCAAGAGCAACATTTACGGAAGTCTTTCCTGCCGGAGTATTTATTACCGCACCTTTAACGCTGCTGTTCTTTAGCGCAACCGAATCAAGATTTGCCTTGCTTTCAGAACCTAAAGCAACATTGGCCTTGCTCTTTGTATTGGAAGTATTTATAATTGCTCCTTTCACATCAGAGCCTGCGTATGCCAAAGCCGAATTCAAAAAAAGGCCGGTTATAGCTACAGACAGAATTTTTTGAATATTATTCATGGCTCACCTCCTCAAACATTTTATCGTATTGTCAAAATAATCAAACTTAAGAATATTACACCCGCTGTAACTTCTTAACGGTGTTTTCTTTATCTGCTTTTGTGCTTTATGTTAACCGATGTTTTTATTTTTTCTTATTCTATTAATAAATTATTATCAGTTTAGTCGTAAGTGAAGACCATCATAAATTTTTTGTGAAATATTAACAGGGTAATACCCGAATATTGGTTATCAGTCCCTAATTATGGAGAGTTTGTTTTGGGTTGGAGTTCATATTGAGTTTTTCATTATATTAACTTAGCCCAAATCGACTCCTATCTATATCCTCTTTTATTTTGTTATAACTAAAAAATCAATATATTTTTACTGCTGTTTTGTGTAAAAATAAGACTCAGCATCAATAAATAAAATGCATATGGATAGAAAGTTACAACATATCAAATTGATAGTATTGCAATTGATATGCCAAAGTATGTTAAAGCAAATATTGTTTATTAATGATCATAATATATAGGGTATAGTTATAAATTAAGGCAAAGAATAGAATCCCGAAAATAAAAAATATGGGGGATTTACTCCTCAGATAGCGGGGAATTATTCCCAACACTAATGCAATACAAATATATTGTTTATCGTTTCAATTTGTCAGATACTACTTTAAGAGTCTGTTTGTTTAATTTTCTTGCACAGGACGTCCACTCAATGCTGGAACCGACTCCGTGCTCATCGGAGAGAATGAGGTTACCCGATGGTGCAAAAAGTTCATAACGTGTATCAAGAGAAACAGCACCGGCGCCGAATCCGACAACTATTCGTGCAGCTTTGCTGCCTGCGTTATATCTAACAATAGTTACTTTAAGGAGATAAGTTCCGGATTTATATTGGCTTCTGTTTTCTATCAGATTAGCTTGATAGCCTGCATTATTCAGCATTCTTGAAAGATCCTTTCCCATCCAGCTATTCAGCTGCTGCCTCTGATCAATCTGAGTTTGAGATAAATTATCATCTCCTATGTCCATCAAAACAGATAGTTTTAGATTTTTATTGCCTGTGGTGACTTCAGATGGACTATCAGTTTCAACTATGTTGCTTTCCTCTATGTTGCTTTCCTCCAAACCTTTTTCTGCTTTTGGGGTTTGCGACCTTGAGTGGCACCCTGCAACTATGGCTAAAAAAATCAGAATAAAGATAAGCATTAACTTTTTCACAGGTTATTCCTCCTTTGTTAAAAATATGAAATGGCATTTATTTTAGCTATTATTTAATCTTTTGAGAATTAAATATAAATTTTATGCATCTATTTACCGCAGCATTTTTTATGTTTTTTCCCACTCCCACAAGGGCAAGGATCATTTCTTCCGACTTTTTTATCTTCTCTTTTTACGGGTTTCTTTGAAACAATATCGTCTTCGCCTGAAAATATGAGCTTCTGTTCCTTCGGTTTGCTGATATCTTCAATTCTCTCCGGCTCGGTTATCTGGATTCTAAACAATATGTTAATAGTTTCGTCCTTAACTCTGGATATCATATCCTGAAACATCTCAAACCCTTCTTTTTTATACACAATAAGCGGGTTTTGCTGAGCATAGCCTCTTAGCCCTATACCTTCTTTGAGATGGTCCATTGAAAGAAGATGATCCTTCCACATATTATCTACTGTTTGTAACATAACCATCCGTTCAAGATGCCTGAAATTTTCATCTCCTATCAGCGCCTCTTTCTTGTTATAAGTCAGCATGGCTTCATCATATATGATCTGGGCAAGCTCTTCTTGATTCATATTTTCAAGGGTTTCATTGCTAAGATTATTCATCCGGAAATTAAATTGTGTAAAAACAGCTTCTGAAAGCCCTTTTAAATCCCACTCTTCCGGAAGCGCTTTCTCATCGGCAAATAAAAAAGAAATTTCCTCAGCCTTTTCAAATATCATACTTTCGATAGACGGTTTAAGACTTTTGCCATCGAGAGCCTCACGTCTCTGTTTATATATAACTTCTCGTTGCTGGTTCATTACATCATCATATTCGAGGAGTTGCTTTCTTATGTCAAAGTTATGTCCTTCTACCTTTGCCTGAGCATTTTCAATTGCCCTGCTTATAAGGCCATGTGCTATAGGCTCCCCTTCCTGCATGCCAAGTTTTTCCATTATGCCGGTAATGCGTTCTCCGCCAAAGATTCTAAGCAAATCGTCTTCGAGGGCAAGATAAAAGCGGGAAGACCCCGGATCGCCTTGCCTGCCTGAACGTCCGCGAAGCTGATTATCTATTCGCCTGCTTTCATGTCTTTCAGTTCCCAGCACATGAAGTCCCCCAAGAGCGGTTACACCTTCACCTAAAACAATATCTGTTCCGCGTCCGGCCATGTTTGTCGAAATGGTTACAGCTCCTTTCTGACCTGCCATAGCAATAATTTCGGCTTCTTTTTCGTGGTTTTTGGCATTCAATACCGTATGTTTTATTCCCCTTTTTTTAAGTTTTGTGCTCAAATTTTCCGAAACATCTATTGAAACAGTGCCCACTAGAACAGGTTGACCTTTTTTGTTGAGTTCATCAATTTCATCCAGAACCGCTTCGAATTTCTCTTTTTTGGTTTTGTATATGACATCAGGATTATCTTTTCTTATCATCGGCATATTTGTTGGAATAACAGAAACATCAAGATTATAAATTTTCTTGAATTCGGCAGCTTCGGTATCAGCCGTACCGGTCATACCTGCTAACTTGTTGTACATCCTGAAGTAATTTTGAAACGTAATAGTGGCTAACGTCTGGTTTTCATTTTCTATCTTTACATTTTCTTTAGCTTCGAGCGCCTGGTGCAAACCATCGCTGTAGCGCCGCCCCGGCATCAGGCGGCCAGTGAATTCATCAACAATTATAACTTCCCCGTCTTTTACAATGTAGTCAACATCCAATCTAAACAGGGTGTGGGCTTTTAAAGCCTGGTTGATGTGATGTAATAGTTCAATATGCTTAGGGTCATAAATATTATTTACTTTTAACATATTCTCGGCGTTGGCAACTCCTTCCTCAGAAAGCGCCACCGTTCTTGCCTTCTCATCGATTGAATAATCTTTTTCCTGCTTAAGGCGTGGAATTATTTCATTAACCATGTAATACATGTCAGTCGATTTTTCTGCAGGGCCCGAAATAATAAGGGGGGTTCTTGCTTCATCTATTAATATGCTATCCACTTCATCGACAATCGCATAATTCAGCTCCCGCTGAACAAGTGACTCAGTCTCGTATTTCATATTATCTCGTAGATAGTCAAACCCGAACTCGTTATTCGTACCGTAAGCAATGTCCGAATTATATGCTAATTTTCTTTCATAATCTGTTAAACCATGCAAAATAGTACCTACTGAAATGTTGAGAAATTTATAGATATTTCCCATCCATTCTGTATCACGTCTGGCAAGATAATCATTTACAGTCACAATATGAACCCCTTTGCCGGATATCGCATTAAGATAAGCCGGCAAAGTTGCAGCAAGCGTTTTACCTTCACCGGTCTTCATTTCAGCTATTTTGCCTGCATGAAGAACTATTCCTCCGATTAACTGAACATCAAAATGCCTCATACTAAGGGTACGTATAGAAGTTTCTCTTACTACCGCAAAAGCTTCCGGAAGCATTTCATCAATACTGTCACCCCGTTCGAATCGTTCTTTAAAAAGTGCGGTATGAGATTTCAATTCATCATCAGTTAAGGAATGAATTTTCGGCTCCAGTGAATTAATCATTTCAACAACAGGTTTGATTTTTTTCAATTCCCGCTCATTTTTGCTGCCGAATATTTTTGTCAATATACTTCCCATCACTTATATTTCCTTAATCAAAAAAAGCCTGTCAATAATTTCAATTGAATTTACCTAAGTTTATAGTTTGTATTTTCCGTATTATTTATATAAACAAAAAAATTTCGTTGCAACATCAGATTTTTAAGCTGACGGTTCTCTTCAAAATCCGCCTTACATAAAAAACTGCATTTAAATTATCAATACATTGAGTTATGGATGAAAGAACAGCATTATAGGTATTTGATGAGGGAAAAAAGATATGACATCATTTTATTATAAAGACTATAAAGGCTATTTATAGCTCATAGAGCAAGAATTACAAACATGATATGCTTTATCAGTTTAATAGATAATTACTTGGATTAACAGGAATGCCATTAAGATGGACTTCATAATGGACATGTGAACCTGTACTTCGACCGGTATTTCCTACTCGAGCAATGATATCTCCCTTTTTAACAAAAGTTCCTGGGGTTTTTAATATCTTACTGGTATGCCCATAATAGGTAACTATGCCATGGCCATGATTTACAGCTACTGTATTACCCAATGAACTCATATAACCGGCTTCAGAGACAATTCCATTAGCAGTTGCAACAATGGGTGTTCCCTCAGGAGCAGAAATATCAATTCCTTTGTGAAATTCCCGTGAGTCTGTAAATGGCGAAGTGCGGTAGCCGAATGTAGATGTTATCTTGCCAGGCAACGGGCGGATTGAAGGTGATATGGTGAGAAGATTACGTTGCTCCTCAAAAAAAGACAATACAGATTTTAATCCTTCTTTTTGTCTGTTTGCAGCAAAGTGAATATCTTCAACCTGATCATGCATTTCCAGCATAAGGCTATTATGCCTTTCGTTAAGAGCTGTTATTGTATCTTTAGTTTCAGGGTTGGAACCGCCTATGGCTAAATATCTTTTATTCTTCTTTTTAAGATTAGCCATAAATCTTATTTTTTTTTCAAAATTATATAAGTCAGAAAGTTTTGATCTTATGTTTTTAATTTCTTCGGCAAAAAACTGTATCTGCCTGCGCTGTTTGACTAATTCATCTTCCTGCACTGAAACTTTACCCTTAAGATATTCGTTATCAAGGGACGCTTTTTTTAGCGATATATAATCATAAATCAAGTAACCCATAAAAATCATTAATATCGCAATAAAAAAGCAAGCGGAATGAACTACTTTGCTGGGAGCGGTTATTTTTTTTACCGTTGAACCAGCATTGTTTAACAATAATAAAGAAATTTCTTTCTTTTTCATGCCAAATATACCCTTTAAAATATAAATAATTTTTTTAATAAGCGGGATAGATGATCTTTATTGTTTTAGATTCTGAATTGTTTGTTCAAAAACACCAATAAGTTATATAAACAGCAGAATTTATTTAATAACGTTTTGTCGTTGTCGACCGATATCATAATGAAAAAAACCTGTCAAGCTATTTATAACTGAGATTTTATAATTTGACGGAATTGTAAAAAGTCCGTCAAATTATAAAACCACAAAATCCCAAAGGAACAACACATAGGGTTTTGTGTTAAATTAAGAACCGTCTGAATCGGCGGATTGAATTTTGGCTCCCCAGCACGGACTCGAACCGCGGACCCAGTGGTTAACAGCCACTTGCTCTACCGACTGAGCTACTGGGGATCAGTCTTTTATTTAAAGGACTAGCTATCTATTAAAGAACGGTGGCAAAGTCAAGAAAAATTTCCCGGAATTTTTGACATCTGCTATATCAGCTTATTGATAATTTTTTTCATCCATGGTTTTAGAGATTTTTTAGCAATATTTCTGGATGCAAAAGCGTAAATTTCAGATTCTGTGGGATATGGGAAGATCATGTTCATGAAATATGTTGCCTTGATTTTCTGTTTTATAGACATGGCTGAAAGTCCGATCATTTCACCTGCTTTTTTGCCGACTATGGTTGCTCCGATAATTTGATTCTTTTTGTTAGTGATAATTTTTATAAACCCGCTGGTATCACCCTCAGTTTTTGCCCTGTCAATCTCACCGAGATCTTCAAATAAAATATTGCCAAGAAGCCCTTTTTCTCTTGCCGTATCTTCAGTATAACCCACATGGGCAGCTTCCGGCATTGTATAGGTTACCCAGGGCACAAGCGAATAATCAACTTTTGCGGGTATTTTAAATATTATATTTCTAAGAACAATTCCAGCCTGGTATCCGGCCATATGGGTAAACTGGTACGGACCGCAGATATCCCCGCAGGCATAAATTGATGGGATGTTGGTTTGCTGGCGATCATTTGTTATTATGTAGCCTCTTTTGTCGGTTGCAACTTTTGCATTGGCAAGCCCGAGCCCGTCTGTAACAGCCGCCCTTCCAAGAGCAACAAGAAGAGTGTCGAAAGCAAGGTCTGTATCTTTTCCATCTTTATTAATTCGAACAAAAGTTGATTCACCCTTTTTAACTATCTCAACAATCTTTGCCCCCAGATAAAACTCAATACCTTCTGAAAGCATGATTTTTTCCAACAATAGGCCAACTTCGCGATCATCTTTTGTGAAAAGCTTCGGCGCCATATCGATAACTGCAACTTCAGAACCAAGATGGCGAAAACCCTGCCCGAGTTCAAGCCCGATGGGGCCTCCGCCAAGGATCACAAGTTTTTTAGGCAAGTATTCTATAGAAAAAATATTTCGATTTGTATAATACTTATTTTCCTTAAGTCCCTTTATCGGCGGAACCATAGCTTCAGAACCTGTTGCGATCACGATGTATTTGGCACTTAATCTCTTTTCACATACTTTAATATTATTTGCCCCGGTAATCTGTGCCTGGCCTGAAATCACATCAACCCCTAACTCTTTGAATCTTTGAGCTGAATCGTGAGGCTCAATTTCCCTTATTATGCCTTTCACTCTTTGCATCAGGGCTTTAATATCCACGCCTTCAAATGAAGCGCGGATTCCATAGTTTTCCGAATTTTTAATTTCTGCCGCCTGGTGGGCACAACGTAAAAATGACTTTGAAGGAACACATCCGCTGTTTAAGCACTCACCACCCATTTTGTCGCGCTCTATAAGCACAACTTTTGCCCCAAGTCCGGCAGCTCCGGCAGCTGTGGACAGGCCCGCGCTTCCTGCCCCAATTACTGCAATATGATAGTCATATTTCATACAATCCACCTCTTCACAACAAACTGAATGGTAACCACTTTATTTTTTATTCTTTTCAATTTATAATTAAAAAGCTTTATTTAATGCCTATCAAAATAATTGCTATAGGAAAAACATTAATTTGACCGAAATAAGCGCTAATGGTATATTTATATATAAATAATATAATAATAGCACATAATAAGTGTTTATTCATGCAATATAAGGAGGCTGTATGAAAATTTATTTTATCCCTCTTATTGTTTTTTCTTTTGTTATGCTGATTTCATTGCCGTTGTCAGCCGGAAATGAACCCATGGTGGAAAACAGAATAGATGAGTTAAATAAGTTTAGCCGGGAAGCTATAAACCAAATTGGCGCAATACCCAAAAATGGAAAAATAAATATAAAGGTAAGAGCAATCCCTTCAGAAAACGGCTTCATATTTGAACCGATTGCTGATGATGAAAATGATAAAATAAAGACATCTCCCACAATTGATTCTTTTTTTTCAAAAGAGGGTGAAGAAAAATATTTCAGCTTCAGGGAAGGGATCGCAAGAATCGTTCATAACAAGCCTAAAATTACACCTTATATAAATTACGGCAATGATGGTGAATATATTTCGTTCAAGGATGCAATTATAAGGCTGAACAGAATGAAAATACAGCCCAGATGAAAATATGTCCCTGCATTTTGAACCGGTAGATATTGGAAAGCAAAACGATTATCTAAAATATTTTCATAAATGTTCCCAGAAGGCATCGGATTACAGTTTTGTAAATATATGGGGTTGGGCGGATGAATACGGGCTTATGCTGGCCTGGGACAAAAATCTCATATGGATAAAGCAGACAAAGCCCGAAAATGTTTACTGGGCGCCTGTCGGGGATTGGGAAAATGCTGACTGGGAAAATATAATAGACTCAGAATTTACCAGTCGTTCAGAATTTATAAGAGTCCCGGAAACCCTCATACATGTCTGGAAAAATCTCACAAATAGGATAATTGATATTAAAGAAGCAAGGTGGCACTGGGATTATCTTTATTCTATAAAAGAACTGGTAGAATTAAAAGGAAACCGCTTTCATAATAAGAAAAATCTTTTTTCACAATTCATTAAATCATATAACTACCAATATATCCCTTTAAGTTCTGATATAATAGATAAGGTATTAACGATGCAATCCGACTGGTGTACGTGGCTCGATTGTGAAGCGACCAATACATTGTCGTCTGAAAACCGTGTAATTGAAAAGGTTATAAATGCTTGGGAAACACTGCACGGTTTAAAGGGAGGAGCTCTTCTGGTGAACGGTAAAATTGTGGCATATACGGTTGCAGAAGACCTTGCGGATGATACCTTGCTTATCCATTTTGAGAAAGCAAACCAGGAATATAAGGGATCATACCAGGCAATCAACCGGATATTTCTTGAAAAGAATAACACAGGCTACGCAAAAGTAAACAGAGAACAGGACTTAGACGATGACAGTTTAAGAAAAGCAAAACTGTCTTATAACCCTCTGGAGTATCTAAAAAAATTCAAGGTAACAATTTATTAAAGGACTTGTATAAGAAAACGAATGAACGAAATACATATATCTAATATTGCAAATGCGCTGAGCTTAAATTTATCCCAGGTTAGAGCTGTCACTGAACTGCTTGGAGATGGATCAACCGTTCCTTTTATTGCACGCTACAGGAAAGAAGCTACAGAAAGTCTTGATGAAGTAGCAATTACTTCCATAAGAGATATGCTTGAAAGACTTGAAGAATTGGATAACAGAAAAGAATCCGTTTTAAAATCATTAGAACAACACGGCCATCTTACCGATGAACTGCGTGAAAAAGTGACAGATGCTCCTACACTTGCAGTTTTGGAAGATATTTACCTTCCCTTCAAACCGAAACGGCGGACCAAAGCAGCCGTTGCAAGGGAAAAAGGTCTTGAGCCGCTTGCCGAGCTTATTTTCAAACAGGAAGGGATTGATCCATATAAGGAAGCGGTATCGTATGTTGATTTGGAAAAGGAAGTTGTAAGCGTTGAAGATGCGCTTTCAGGCGCAAGAGATATTATTGCTGAAATAATAAATGAAGATCAGCAAGCGCGTTCCTCCTTAAGAGATCTTTTTTCTGCAAAGGGCATGTTTATTTGTAAAGTAGCAACAGGGAAAGAACAGGAAGGCATAAAATATAAGGATTATTTTGATTGGAATGAGCCTGCGCTTACCGCTCCCTCACATAGAGTTCTTGCAATGCGAAGGGGTGAAAAGGAAGATATTCTTAACTTAACCCTTGCCCCTCTGGAAGAAGATGCAGTAAATTTACTTGTAAAACTCTTTGTAAAAACTAACGGCAAAGACTCCGATCAGGTAAGAATTGCAGTTCATGACAGTTACAAGAGGCTGCTTTCACGCTCAATGGAAACCGAAGCAAGATTATTGACAAAGGAAAAAGCAGATTCGGAAGCAATAAGGATTTTTGTTGAAAATCTTCGCCATCTGCTTTTGTCTCCTCCTCTTGGGGCAAAGCGGGTGATGGGAGTTGATCCTGGATTCAAAACGGGATGTAAAATCGTATGCCTTGACCGGCAGGGAAAACTCCTTTTTCACGATACAATATATCCCCACTTTTCCGAAAAAGGCGAAAACGAAGCGGTTTTTAAAGCAAAGGAACTTTGCGAACGTTTTGAGATCGAAGCCATAGCCGTAGGCAACGGTACAGCGGGAAGAGAAACAGAAACATTTTTTAGAAAAATTGATTTTTCAAGAAAAATTCCGGTTATTATGGTTAACGAAAGCGGTGCATCGATTTATTCGGCTTCAGAAACAGCAAGAGAAGAGTTTCCTGACTTGGATTTAACAGTGAGAGGTTCGGTATCAATAGGCAGAAGACTCATGGACCCTCTTTCAGAGCTTGTTAAAATTGATCCTAAATCAATCGGTGTAGGACAATACCAGCACGATGTTGACCAGGCTGCTCTAAAGAAGTCACTTGATGACGTCGTAATAAGCTGTGTCAATAGAGTAGGTGTAGATGTTAACAGGGCAAGTATTCAGCTTCTCACATATGTTTCGGGTCTTGGGCCTCAGCTTGCAAAAAATATTATAGCATGCAGAAATGAAAACGGACCTTTCAAAGCAAGAAGTGAGCTTAAAAATATTCCAAGGCTGGGAGTGAAAGCTTTTGAACAGTCGGCAGGTTTTTTAAGAATAAATGAAGGAAGTAATCCTCTTGATAAAAGCGCCGTGCATCCGGAAAGCTATCATATAGTTTATAAAATGGCTAAAGATCTTTCATGCGGAATTGAAGATTTGATGAATGATGCTGCAAAAAGAAGCGAAATTGATATTTTAAAATATGTTACAGAGGAGGTCGGCATTCCGACTCTAAATGATATATTGGAAGAACTTGCCAAACCGGGGCGTGATCCTCGAAAAGAACATGAAGAATTTGCTTTTGAAAGCGGTGTGGAAAAGATAGAAGATTTAAAGCCCGGCATGAAGCTTCCCGGTATTGTTACAAATGTTACGGCATTTGGCGCTTTTGTGGATGTCGGCGTTCATCAGGACGGTCTTGTGCATGTTAGCGAACTGTCGGAAAGGTATATTAAAAACCCAGGCGATGTAGTAAAAGTCCACCAGAAGGTAACTGTAACGGTAATAGATGTTGATATTGACAGAAAAAGAATTTCGCTTTCCATGAAAAAAACTCCAGGTGAAAAAATAAAACCTGAAAACTCATTTATACAAACGAAGGATAATAAGTTTATAAAAAAACAGATGCAGGCTGTAAGACAGAAAAATACTCCTTTTAATAACCCCTTTGAACAGCTTTTAATAAATAAAGTAGGGATTAAACAATTATGATGAGAATCGGAACATTATTTTGACAATCTACAATAATAAAATCTGAAATATATATACTATAACAGATACTTCTCCTTATATAATAGTATTCGCTGGACTGATTTTTTGGATTCCATTTCTATTTCTTTGGAATCACGCATGTTTTTCAGGATTTGCTCAAAAGAATATTCAATATTCGGCCCTGCATGGCAAATAAGCGCCATATCTATTCCGGCGTAAAGGATTTGTTTAATTGCGGTTTTGAGGTCGTAATTATTTTTTATGGCGCCCATGTCAAGATCATCGGTCATCACAATGCCTTCATAACTCATCTGATCGCGTAAAAGCTTCCTGGCTATTTTCGTTGAAAGGCTTGCCGGCCACTTTTCGTCAATTTTCGGATATAGTATATGAGAAAGCATTATTCCGGAAACATTATGTTCTATGGCGGCGTAAAAGGGTATAAGGTCAAAAGATTCCAAATCATAAAGCTCAATATCAAGTACCGGCAGTTCAAGATGGGAATCCGGAATAGTTCTTCCTATTCCCGGAAAATGTTTTGCGACAGCCATTAAATGTTTTGCCTGCATGTTCTCTATAACTGCAACACCCATCTTAGAGACCCAATATGGATCAGACCCGAAAGTCCTTCCGGCCATTATGCTCTTAATGCCTTCCGGTGTAACATCAATAACAGGCGCCATATTCATATTTATACCAACTCCAAGCAATTCATTTGCAGTTGTTTGTGCGAATATAACAGCATCCTCTTCGCTTTTCATATCCGGGTTTCCTGAAAACCGGGTAAAGAAAGGTTCTTTCAGTCTAGCGACCTGACCGCCTTCCTGATCAACCGCGATAATCAGAGGAGGTTGATTACATGATTTTGCATAATCCTGAGCAGAATCGCAAAGATTTTTTATCTGATCCGGGGTTTTCACGTTCACGGAAAATAGTATTAAACCACCTACCTTCAAAGTATCTATAAGGCACATCAGTTCACGTGTTAATTCCGTCCCGTCAAAACCTACCATAAGACGCTGGCCGGCAATCTGCTCTATTGAGAAATCATTAATGTTCATTTTCTGTTCCAATAATTGGTAACGTTCAAAAGTGTTTACATGGTTTACGATTTGATTAAATCACGATCTCTTTCTATGGTTAGAGTTCCACAACAAAAACCAA
>DYJH01000098.1:6503-14572 GCA_020723255.1 Desulfonema limicola | reverse complement strand
TTTAAGATAAAAAAGCAGTACTAATGAAGTTTGATGGACTCATATAAAAGCCCATCAAATATTGATGAAATAAAATCGGAGATTAATATATGAATTTTAAAGCGGTACTTTTTGACCTTGATGGAACGCTTCTTGATTCAATTGATGATATAGCTGATTCAATGAACAAAGTGCTTGATATGTTCGGGTTTAAACAACATGAAGTAGAAAAATACAAGTATTTTGTAGGAGACGGCATAGATATTCTTGTTAGGAGGTCTGTTCCGGATTCCTGCAAAGATGAAGCGCTTATCAACCTTTGTCTTTCTGCTATGAAGAAAGAATATTCACTTCATTGCAAAGATAAGACCCGTGTATATGAAGGAATTCCTGAATTACTGGATGGTCTTTGTGCTATAGGAAGGAAGCTTGCAATTTTGTCAAATAAGCCCCATGACCAGACGCAGGTTGTGGTTTCAGAAATGCTTGGAAAATGGAAGTTCGAACCCGCAATAGGAGCAAAAGATGGAATTCCAAAAAAGCCCGATCCGTTTGCAGCTATAGAGATCGCAAACAGTCTAAAAATAACTCCTGATGATATTCTTTATCTCGGCGACACACAAACAGATATGAAAACAGCATTAGCAGCGGGTATGTTTCCGGCAGGAGCCCTGTGGGGTTTCAGAAAGTCGGATGAACTTCTTGATGCAGGAGCTCGTATTCTGTTCTTGCATCCTTTGGATCTATTAAAGTTTATTTGAACGCAACTTGGTATTAGAGATTTCCGGCGCTATCAAGAACGGAGTTGTTTATTGACATTTTATATTTCTGCTGGATTAAATCAAAGCGGTCTTTTATCTTTTATAATACGGATATATATTAGCGAATAACTTTCAGGAATTATTCTAACATCCGGAAGCAATGGAAATGGCAATTGGTGACACATCTTGTTCGCCGGAATGACGAAACCGGGGTTTCCCGACTTTCAACGAAGTTATTTAATAAATTTTTTATAATTTGTTGATATTCATTTATCTTTTGACTTCGTTTCATAATAGGATGCCGGGTACGGCATAAAACTGCTTTTTACGATTTCATCAGTTTTTATAAATGCATTTTTTTTATTTTTTTTCTTGACAACAACCCTTGAACATATTAAATTCTGCACAACTAAGCGGTCGTTCGCTAAATTAGGTAAATAATTCCGGCGCCTGCCCGTCAGTTCCAGGAAGGGAAGCTAATTTCAGATGGGAAAATCCGATCTTGAAACTAAAATTTTAGATACAGCTACTGAGTTGTTTGCCGAACATGGATATGTTAAAGCATCGGTGCGCGATATTGCCAAGCTCGTTAAGGGGAGCAACTCCTGTTTATACGTATATTTCAAAAACAAGGATGAGATTTTATTCAGAATTATCACCGATGTCGGATCAGAGCTATTATACGAACTTAATAAAGTTATCAGCAGGCATGATGATCCTGTTGATTGCCTTCGGGATATGATATTTACACAAATAATATTTTCGATCGGCGCTGCAAAAAAGATGAAGATTTATTTGGAGGAGCAATATCAGTTGCCGCCTTCTTTGAAAGAGAAGGCTCTTGATCAGCATCGGCAGCTATATGACCTTTATTACAACAAGATTTGCGAGCTTGAAAACAAGGGGCTTTTGTATAATAAAATTGATAAGGTTGTAATGACCTTTGGGATATTTTCAAATATAAATTGGGTGTATCGGTGGTTAAATCCTGTCGGGCGGCTTTCTGTAGAAGAAGTGGCCAGGCAAATAACAGAGATGCTTTTGCGGTCTGTTTTAAAAAACCCACCTTCAGATACATAAAATAAAAAGATTTTTTGGTATGAAAGAATTAAGGTTGTGTAACAGATTTTAATGAATTAAGCACCATGATATTGTTTTGGTGCAAATGTTAAACGGGGAGGGATGCAGTATGAAATATGAAAACATCATTTATGAGGTAAAGGATAGCGTTGGGATTTTAACCGTCAACCGTCCCGACAAGCTTAATGCGCTCAATTCCCATGTTATTGATGAAGTTGTGGATGCGCTTGGCGAAGCTAAGAAAAGCGAAGAAGTAAAAGCTTTGATAATTACCGGCTCAGGTTCAAAAGCTTTTGTTGCAGGCGCCGACATTCCCGAGATTCAAAAAATCGGATTAAAAGATGGTATGGATTTTTCAAGAAGAGGCCAGGAAATGACCCGGAATGTTGAGGAGCTGGGTAAGCCGAGCATTGCAGCAGTAAACGGGCTTGCGCTTGGCGGCGGTTGCGAATTGGCGCTTGGCTGCACATTCAGAATATTATCCGAAACAGCCAAACTCGGTTTGCCGGAGCTTGCTTTAGGCGCTATGCCCGGTTATGGCGGAACGCAGCGCATGAGCAGAATTATAGGCAAATCCCGAACGCTTTGGATGATACTGACAGGAGATATGCTGAGTGCGCATGAAGCTCTGCAATTAGGACTGGCCAACAAGGTGGTTAAACCGGAAGAACTGATGGAAGTTGCTGCTGCGACAGCAAAAAAGATGGCTCAGAAACCATCTCTTGCCATGAAGATGTGTATAATGGCGGTAAATCATGGAGCTGAAACGGATTTGGAGTCAGGCCTGTTTTTAGAATCTGCTCTGGCCAATATTCTTTTGGGATCACAAGATAAAACTGAAGGCATAGCTGCCTTTGTTGAAAAAAGAAAACCAATCTTTACAGGTAAATAGTAATATATTGTAAATTGATAGAAGGAGGAGCTTAGAATGTTTGATCAATTTAAAAATTGGTATGAAAACCGGCATGAATATGCCAAGGAATGGAAGGCTAAAACCGGCGGCAAGGTTATGGCTTATATGTGCACCTATGTACCGGAAGAAATTTTATATGCCGCTGATGTTTTGCCGATAAGAGTTTATGGCAGCCATGAGGCTTCCGATCTTACGGAACAGCATATTTTCGGTATGTATTGTCCTTTCTGCCGTGATTGTGTTGCCCAGGTAATGGAGGGAAGATATGACTATGCAGATGGAGTCATGATTTCACAGTCCTGTCTTCATATGAGACAGGTTTATTCGAGCTGGGAGATACATAAGCCGACTGAATTCATGTATTATATGCCCTTTCCGATAGCTGTGGAAAGCAAGCACGCCAGACCTCATCTTGCTGCAGAGTTTAAAATTTTTATCGAAGCTGTGGAAAAGTGGACTGGAAAGAAGATTACAGTTCAAGACCTGGATCGTGGTATTGAAATATTAAATAAAAACAGAGAATTAATGCGGGAAGTTTATAAACTGCGCCTTCTGGATAATCCGCCGTTGACCGGAGTTGAGTGTATGCATATGACATCTTCCAGCCAGATGGTGGATAAGAGAGAACATAATCAGGCTTTGGAAAAACTGTTGAAAGAGTTGCCTTCCAGAAAAACGGATCGTGAGACCGGCATTCGGCTTATGATCGTAGGAAGTGAGTGCGATGATATTGAATTTATGGAAATGGTTGAATCTTTAAATTCAACTTTTGTAGCTGATGACCATTGTACAGGCAGCCGCGCTTTCTGGAACAGTGTTGAACCGGAAGAAGACAGGCTGCTTGCAATTGCCAAACGTTATCTTGAGCGCCCGCCCTGTCCCACCAAGGATGCTACCAAAAACTTTGTACGGTTTCATCATGTTATGGAAATGGCCAAGGAGGCTAAGGTAGAAGGAGCTGTTATCATTCAGCAAAAGTTTTGCGATCCCCACGAAATCGATATTCCTCTGTTAAGAAAACGATTTGAAGATAACGGGATTCGCACCTACTTTTTGGAACTGGATGTCACCGTTCCCATAGGACAATTCAAAATCCGTATAGAAGCTTTTCTTGAAATGTTGAGAGCGGACGAACTTCCTTTCTAACTTGACAGGGAAACCGGTTAATTCTTTAGAAATTAATAATTAAGGAGGATATACAAATGTCTGATATAAAGAGGTATAAAACCGAGCCTCTAAAATGCTGGGGTAAGGCCAAGGAGTTAAGAGCTAAATATTACAGAGAATACCAAGAGGCCAGATCAAAAGGAGGCATTTGCTGGAGCGGCGGAGCTGAGGCTATAGATGTAATTCCCTATGCCTTTGGTGATGATGTTCATGCCTTAACGGCAGAACCATATGCAGCTGCTATTGCATTTGACCCGGAATTTGCCCATAAGTGTGAGTCGGCTCTTGAGTCTAAGGGGTGGGCGCGCGATATGTGCGCTTATATGCGCAACTATTGGGGTTCGGTATTAATTGACGAATATGCTTTCGGAGGCCCTTTCCCAAAGCCTCATTTTAATCTTCAATCCGGATTTTGCTGCACGCATGCAAAATGGTTCCAGGTGTTAAGCCTTTGGGAGGATGTACCATATTTTAATATTGATATTGGTACGATTCCTTTCTGGAAGGAAGAACATCCGAATAGGTTGCAGTATATTGTGGATCAGATGCAGGATAGCATTGAATTTATCGAAAAAGTTACCGGCAGAAAATGCGATGACGAGCGGTTGATTGAAGGAGTTTATAATGATTCGCGGACTACCTCTCTCTGGGCTAAAATCACCGAGCTTAATCAGAACACTCCTGCACCGCTGGACGAAAAATCCATGTACTCTCTTTATGTTTTTACTACTTTGGATCGTGCCAGAAAAGAATTTGTGGATTTTTACGAAGAACTTTATGCTGAAACAAAAGATCGCGTTGAAAGAGGGATCGCTGCTTTGGCTACTGAACGGCTCCGTCTTATGAGCGACAGCCAGCCTCCGTGGGCATTTTTAAGAGTTTGGAGATATCTGGAACAGTTTGGAGTGGTTTCTACAGGGTCCATATATACTATCGGTCTTGAAGGAGTTTGGGATATTGCTGATGACTGGAGTTTAACTCCTAGAGAAGATTTGAAATCGAGAGGCGTTGAGCTGAAAACCAGAGAAGATGCTTTAAGAGCAATGGCCGATTGGCATATGAGACGGCCCATTTACGCCATGTTCTATAATGCCGACTGGAAGAGCAAGCTTATGGTGCAATATGCCAAACAATGGAATTGCGACGCTGCAATGCTGCATTTGAATAGAGGATGCGAAGGAACATCTCTTGGAATCATGGAAAACAGAACCGCATTGATTAAAGCAGGACTTCCGGTATTGACATATGAAGGCAATATGGGAGATGACCGCGATTTTGATGAAGGCAGAACTGTAGCAAGAATTGATACATTTATGGAAAGTCTGGGTTTAAACAAGCTGACCTAGATTTTATTTTATATAAGGAGGTTTTATGATAACAGCAATAACAGCGGGGATAGATATTGGAGCAAAGACTGTTAAGGTGGTGATTCTCAAAGGTAAAGATGTTATCGGCAGAGGAATGGCTACTACCGGTTTAGATCAGAAAGAGTCGGCTGAAAAAGCATTTAAAGCTGCTCTTAAGGAAGCAAAAATTGATCAGAAAGACATTGACAGAGTGACAGCCACAGGTGTAGGCCGGATGGAGGCGCCTTATGCCAGCAGCCAGATTACCGAAGTAGGAGCAGATGCAAGGGGAGCTAATTTTCTCAATCCTGCCGTTCGTACTTTAATCGATATAGGAGGAGAAGAAGGCCGGGGCATAAAAGTTTCTCCCCAAGGCAAGGCTGTTGATTTTGCCATCAATGAAAAATGCGCAGCCGGAGCCGGAGCTTTTACTGAAGCTATGGCAAGGGCTTTGGAACGTCCTTTAAAAGAATTTGCGGAACTTGCCCTTAAATCTACAAAAAGTATTCCTATGAATGCCCAGTGCGCGGTATTTGCCGAGTCGGAAGTCGTTTCTCTTATTCATGCCAAAACCCCTCATGAAGATATTTCAAGGGCAGTCCATGATTCCATTGCCGACAGGATTATCTCAATGGTAAGAAGAGTAGGTATCGAAAAAGAGGTTATGCTGGCCGGTGGAGTGGCATATAATGTGGGGTTTGTAAATTCCATTAATATAGGTTTGAAATTGGAAGTGATAGTTCCGGAATATCCCGAATATGTCGGAGCATTAGGAGCTGCACTTGTAGCCGCTGAAAAATAAGAATAGATGGAGGACGATCATGGCTGAAGAAAAAAAAGAATACTGGAGATGGTTGGAATCACGCTGGACCAACCCTAATATAAACTGGAGACAGGCAAAAATTATAACCGGCGGTGTTGATGTCGGTTCGGTTAGCACACAAGCTGTAATTATGGCCGATGGTGATTTGTATGCTTTTGCCAATATGAGAACCGGATCAGATAGTCCGAACAGCGCCAGAAATGCTTTCAACTGGGCACTCGAAGGAACCGGTATGGCTGAAACCGATGTTAAGTACACTGTTGGAACCGGCTATGGCCGCGTTAATGTTCCGATGGCAAAGAAAGCGATTACCGAGATTGCCTGCCATGCACGTGGAGCAAATTTCATGTATGGTCCAACTGTTCGTACCGTACTTGATATGGGCGGCCAGGATTGCAAGGCAATCCGCATCGATGATAAAGGAAAAGTCGAATCCTTTCTTATGAATGATAAATGTGCTGCCGGAACAGGCAGAGGTATGGAAGTATTTTCCGATCTTCTGACCATTTCCATTAATGATGTCGGCAAGATGTCTATGGAAGTTGATGTAGAACCGGAACCAGTTAGCAGTACCTGCGTAATTTTTGCCAAGACCGAAGCAACAGGGCTTCTCAGACAAGGTTGGGCTAAAAATAAAGTATTGGCTGCATATTGCCGGGCAATGGCAGGCCGTGTAAACGAATTGCTCCAAAGAGTTGGTGTGGTAAAAGATTTTGCCATCACCGGAGGAATTGCAAAAAACATTGGCGTCGTATCACGGCTTGAAAATCTTCTTGGACTGAAAGCACTTACTCCAAGGCATGATACTCAGCTTGCCGGTGCAATCGGAGCGGCATTGTTTGCCAAGGGTTTGTTGGAAAAGGACCTCAAAAAATAAAGGTTAAGGAGAGAGTATGCTTGCCAATTATGGTTATAAGGATGGATCAGGGGATTACTTCATAGCTATTGATACTGATAAGTGCAATGGTTGCGCTAAATGTGTTGACGCTTGCCCGCAGTCTGTTTTTGAAATGGGCGATGATGATAGTGACCCCCTTCGTGAAGAGCCTGTGGCCAGAGTAAGCGGAGAGCAACGTAAAAAACTGAAATATGCCTGTGCTCCCTGCAAACGCTATCTTACCACTCTTTCGGGAGGTAAAACCGAAGAGACAATGAAAGAGATAGAAAAGCTGCCTTGCGTAGTGTCTTGCGAGTTAAGGGCGATTAATCATTCCTGGTAGTATGACCAATCGGTTTTAGGCAAAAATTAATTTTGATGAAACCGTAAAAAGTCGAAAATTGCCACTTTTCGCGATGCCGGCTTTCGCCGGCATCGCGATCCGTGGGCTTTTTACCAATTCATCTTGACTGATAACTTATCATTTATAGTAACCGCAAAAAATAAGTTTACATACCCCTCACCCTGACCCTCTCCCCTTTCGGGAGAGGGAAATGATAGTACCTTCTCCCACAAGGGGAGAGGAAAATTGTAGCCAAACCTTTCCGGAATGGGTTGATAAGACTCTTTAATTTGAGGAAAGAGAATTCTTTAATTTCCCCTCCCTTGAGGGGAGGGGAAACAGGGGAGGGTATATTATGTCGATTTATTTCCATAGTTTTTTTATTATGATTTTGGAGGCAGTATATGGCCGAGATTAGTCTGACAATAGACGATAAAGAAGTAATAACCGAGGCAGGAAAAACTGTCCTGCAAGCCGCTTTACAAGCTGGTATTTACATTCCCACCTTATGTTCTCATCCTGATTTACCCAATTTTACCACAGTAAAACCAAGTGAGTTTATTTACCGTGGTGAAGAAAAAATTGTTACAGAAGAACACTCCGCGCTTGAAGGCGGTTGCATGCTTTGTCTGATTCAAATGGAAGGACAAGAAGGTTTGTTCTTCTCGTGTCAGACAGAAGCAAAGCCGGGCATGAAAATATCCACTAATTCTCCTGAAATCCAAGAACAAAGAAAAAGCGCTCTTGCTAATATATTAGTTAATCATCCTCATGCTTGCC
>DYJH01000098.1:0-6493 GCA_020723255.1 Desulfonema limicola | reverse complement strand
TAACATGTGCACAGAGAGAAGGATGCACGCGTGAGCCCTGCTCAACCAGTGTCAAGGTTGAAGAGCGCTGCTGTATCAATTTCGGCAATTGTGAGTTGCAAAAAGTTGCTGAATATATCGGAATTCCTGAAGATACTGGAAGATACATACCGCAACACCTGCCAATTATAAAAGAAGATCCTCTGTATAACAGAAATTTTAATCTTTGTATAGGCTGCTTGCGTTGTGTAAGAGCTTGTAATTCTTTAAGAGAAAATGAAGTATTAGGTTTTGTGGTAAAAGACGGGAGAGTAATTGTCGGTCCACAAAAAGCTCCTATGCTAAGAGAAGCTGATTGCAGATTCTGCGGAGCATGTGTTGAGGTATGTCCTACGGGAGCGCTTACTGATAAAATAAAGATAACTGAATCAAATCGTGAGGAAACTCTTGTGCCCTGCAGGGTAGCTTGTCCTGCCGGAATAGATATTCCCAGATTTGTTAATTACATAGCAAAAAGTGATTTTGACAAAGCAATTGCAGTTGTCAGAGAAAGAGTTCCATTACCGTCTGTTCTGGGTGCGGTCTGTTTTCATCCCTGTGAGGTTAAATGCAGGCGGGGTGAAGTAAACGAGCCGGTTGCTATTTGCTCTCTCAAGCGGTTTGTCGCAGAGAATGATAGCGGACTATGGAAGGAAAAAAGAAAAAACCTTCCAGCCTCCGGTAAAAAAGTTGCGATTATCGGCTCAGGACCGGCCGGTTTGGTTTCTGCATACTATTTGGCGACACTGGGGCATGAAATAACGATATTTGAAAAAGAAAATAAACTCGGTGGAATGTTAAGAGCCGGGATTCCATATTACAGATTAACGGAAGAGACACTTCAGAAAGATATCGACAGTATTTTGGAGCTTGGTATCAATCTGAAAACCGGTGTTAAGGTAGGCGATGAACTTAAACTTTCCGATATAAAAAATGATTTTGATGCCGTATTTATTGCTGTTGGATCATCTCTTAGCAGAAAGCTTAATATTGAAGGTACGGATGCAGATAATGTTCTTTGGGGAGTAGAATTTTTGCGTGAAGCAAGTATGCAGCCGCTTCCAATAGTAAAAGACCGGATTGTTGTTATAGGCGGAGGTAATGTAGCTATTGATGTTGCGATGACTGCTTTAAGGCTGGGCGCAAAAGATGTAATAATGGTTTGTCTGGAAAAGAGAGAAGAAATGCCTGCGCATAAATGGGAGATAAGCCAGGCTGAGGAAGAAGGAATTAAAATAGATAATTCGTGGGGACCCAAAAGAATCCTTAAAAAGAATGGATGTGTTTCCGGAATTGAATTTGTGCGTTGTGAAAGTGTTTTTGATGATGTCTGCAAATTCAATCCTTCCTATAATGAAAATGAATTAAAGACTATTGAATGTGATAGCGTGATTCTGGCGATAGGACAGGCTTCGGATTTATCTATTATCAAAGATATTCCTGATATCAAAACCTCAAGAGGTGTTATCGAAACCGATAAAGATCAATATACGGGCGCAAACGGTATTTTTGCAGGAGGAGATGTTGCTATGGCTCCGGGCTCTGTTGTTGATGCGGTAAGAATGGGAAGAAATGCGGCGATAGCTATCGACAAATATCTCGGCGGTGAAGGAAATATCAATGAGGTGCTCACCGAGCCTGAGCCAAGAGATCCAAAAACAGGAAAAGTTGAAGGTTTCGGATATTTAAATAGAGCTCCTGTAACAAGTATTCCCGTCGATGAACGTAAAAATAATTTTAATCTTGTTGAGCAGATATACAGTAAAGAGGAAGCGATCAAGGAAGCAAACCGTTGTATGCAATGCGATTTAAGGCTCCAAATCTGTGGCATAAAATCACCTCCGGAACATTATCTTGAATTCAATGCCGAAAATGTAGGCAATGTTCCTGAAGTATCGGGTGTGTATCAGCTTATGGATAATGATAAAAAAATTATTTCGATCAAGGGAGCAATGAATATAAGACAGGCGCTTGACGAAGCATTAGCCGAGAACAAAAATGGCGTTTGGTTTGAATGGGAAGCGGATGAGATGTTTACCAAAAGAGAAAGTGAGCTCATTCAGCAATATATGCAGAAGTATGGGGAAATGCCGTCAGGCGGTATGGATGAACTTGATGACCTCTTTTAGAAAATAAGTTATATACATTAAAAATCAAATATATTTAATATGTTAATATTATGATACAGCGTGTCAAGCTAATTGCTTGACACGCAAAAAAATATAATTCATATTCAAATTTATTTGCGTGTCAAGTTTCTTAAGAAATAATAAAATTGCGTTGCCGTGAGGAGCAAAATGAAGGAAATCTTATATGATGATCTGATTAAAGGAATGCAATTGCCTGATATGACCTATGCTTTAACAGACGATGTTATTGATAAATATCTTGAAGCAATTGACGATCTCAACCCGCTTTATATAGATGAAGACTATGCAAAAAAAACCTCTTTCAATGGCCGGATAGTCCCGCCCATATCTATGGCAATATATAGTACTGTAAGCAGTGTTATTAAACCCTTAAAGCAGAAAACACCGCCGGGATTGATACATGCCAGTCAGAAGTTTGAATTTACAGGATTGGTCAGACCTGGTGATGAATTGTTAATTAAAACTATAGTCGAAGACAAGTATGAAAAGAAGGGGAGAAAATATGTTGTCTTTAAGTCGGAGGTATTTAACAAAGACGGCCAAAAGATAGGAACAAGCTGGCTTAGTCCCATATGGCCTAAGTGATTTGAATATCAGGAGAGGGTATGAGTTGTTACAGAACTTTTGAAGAATTAATAATCGGGGAAGAATTGACTCCGGTAATAAAAAAAATGACGCAGGAAAAAATTAATAGATATGTTAGTATTGCCGAAGATTACAATCCTATACATACTGATGAGGAATTTGCCAAAAAAACGCCGTTTAAAGGCATAATTGCTCCAGGTTATCAGACTATGGCTTATATTTCTGAATTAATGAGCCGTGATTTTGGCAATGCCTGGTATGTTGGAGGAAAATTGGATATCAGGATGGTAAAGGTTGTCAGGCCTGGTGATTTATTGACTGCCAGAGCAAAGGTTGTTGATAAAAAAGAAGAAGATGGGAAAAATATTGCGGTCTTTGAAGTGCATTTGAAAAATCAGGACAATGAAGATGTAATTATCGGAAGTGCCGAGGCAGCGTTCCCTAAAAATAACTAAAATTTTAAGTTTTAAATATAACAAAAAGGAGAAATAAATATGGCAGAAATGTTGGATTATCAGGATGTAGTATTGATAGACGGTGCAAGAACCCCAATAGGAAAGTTTGGAGGATCTCTTAAAGATTTATTGGTGTGGCAGATTGGCGCTATGGCTATAAAGGGTGTTATGGAAAGAACCGGAATAGACCCTGAGCTGATTGGAGAGGTAATAATGTCTCACACCAGACAGGATGGAACCGGAACTAATCCTGCCCGTAATATGATGCTTTTTGCAGGCTTGCCGAAAAAAATTCCTGCACATACGGTAAATATGGTTTGTGCCGCCGGGTTGAAGGCATTGCATCTGGCTGTACAATCGATCCGCCTGGGTGAAACTGAAGTGGCGGTTGTGGGTGGATCGGAAAGCATGAGCAATATTCCTCATATGCTAAGAGGGGCCCGCTGGCGTCCTCTTGGAAGATTGAATAATATTTCAATCGATGATGCCTTTTTATATCTTTCAGATAACTACAGCAAACTGACTCCTGGGCTTACCGCCGAACGCTGTAGCGAGAGACACGGCCTTACAAAAGAAGAAAATGATCAGATAGGTTACGAGAGCCATGTAAAAGCGGCTAAAGCATGGGCTGACGGCGTATTCGACGATGAGGTATTCCCGGTTGATATTCCGGCTGAGCCCATTAAAGGAGGATACAAACCTTTTACCTTATATACCGACGAGTGCTACAGAAAAGATGCTACTATCGAAAGTATGCGAAAACTACCCACACCTTTTAAAAAAGACGGAACAATAACCGCAGGTAGCTCATCCGGCATTACCGACGGAGCAGGCGCTTCAATAATAATGTCCCGCAAGATGGCCCAGAAATTAGGGCTCAAACCTTTAGCTTCTTTTGTTGACTTTCTCTTTTACGGTCTGGAACCAGCGGATTTTCCTGATGGGCCTGGGCTTTCCATACCGGTAATACTGAAAAAAAACAATTTGACCATAGATGATATGAAGTATGTTGAAATTAATGAAGCTTTCGGAGCCGTGTGCCTTGCTGCCGAGAAAATGATGAACTGGAAAGATCGCGCAAAGATGAATCCTCATGGCGGCTGCATTGCTCTTGGACATCCTACAGGGTATAGCGGCGCAAGGCTAACTCTGCATCTTGCCCATACATTAAATAAGGGTGAATATGGCTTAGCTTGCCTATGCGGCGGCGGCGGCATGGCCGGAAATATGATTCTAAAAAGCGAAAGAGATCCGGATCAGAAGTTTAAAAAAGTAATTGTTGGTCTTGATGCAAAGACAGGAATGGCCGTTTCAAGAGAGCCTTCTGCTGAAGATCTGGAAAAAATGAAAAATCATGAAATCATGTGATATAAATACATAAAAAAGATAGAAGGAGGTAAAGCATGGCTATAGAAAAAGTTGCCGTAATAGGCATGGGTCTTATGGGCGCCGGAATAGCGCAGGTTTATGCAGAAGGTGGATGTGAGGTATATGTAACTGATATCTCGGAAGACTATATAAAAAAAGGAATGGCCAGCATCGATAAATTTCTCTCAAAGACTGTTGCCAAAGGCAAGATGGAAGAAGCAAGAAAAGCTGAAATATTGTCAAAGATCAAACCCATTAAAGATATTAGCGAAGCAAAAGATATTGATCTAGCGCAGGAAGCAGTGCCCGAAGATATGGCGCTTAAAAAGAAAGTTCATAAACAGCTTGATGAAACCCTTCCGCCGAATGTTATTCTTGCAATTTGCACCTCGGCTCTATGTATA
This sequence comes from Desulfonema limicola, assembly GCA_020723255.1. Taxonomy (GTDB): domain Bacteria; phylum Desulfobacterota; class Desulfobacteria; order Desulfobacterales; family RPRI01; genus RPRI01. Next base: position 1,513 of record DYJH01000098.1, on the reverse strand, counting down.
AGTGAAGTTGCCGGAGCCACAAAAAGGCAGGATAAGGTTATAGGAACCCATTTTCACAGCCCAGCCCAGGTTATGAAGATGGTTGAAGTTATCCGCGGATTGAACACTTCGGATGAAACAGTAAAAGAGATTAATGATATTTTGGTTAAATGCGGCAAAAACGCTATTAATGTGAACGACTCTCCCGGATTTATCACCAGCCGCGTTTGGTGTCCCTTCGGAATGGCTGCCATCCAGACCCTTACAGAAGGAGTTGCTTCTAAGGAAGATATTGATACCGCTCTTAAAGAAGGATTCCATCATCCATTGGGGCCGCTTGCTCTTATGGATATAATCGGATTGGATGTAATGCTGCATGCGGCGGAAGATCTGGAGAAGAATTTTGGTCCTGCATACTCACCTCCTCCTCTTTTGAAGAGAATGGTAGCAGCGGGTCAGCTTGGCGTTAAAACAGGCAAGGGATTTTACGATTATTCAAAGAAGTAATTAGTGTTTTAACGCTTAAAATTTAATTATAGTAAGCGGCTTAAAACATAATTCACCCTCCCCTTAATCCCCTCCTCTCAAGGGAGGGGAAGAAAAAAGGGTCCCCTGTTAGGGGGGGTTGCAGCAGAGTGTAAAACCCATACTTGGAGACATTTGCTGCGGGATGCAACAACCCCCTTTGTCCCCCTTTCCTAAGGGGGAATGAAGAGGCGGGTTCCCCCTCCTAAAAGGGACAACCCCACTAATTCCCCCTTAGAAAAGGGGGGAAGGGGGGTTGTTACCGTGAGGCGGTATTTTACATGCCGCTGATGTTTATTTTCCCTCGCCCCTTGGGGGCGAGAGGGTCAGGGTGAGGGGATGGAAAGTGATGTGAAACAATATGGCTTATAATAATATATTATATGAGATTGAAGACGGCATCGCAAAGGTGACTTTAAATATACCTGATAAGATGAATCGTTTAACAAATGAAACCATGAAAGAAGTTGTTGCCGCCCTTAATGAAGCAAAAACCGATGACTCGGTAAGAGTTGTCGTTATAGGGGCTGCCGGCGATCAGGCCTTTTGCGCCGGAGCAAATCTCGCCGATTTCAAAGGCCTTTCACCTGTTGAAAGCCGTAAGGTTTTTTCTGCTTTTGCGGATCTTTCCAGAATTTTTATTAATCTTGGAAAGCCGTCAATTGCTGCAGTAAACGGACTGGCTCTTGCGGGAGGCTTCGGGCTTGCGCTTTATCCGGATATCACAATTGCTTCTGAGAATGCCAAATTCGGTCTTCCTGAAATTAACGTAGGAGTCTGGTCATGTATGGTTTCCGCTTCGCTGCCAAAGCTTGTGGGAAGAAAGAAAGCTCTGGAATTGCTGATGACCGGCGATATGATTGATGCAAAAGAGGCTGAAAGAATCGGTCTTGTCAATAAGGTTGTTCCTCATGATAAATTGCAGGAAACTGTCATGGATCTTGCCAAAAAGATCAGCAAAAAGAGCCCTGTAGTAATGAATTTGGGACGGGATTCCTATTATACGATG
>DYJH01000097.1 GCA_020723255.1 Desulfonema limicola | reverse complement strand
TGTCTGCGATAAAGGAGGTCTGGCCAAGCAAATACCTGAAATTCAGAAAAAACTTGGCACGAAAAGGCTTGGATTTGAAAGTGTGAGATTATCATATCTTGAATACAGAAAAATATCTGAAGAAATAAAATCGAACGGTCTTGAAATTGAACTCTTGGAAACCGAAAATATTGTTGAAACATTGAGAGCAATAAAAGATGAAGAAGAAATTGAATTAATACAAAAGGCGCTTTTTATAGCGGAAACGGCTTTTATCCAAATACAGGATTCAATAAGACCTGGAGTTACGGAGAAAGAAGCAGCCTGGCTCATTGAAAAAGCCATGCATGAGGCAGGAGCGGATGGCTTGTCTTTCCCGACAATTGTAGCATCAGGGCCAAACAGCGCACTTCCTCATGCGACTCCTTCGGATCGCGCATTTAAAGAATGTGAACCTATACTTTTTGACTGGGGAGCAAAACTAAAGGGATACTTTTCCGATATTTCAAGAACTATTGTAATTGGAAAGCCGGATGAATATTTTATTAAGACTTATAAAACTGTACTTGATGCCCAATTACTGGCAATAAAGGCGATAGAACCTGGTGTAAATTCCAGGTCTGTTGATGAAACCGCCCGCAACCACATTGACACCATGGGATATAAAGACAAATTCCTCCACGGTCTTGGACATGGGACAGGTCTTTGTGTTCATGAGAGCCCCCGAGTAGGTCCTCTAAGAGGTACGGTGCTTGAGCCTCAGATGGTCTTTACTGTTGAACCGGGAGTATATATTACCGGCTGGGGCGGAATAAGACTTGAAAATATGGTAGTAGTAAGAGACAAAGGAGCAGAAGTGTTGAACAAGCTTGAACAAAACATTTTTTACAAATAAGGTTTGCATATATGCCCTCCACAGATTTTCTTGTCGATCAATATCTTAATTATCTTGTTGTAGAAAAAGGGCTTTCAAAGAAAACTCTTGAATCTTACGGGAGCGATATAGCAATGTATGTTAATTTTTTGGCCAAAAAAGGGATCGGTGATATTTCAGAGGCCGACACATCAACAATTCTTATGCATATAATCTCATTAAGAGATGGAGGACTGAAAGCGAGATCAAGAGCAAGGCACCTCGTTACATTGAGGGGGTTTTATAAGTTTCTTGTGCAAGAAAAGTTCATAACTAGTAATCCTGCAAAAATTATCGATCTTCCTAAAAGCAGTTTTTATCTTCCGAATGTGTTGACTCAGGAAGATGTTAAATCTCTTTTGTCTGTTCCTGATACAGGCAAGCCGGCCGGATTGAGAGACTCCGCCATGATAGAGCTTTTGTATGCTGCCGGTCTCAGGGTTTCAGAACTTGTCAATCTTAAACTTTTTGATGTTAACCTGGAGGCATGCTTTGTAAGAGTTTTTGGGAAGGGTTCAAAAGAAAGAATAGTACCTATCGGAAATTATGCAAAAGAAAAGATAAATGAATATATTATAGTTGCAAGACCTCTTATTTTAAAAGATAAAATGAGCCAGTTCCTGTTCGTGGGAAGAGGCGGAAAACCTTTGACCCGTCAGGGGTTCTGGAAGCTTATAAAAAGATATTCAATTTTAGCAAAAATAACAAAAACAATAACGCCTCACAGTTTAAGACACTCTTTTGCAACCCATCTTTTAGAAGGCGGCGCTGATTTAAGATCGGTTCAGTTGATGCTGGGACATGCCGATATTTCGACAACCCAGATATATACACATGTTGTGCGTGATCATTTAAGGGAAGTACACACTAAATATCATCCGAGAGGATAAGGAAAAATACAATGTCTTCTTTTACTCATATTGATGAAAAAGGCAATGTGCGCATGGTTGATGTTAGCAGAAAAAAACCAACGGAGAGAAGCGCAATCGCAAGCGGACTTGTTTATATGAAGCCGGATACACTTGCACTGATAATGAATCAGAAGGTTAAGAAAGGAAATGTGCTGGAAACCGCAAGAATTGCCGGAATAATGGCTGCCAAGAAAACATCGGAGCTGATACCTATGTGCCATCCTTTAAATTTAACTCATGTTGCAGTTGACTTTTACCCGGATGAAAATGCAAGCGCTATAAGGATAGAGTCTTCGGTAAAGATTTTCAGCCAGACAGGAGTTGAAATGGAGGCTTTAACAGCTGTTTGCCTTGCAGCATTGACTATATATGATATGTGTAAATCTTATGATAAAGAAATGACTATTTCAGAAATATGCCTTTTTGAAAAACAGGGGGGCAAAAGCGGAAAATACACAAGGAAAAAAACAAACCCTTCCTGATCAATATTTTGGATCGAGTAATGCAAAAAAACTTAAATACTTTATTGATCTATTTATTATCGGCTATGATTTCATTTCTTGGGGGATGCTCTAAAGTTATATTAAGTCCTGGTTTTAAAAAACCTGAGGCGCTTATAAAACTGACCTCGACAAAATATCCTGATTTTGAAGATGATATGAATTATGAAAATCTTGACGCAAGCATAAATCAAAGTATTTCTTACCTTTTGAAAAAGCCTTTCAATAAAGAGTTTTACTTTGGAAATGATATATATACTGCTTCACAATTGATAGCATCTTTAAAAGACTTCCAGAAGTTTATCGAAAGCAAACCGTCATCGGATAATTTAAGAAAATATATCAGTACAAATTACTATGTTTACAAATCGACAGGAAGCAATGAAAAAGGTGAAGTTCTTTTCACAGGATATTATGAGCCCGAGCTTGAGGGAAGCCTTTTAAAAAGTGAAATATATAAATATCCGGTTTATGGAATGCCATCCGATCTTGTTTCCATAGATCTATCATTGTTTTCTCCAAAACATAAAGGGGAAAAAATAACAGGCCGTTATACTGGGAAAACAGTTGTTCCTTACTATGAACGCAGGGAAATTGAAGCAGGAGCAATTGCAGAAAATGAAGTTTGTGTTATTGCATGGGTAAAAGATCCGATAGGTCTTTTTTTTCTTCAGATCCAGGGATCGGGGAAAATTAATCTTGATAACGGAGAAACTATAAATATTCATTATCATGCTTCAAACGGGCATCCATATAAAAGTATTGGAGCTTTATTAATTCAGAAAGATATTATTCCGCGTTCCGGAATATCTATGCAAAGCATCCGTGAGTATTTAAAATCCAACCCGGAAAAAATGCAGGAAATTTTAAATTACAACCCAAGCTATGTTTTCTTCAAAACCGAAGAAGATGGGCCTTTCGGATATCTTGAAGTAAAACTTACACCGGCAAGATCTATAGCATTGGACAGGAGCGTATTTCCCTTATCAGGTCTTGCCTATATTGAGACATCAAAACCCGATGTGGATGAAAACGATGATATTATCGGCTGGTCAAAATGCACTAAATTTGTATTAGCTCAGGATACAGGAGGTGCAATCCGAGGCCCCGGCCGGGTTGACCTTTTCTGGGGAAACGGAAAATATGCCGAGATAGCAGCCGGCAATATGCAGCACAAGGGAAGTCTTTACTTTCTTATATTAAAGCCGGGCATAAAAGATCAAAAAACCCAATAAGTTCATTTGTTTTTAAGAAGCCGTCATATTTGAGCAGGGAATACAGATCAACCTACCGCCTTTTCCGGGAACCATCTTTGTCTTCATGGTCATTTCACCGCATATGGCACATGCTACGGAAGGCGCCAGTGGCGCATATGGCGGCATGGAAAATTCGACCTCTTTAGTGAAAAAAACTTCGTCAAACGGCCTTGAAAAAAGATCAACTGCTTTTAAATATTTCTGGCGAAGTCTTTGCTGTTCGCTGGCTGTTCCTTCAGATACAGCTTTTTCAAGCTTATTAAATTCATCTGCATTTTTACCGCTGTAATTATACGAGGTTATTCTTGAGAATCTGTAGGCCTTCTCTTTTGACCGGTTTATAACAGTATATGCATTTTTCCCGTAGTCCTTTATAATAAGATTTCCTTTGCCTGCCGTTGTGCCGAGCATTACCTGAAGCCCGTCAACAGCGCATGAATCATTCTCACAAACGGCCACAACCTCTTCATCAGTTGAACGCTTAATACCAAGAAGCCTTATACTTTCTTTTGCGACAACATAACCGTAAACAAGTCCCGGGCAAAGATGGCCATGAAATGCAACACATTGCTTAAGGTCAAGGGATATTTCGGTTTCTGCTTTATCGTTTTTTAAGATATTGCCCATAAAAAACCTCCTTATTTGAAACCGTTGTATAACATCCCCTTTTAACCGATTACTGCGTCAGGCTCAAATCTCAATCCTCGAAATACTCAATGTATTCCTGTTGTTGAGATTATCGCCTTCCTTGTACTTGACCAAAATTGGAAGTTCTTCAAAGGTCTCATTAAAATTAGTATTCATTCATATAAACTATTATATTTAGGTGAATTTGCAAGTTTTTTTATTGTCTCTATCGAGGCTAAAATTCTATCCTTCAGACAAAGCAAGTTTTATGTTCTCACTCTGCGACTTGTCATTCCGGCCTCCGAGTCGGCTCTAAGAACGGGCAACCGTAATCCGGATAAAACTTATTGACATACTTTGATTAAATGTGTTTATTTGTCATAACCATTCTAAAATATTCAGATTAAGATATTTGCTTGCTATCGCAATAGATGGTTTTCCATCTATCAATACCGATGCGAGGGCAAGGGATGATTTAAGGGTCTTGGCACGAACAAAAAGTGGTAGTATTTGGGTATTCATATATTGATTTCAATAAATTCAGCTACTACAACGACAAAGACAAGTTGTGGTACAAATACTACCCGGTGGATGAACAGATACATTAAAAATCAGCAAAGGGCTGAAAGGATCGAGTCCAGGCGTGATGTTCTTAAGGCCGACACGCGTTGCTCCTGATCAGTCTTGCAGCGAACTTGGTGATAGAGAGATTATTCAAATGAAAATACTTTACATAGCTCTTCTTTTATTATTGTTTACTATAAACATTATTCAGGCATCGGACCTATTATAAAATAAGTCCAATCTATATAAAGGAGTGTGCAAGCCCATTAAGTGTGTCGGCATTTTATATTGGATAAGGGAGGAGAATTACATGATAATAACAAAGGCTCGCATCGCCATCACATTCGTAATAGCAGCTATCGTCTTTCAGCTTTGGGCATTTACCATGGTGCCTGAGGCTAAAATATTTTTTAGCAACCCCCCTATGCCCGACGTGCGTGTGGGTGGCTATAGTCCGGCGGAGATTCGCTGGTTACTTGTGAAAATAGGCGAGCAGGGTCGCACAACGTACTTGGTAGCTCAAAAAAAGATCGACCTGGTGATCCCTGCCCTCGGCATGGGTATGTTTGTTATGAGCATCTGGGCACTTGCCGATGGTTTGATTGTAAGGGGGCGGCGCTGGTCGTCACGACGCTCCTTTGGCCTGGCGTGTGCCGGATTCATCAATGGTATTTTTGACTACAGCGAGAACGCGCTCGTTGCCCAAGCCATGCGCGCCGGACCGGATGCATTTGATCCTGCAAGAATAGAGCTGGCCAGTATTTGCACTATGCTCAAATTTGCTTTCGGCGGTATCACACTCGTTTTAATCGTTGTGCTGGCAGTCCTGCGCTGGCATCAAGCTACTAAAGCGGGGACAGAGCGGGGATAAAACCACTTGACAAAGAAAAAGGGGCTACGGTATTTCTCAGTAACTACTTGATTTATTTGGTGGGCCGTCCGAGAATCGAACTCGGAACCTACTGATTAAGAGTCAGGTGCTCTGCCTAGTTGAGCTAACGGCCCAGAACATAATATTATCTTAAAAAACGGGTATGCTCGTACCAGCTTTGACATAACTTGTCAATTTTTTTATGACCGTTTTAGCAAAATGTTGCAACAGTTATTTTTGATCTCTGCATAAAAATTATTTTCTCCACCCCATCTCATTAAATAACTCAAACTGATCCTTCGGCACAGGCATAATTTCATCCGCCGGTTTAGCCTGCAAACTTAATGCTTCTTCAGGACAGACTCTGATACAGCCTCCGCAACCTATGCACCTGTCACGGTCAAGCATTACATATTCATCCCCCATTTTAAGAGCATCGAACCAGCAACGATCTACACAAGCCTCGCATCCTGAACACAGATCAGAATCAATTGTAACTATAAATCCGGATTTAGCGACCGCACCGGGATTGTTTGTTGTTATCAGAAGCTTAAGCGGCTGGCAGCAGCAACCGCAACAGCTGCATATGCCTAAAATCCTTTGAGAATTATTTACGCAATGAATGCATCCGGCATCCTCGGCTTTTCTTAAAATTTCTATCGCTTCTTCTTTGGTAACTTTTCTGCCCATTCCTATTTCATTCGCATGTTCTGCAAACTCGTTTAAAAACATACAGGTTTCTACAGGCCTCCCGCAGCCTTCGCCAATCAGATTTTTTTGAGTTCTGCATATGCAGTCCATTACACAAAGACTTGAGGACTCTTCAAGAGCCGTTAAAATATTTTCATAAGGACTGACTATAATCTCAGATGGAATGCTTTCTCTAATAGGAATCACCTTGACAAGAGGAATTTTGGGTTTCATCATTTCCCTCCCAAAGGCGCCGTACAAGTACTTCTCAAGAACCTGAGCTAATTCATGATCCAGCTTCTTTGCGCTAAATTCTATAATACCCGGAACAAAGGGAAGCAATGCATAAGCTTTTGATCCCTTATCGTCGATAGACCTGTAAACGAGACCCTTTTCCACCATAGAGTCAAGAATACGTTCTGCTTCATCTTCATCTTTTCCCATCTGATCTACTATCGGCCGAATGTCTTTGGGGTAATCAGAGCCGGCAAAGGGCAGATTAATTGCATATTGGGCTTCCTCTCCTGAAAAAAAACTTTTCAATATCTTTATCTCATATTTTTCTTCTGTAGCAGGAAAACCGGCCGGAAACCTATCAAAATGCCTTCTCAATTTTTCAAAGATATCGGCGCTCATACTTTATCCTCCTTTTAGTGTACATGGTGTTGTTATACCTAACTTTACTTATCCAAAACTTCCCTTGCCCCGTTTTCACCGGCTATACGGCCTGAGTTAAAGGCCGCTTGCAGCGTTCCCGACCAGGGCATTGCCTGCCCTGCTGCATATAATCCAGGAATAGGATGCCATTTCTCATCCAACACCTGAAAATTGCCGTTTACCTTAAGCCCGCCTAAAGTGGCGATTAATGCACCTCCTACCTGCTTGACTGCGTAAAATGGCGCCTTTCTTATTGGAGCAAGATATTTTGCAGGTTTGAAATACTCCAAATCTTGACCTCTGTCACAGTGCAAGTTATAGGTATCAACCGTTTGCTTCAGTGTTTTGGGATCAACTCCCATCAACTGAGCAAGGCTGGTGATTGTCTCCGACTTCATGATAACGCCACTGGCAAGCGCTTTTGCAAAACTTCTCTCAAACCATGGGGTAGGATACTCGCAAGCAAACGGATCAAATTTCTCTATGATAAATTTTTTTTGCACCGTATCGGAGTCATGAATAGTAAAAGAGGTCATGTCCTTTTGTCTTAAGGTTGCATTTCCCTGACCATCAAAGATATAACCCGTCATAGAGGCCTCATTGAAAAACCTTTTTCCCAGCTTGTTTACTGTGAGAGAAGATTGTCTTACAAGCTGGGTTGCGGCGTTGTAGAATGCCTTCGGGCCCTCTCCGATTCCCTGCACACCTCCATCCCAGATCGTCTGAGCATCCATAGCCTCTGTTGCTGCGCCTATGGCCTGCGCCATTTTGATGCCGTCGCCGGTATTGCTTGCGCATCCCACATAGTAAGCGAAAGCATCCGCACGCCGCGGCAAAGCATATTTTTTTATCATTTCTCTGTTAGCTCCAAATCCACCTGAGGCTATGATAACAACCTTGCCTTTCAAGTATAATGATTCCCCTTCCTTTGTACTGGCTTCTACACCGAGAACTTTCCCTGTTTCCTGCAATAACCCGGTTGCCGGTGTTCGGGTCATGATTTTTACCCCAAGAGAGCGGGCGCGTTTTTCCAGAGCTCTCATAAACCCTCTGGCATTAAAAGGAAACCAGCTATAATAACCCTGTTCCTGATTTTCAGGATCAATAGGCATATGGCTGGACATGGGCATTCCAAGAGCTTGTATGTGTTTTGTCCATTTATGGGTCGGATCATAGACTACACCCATATCTTCCATCCAGTCAAGGGTGTCGTCATTTTTAATCATGATTGCCCGGAACACATCAGGATCGGCCATCCATCCGTTTGTAAATATGGCCAGTGCAGCGTCGGGAGGAAGAGGAGATCCAATATTTACCGTCCTGGCATGTCTGCTGTTTATTCCACCGGTATCCATGGCAAATAATGCATCGCCGCCACAAATTCTGTTTTTTTCCAATACTGTGACTTTGACTCCTTTTTCCGCTGCCGCCACTGCTGCCGGCAACCCAGCCCCGCCAGCGCCAATCACCAAAATGTCTGCTTCGTGGTCGTAATGTTTCGTAATTCTTTGCATATTCTTATCCACCATTATTTCTCCATCGAAATCCAATAGTCTCTTTGGTTTTCCAGATCAGCCAGGTTACTTTCCCGTGGCTGCCTGATATCAAGTTGCATTCAAAAAATAGCAAGGCGGCAAGGAGGTTTTCCCGCAGGCGTATATGTAATAGGCCGAAGACAGAACCGACGAAGCCAACGATGACAGGTTTGAATGCAACTTAGTATAAGTCAATCGTTGATGCTTATAGCATCTACAGGGCAATAATCCACACAATCGCCGCAACTTGTACATTTTTTAGATTCACAATTTATTGCGGCATCTTCTCCAAGAAAAAGAGCTGAATCCGGACAGATATCTATACAGCCAGTGCACTTGATACATATTTTCATGTCAATGGCGGTCATCGTTTGATTCTATTGCTTTATTACATTGAAAAAATCAATTTTCAGGTCGCCCATAATTATCTGGACGGTAGCTCTGCCTCCGCCGGTGATTGATCCTCCCGGATGAAACGACTGGCCACTCATATACAGACCCTCTATGGGTGTTCGATATTGTCCCAGCTCGGGTATGGGCCTGTGAGAAAAGAACTGGTGGAGATAGGAGCCAGGCCCGAGAATCGACCCGTTTACCACATTTGGGTTCATCCTTTCATAATCAATAGGAGAATATATAGTGCGAGCGATGATATTTTCCGGCCCCATGTTGGTTGTATGCAACCTCATCTTTTCTAGTACCATGTCCGCAACTTCCGTTTTTATTTCATCCCATTTCTTAGGCCCGCCGTCTTTAAGGTAATAGGGCATGTAGTGCCATAAATACAGAGTATGTTTACCTGCCGGAGCGCGTGTAGGATCGAGCACAGTAGTGCAGAAAATACAAGGAGCAAGATTTTCAGGTGGAGGAATTAAGCCGTATCTGAGGTCATCAAATAAATGCCGTAAGTTTTCCAGCCAACATAAAGGCTCTATGCTGATGGATTTTCCTATATTTTCGCCCGCCTTCCATTTAGGCGCATCGTTTAACGCCATATGCTGCAGAATAGCGGAAAAGCCGGGATCCTGAATTTCAGCAACCCTTGAGGCAAAACCTTTGTCTATTTCAGAAACCATATGCGGAAAGACCAGTCGCGGATCAATGTTTGCAACAACAGCACGACGGGCGCTTATCTCTTCCCCGGAAGCCAGAATAACACCTGCTGCCCTGCCGCCTTTAACAGTAATCTTTTTTACTTCAGAGGCTGTTTTAATGGCGCCTCCAAAGGCTTTGATAGCGCGGCCGAGAGCTTCAGAAAGCATGCCTGAACCTCCGACAGGTATGCCGTGAGGGAAATAATGACTCAAGGGTATTGCTGCGTAAAGGTAAAAAGCCGTGCCTTTGTCTTCAGGAGCAACCATGGGTTCACTCATAAATTTTAGCATTGTGATTTTTGTTTTCTCATGTTCAAAGAGTTTGTTAACAATATCGTAACCGCTCATGAACAGACGTCTGAGAATTTGCTGGCCTTCGGGGCTTCGATCAAGCTGGGCGTAAAATTCACCAAGCGGCGGCGGAGGGTTGAACATTCCTTCTGCCAGCATATGAAGCATCGGTTTGCTTTCCTCACAAAAACTGCGATATGTGTCGGCATCTTTTTCCGAAAATTGCGCAATTTGCCGGCAGGTTTTGTCAAGATCCCGGTAGCTGACCATAGAGGTCTCATCAGGAAATATGTAAGACATATTCGAATCCGGAAAAATGTATTTAAGCCCGTGTTTTGATAAAAGTCCCAATTCATCATTAAGAAGAAGAGGGTTGGCATGAATAAGGCCATGTATCGAAGATGCGCGATCGTGCTTAAAACCCGGCACAGTTAGTTCTCTGGTGATTGCCTCACCGCCTATAAAACCGGCCCGTTCCAGAACGCAGACATTTAAGCCGGCTTTTGCAAGATATCCGGCAACAGTAAGGCCATTATGCCCTGCGCCTATAACAATTACATCATATTCTTCCATTGGACTCAATCTCCTTTCAAAGGAAGTTTTCCATACTCTTTTGCTGCCTCCATGAAAATATCCAGGTGCTCTGCCGGAGTATTTACATCCAAACCATCTGTCGCCAATACAAAGCGTCCGCCCGGCCATCCTTCCCGTATAAGCCTTTTCACCTCATCACGAATCTTATCCGCAGGTCCATGTACGAGCAGGTTGTTACTTATACCATAACGCAGAGTAAGATTATATTTTATCGCAACTTTTTTTGCTATATCCAGAGGCGTAGGCTGACCGCTGTGAAGGAAAAAGCCATGAACCCCTGCTTTGGCATATGATTCCAGAACATGTGACCAGTCTCCGGCGCCTATTATGAAGCACGGACAGGGCAAAGATTTAACCAGGCCGCATACATATGGAAACTCGAATTCCCGATGCATGGCATAGGATATCTGGTCGTCAACTCCCACAATATAAATCATATCCGCCCCTGCCTCAAACATTGCCGTGCCGTAATCAATCGTGAACTTCATAACCAAAGCGGCTATACTGTGAGCAAGTACCGGATCTTTGCGAAGGGCCAAAAATTGCTTGTCCATAGGCATAATAACGGGACCTATTGCGCCGGGAATAGGCATAAAACCAAAAATAGGCATAATATCGCCAAGCTTTTTTCTGAGCACGCTAAGCATCCAAAGCTGCCATGGCAGGGTGCCGTCTTTGCGTGGATTTGGTATTTTTATTTTAACAAGATCTGCTGCTGTATTAAGTATGCTTTCATTAACAAAAGGAACTCCATGATCGCTGTAAACCATCTTTGCCCCGAATTCCTTTTCTCCTGCGCTGAACCGGAAAGCAGAAGGCGTATCATAACCAAACCGCTCCAGATGGGTAAGATATGCAAAAAGGGCGGTCTTCGGGTTGCTGTATAGATCGGATGTTGTTACTCCGTAGTTCGACGCTGCATGCAAACCTATAGCACACACCTGGATGGGAATCCGATCAGGTGTTTCTCCCCGGTATATAGACTCGAAGCGTTCACGGGGGGTTATTGGTTCTGTTGCAGCCCGCTTCCGGATTTTCCCGCATATTTCATCTACCTTTGCATCTTCTTCTGTAGTCAGTTGAACTCCGTAGTCTTCCATAATATTCTCTCCTTTTTTTGTTTTTAATCTTCCGGATATCCAATACTTATTAACTACTTTGCCGTCTGGACAGTCGCCAGCCTTTTATCATCATAATTGGCAAATAACTGATTATTGACCAGGAAAGCATTTTTCTTGCGCCCCATACTTCCTCAGGTTTGACATATATGGTTGCCGGCATAGTGCCCATTAACATGCCCTTCATCACTATGTCATTCCCCTTCCGTTTGAGTGAGGAGATATCCATCAAGACGTTCTTGTATGAATCATACATCTTCATGCTCATAGACTATCCCTTTCTTAAATAATTTTGAAATTCTTAAGCAATTACATCATCAAATTCCATATCCAAATCCGACATGATCACCTGTACTGTGTTTCTTCCTGCTCCGGATATGGCTCCGGCCGGATGGAAAGCATGACCCGACCAATAGAGGCCTTCAAAAGGCCCGCGCAATTGCCCAAGCTCCGGTATAGGCCGGTGAGAAAACATCTGATTCAGAAAAACCCCTGGCCCGTCGATAGACGCATGGAAAAGGTTCGGATTCATTCTCACATAGTCCATGGGGCTGTGCACCTTACGGACAATTATATTCTCTGTGCCCATATTGGTAGTATATTTTCGCAGCTTATCGAGTATAAAATCGGCCACTTTTTCCTTAACCTCATCCCACTTCTCAGGTCCTCCGTCCTTGAGATTCCATGGCACATAATGCGATAGATACATAACATGCTTTCCTTCCGGAGCCCGGGTCGGATCATGATAACTTTGCACACACACAAGCGGCTGTATGGCAGATGGAATTTCGCCATACCGTAAGGAATCGTAACCGCGCCTGAATTCTTCTAACCATGGAAGAGGTTCTATGCTATGTCCCTTCAAAACCTCATCTCCAGCCTTAAACTTAGGGGCTTCGTTAAGTGCAAAATGGCTCAATAATACCGAAAAGCTTGGGTTCCGGATACCCTGAACTTTCCGTAAAAAATCTGCATCCACATCACTTATCATTTGGGGAAATACAATTCTGGGATCCAGATTGGCTACCACTGCTTTGCCGGCTTCTATTTCTTCTCCGGATGCCAGGACAACTCCTGTGGCCCTCCCGGATTTGATACTTATTTTCTTGACATCGCTGTTTAATCTGACTTGGCCTCCATGAGACTCCAAGCAGCGAACGAGTGACTGTGAAAGCTCACCGGAACCTCCCTCAGGCAAACCAACGGGATAGTAATGCAAAATAGGAAGGGAAATAAAGAGATTCATACCGGTACCCTTTTCCTCAGGGCCTACCAGCGCCTCTGTCGACATCTTTGCCATGAAAAGCTTGGTTTTATCATGTTCGAACATATTATCAATCACATCCCAGGCGCTCATAAAAAAGCCGTTAAGCAAAGATTGCCCCATCGGGCTGGAATCAAGTTGAGCAAAGAAAGGCCCGAGCGGAACAGGCGGTGAAAACATTCCAGGAATCAACATGTCGAGAATCGGTTTGCAACTTGTGATGTATTGCCGGTAGACCTCAGCATCTTTTTCTGAAAATTTAGCGATGGATTGACATGTCTTATCCAGATCGGCATACAACATAATGTTCGTGTCATCCGGGTATATGTTTGCGACCGGCGCTTCAGGATAAATATATTTTAAACCGAACTTGGACTTTAGCTTCAGTTCATCATGTACAAGAAGCGGATTGTACTGTATCAGGAAATGTCCTGTGCCGCAACAGTCATGTTTAAAACCGGGTAAGGTGATTTCCTTTGTGTTGACAGCTCCTCCTGCATAGTCTGCTCTTTCCACAACACAAACATTCATGCCTGCCTTGGCCAGATACGCACCTACAACCAGCCCGTTGTGCCCTGCTCCTATTATAACTATATCATGTTTTACCATTTTAAAACCTCCTGCAATTTTAAATAGTGATTACTTCGAGACTGTTGAATTATATAGCTTATATCATGCCAAAATTATTATGTTAAACATATTAAATAATTAGACAGTATTCATGGGAGCTGTTCTTGATTTATTAATATCTATTGCGTTATTTGGAATATTTATTGCTATATTTAGCATTTTACAATATTTATATGCCAAATACAGCAAATTTCTTTTACGAAACCTGAACAAGACAGGCGTTATTAAGTGGAGTTAAACTGAAATGAAGATTAACGAAAAAGAGTTTTTTCATCAGGCTACAATACGTATCTGCGGCAGCCTGGAGATCGATCATAGCTTGAAAAATTGCTTTTTGTATCTGAAAGAATATATCCCTCTGGAAGAAATATGGATGGGTTTACTTGAAAAAGAGTTCAGCAACATACGAGCCATAGCGCATGCCGATAATGCCGGGAGCAAAACAATGGATACGATCATTCCTCTGCCCCGCATTCTTAACGACAAGCAGCGCGAACAGGGCCTTAAGCCGAAACAGGTTATGATATTAAATCGAATGGGAGCGCATCGCCTATCGGAAACTGTTGCCTTTCCTGAATCATCGGTGATGATCTTTCCTTTACTGCCGGAGGGCGACAGGATGGGGGTTTTAGTTCTCAGGGCGGAAGGACAAAACCGTTATTCGAATACGCACGCCAGGTTGCTTTCCATGTTGCACGATCCATTTGTCGTGGCTATGTCCAACAACTTAAGGCATGATGAAGTTTTAAAACTTAAGGATATGCTGGCCGATGATAACCGCTATCTTAGCCGGGAACTACGCCAACTGGCTGGAGATGAGATTGTGGGCGCTGAAACAGGCTTGAAAAATGTCATGGATATGGTGCAGCAGGTGGCCCCAAGAGACAACCCTGTATTGCTTTTGGGAGAAACAGGAGTTGGAAAAGAAGTTATTGCAAATGCCATTCATTATGCTTCTCCGCGGAAAAACGGTCCTTTTATCAAAGTAAACAGCGGCGCAATTCCGGAAGGACTTATAGACAGCGAACTTTTCGGGCATGAAAAAGGGGCTTTTACCGGTGCAGTTTCTCAAAAAAGAGGACGTTTTGAACGGGCGCATGGAGGAACTATATTTTTAGATGAGA
>DYJH01000096.1 GCA_020723255.1 Desulfonema limicola | reverse complement strand
GATACATCTGTTGCATCAGGCAAAGGCTATGGTTCGGAAGCAGGAACATCCGAAGACGCCGGCGCTGCTTTATCAACGGAAGATTTTGATATAAGCGACAGCAAACAATCAGATATTAAAAAAGCAAGGCTTTTGGCGGAAGAATTCAATCATTCTCTTGCAGCAATGGATAAATACTATAATCAATATATATTTATCCCCCCGGGTACTTATATTATCGGTAGTAATCGGCCTAAAAACGGAGAGTGCTTTGAAAAAGTGGCCGAACTACCAGCTTTTTATATGGGAAAATATCCTGTAACAAATGCGCTTTTTGAGGTGTTTGTAGAGAAAACCGGATATAAAACAACAGCGGAAAAACATGGATATGGGAAGGTATATTTCGGGCGATATGAGAAAACGATAGATGAAAAAACCGGTATGTGGAAACTTGTTTTTAATGCTACAACAATTCAAAAAACAATTGAAGGCGCATGTTGGTATCAACCAAGCGGACCGGGAAGCACAATACATAAAAAACGGAATCATCCTGTAGTTCAGATTAGCTTTGAGGATGCCAAGGCTTTTGCAGCATGGACCGGTAAAAAGCTACCCACAGAAGATGAGTGGGAAGCGGCATCGAGAACTTCCAGAGGCTATTTCTTGCCTTGGGGGAACAGCTTTAATAATGAAGCATGCAACATAGAAGAAAGTTCTGTGTGTGGAACAACCCCTGTCGACAGATATAAGGATTTTGAAAATGATCTTGGAATTGCAGACCTGCTGGGTAATGTTATTGAATGGACGTCTACCTGCGATGATAAATTCATGATAGGAAAAGGTGGAAGCTGGATCTCAGGAGATGATATCAGGCTTATTAACCGTTTCCGGATAGAACCGGATAATCATTCAAACATACTAGGATTTCGCTGTGTGGCTTATTAACTCTTTATTAAATTAAATTATATTTTGCCTATTACTTTACTGTCTGATGTGTTTTCTTCGCTTATATATTTTATCTTCATACGCATCCTGCGAATTATTTCGTTTGTTTTTTCTGCCTGCTTATTTATTTCGTGCAATTTATTATATAAGGGATCATTTATATCCATATTTGATAACATGAGTTCTGAATAACCCAGCAAAACAGTAACTGGCTGGCTTAATTCATGAAAACTTGACCTTGTCAGATCGAGTAAATCATGAAATTTAGTTTTATAAGATGATTTCATATCTTTTGAATGCTCAGGTATTTTTATCTCGGTACTTTTTTTCTTCATCACATACCTCCGATAACATAAAGTCAGATAGCAGTTTATTTAAGCTTCACGCAGAATGCAGCAGGAAACGAGCTGGCTGTAAAATTCATAATTATTTATCCCTATTACTACTGCTTCTATATAAATGAACATCTGCTTTCTCAAGGGTCACCAAACCCTCTTTGACTACATTGTTAATAAGGGCAAGGAATTCTTTTATTTTCTCTTGTGTATCCACTATTTCAACTATAATCGGCAAATCAAGAGATAATCGCATTATTTTTGATGTATGGATACGGCTGTTTGCACCGAATCCCATTAAGCCCCGGATAGCGGTTGCGCCGGCCAAACCATGTTCTTTCGCTTTAATCACCAGCCATTCATACAATGGTTTACCTTCATATTTGTCACTTTCTCCGATAAATATTCGAAGGAGCTGCCCTTCAGGTGGAAGGTTCATTTATGTTACCTCCACAATACAATTATTGTAAACCGGCCTATTAACACAGCCAAAAGTCCTAAAATTAAATGAGTCCCGACATTTATCAATGCAAGAAAAAATTGTTGGTTCTGCAAAAGATTCATGGTTTCGTTGCTAAATGTAGAATATGTTGTATAAGCGCCTAAAAGCCCGATGATGAGGAATGTGCGAAGTTCGGAGGACAAGCCCGCCTGAGATTCAAAAAGCTGAGAAAATATACCGATCAGAAAACAGCCGGTAATATTTACCACCAAAGTTCCATATGGGAATGTGACGCTTTGTGTCAAATTTTGGACATAACCACTAATCAGGTATCTTAAAATTGCGCCTACAAAACCGCCGATACCGATTATAAGTATGTTGCTCATATTTATTATATTTTACCTTATTCATTAATACAGATTTCATATGAGTCCATCTGTATTACGACCTTATACGCCATCTGGTATGTTATTTGCAATCCTTAATTTGTCTAATTTAAATATGGAAATCATATTGTCCTTGCTATGGCATATATAAAGCTATGCTATTAATAAAAAGCAAATTTACTTTATAATATCGTATTAGTGTCAATATAATAATGCAGGCCGCGGAGGGCGCTGATGAAAATTAACCTTGGTCCGCTCACAAGGATTGAAGGGCATCTGAATGTTGAAACTACAGTTGAAAATAATAAAATTGTCGATGCGCAGTGTATGGGCGAAATGTTTAGAGGCTTTGAAGTCTTTCTGCAAGGCAGAAACCCTCTTGACGCACAGCAGATTACTCAAAGGATTTGCGGTGTATGCCCATACGCACACGCTATTGCATCGTCGTATGCTCAAGAAAGAGCATATAATCTGAAGGTTCCGCCTAACGGGCGCATCATGCATAACCTAATACAGGGGGCAAACCATTTATATGATTATCTGCTGCAGTTTTATCAATTGGCCGCTTTAGACTTTGTTGATGTTACGTCAATTCTTCAATACAAAGGGAAAGACGCCGATCTTTTAACATTAAAAAACTGGGTACAGGCGGAGCTTGCTTCCGGAAAAGCCTATCCGGCCGCGCCTTTTCTGCCGAGACTATCGGGAAAATACGTTAACAATGCAGACCTTAATATAGGAGCCTTGAAGCACTATATTGAATCTATGGAAATCCAGAAAAAGGCTAATGAAGCAGCAGCCATATTCGGAGGCAAATTCCCGCACAGTACTTCAATTTTTCCCGGTGGGTGCACACAAAATGCAAAAATTGATCTAATTGCATCATACCAGTCTCTTATTAATGAAGTTCGTAATTTTTACCATAATAAATATATCCCGGATGTTCTGGCGATAGCAAAGGCATTTCCGGAGTACTGGAATATCGGGGCAAGCAAGGGAGGCTTTCTGTCTTATGGACTTTTGCCCCTTTCTCCCGAACAAAACAGCAAAAAAGTATTTTCTTCAGGGGTGCTTACAGACGGTGAAATATCGCCTGTAAATTTCGAACTTATTACTGAAGATGTAAAACATGCAATGTATTCATCGCCGAGCGGACTTAAAGTCAGAGATTCAACTTTAACTCCTTCACCTAAAAAAAGCGGAGCATATTCCTGGATAAAGGCTCCCCGCTACCAGGGCCATATGGTTGAGGTAGGAAGTGCAGCCCGGATACTTGTAGACTATCACCAGGGAAATAATGCCACGGTAAAGCAACTTGTTCAAAAATTCGCCGCTCAAGCCGGCATACCACCTTCCAAGATCAACTCGGTTCTCGGTCGCTATTTGAGCCGGGCAATTTGCGGCGCTGTTATTGCAGACTTTCTGCTCGATGAGAGTGAGCGGATTGATCTAAAAGGGCCGACAATAGCAGATATTAAAATACCGTCATCCGGAGAAGGCTTTGGCGCTACCGAAGCATCAAGAGGAGCATTGCTGCACTATATTCGCATTAAAGATCAAAAAATTGACAGATATGAATGCGTAGTGCCCACAACCTGGAATGCTTCTCCAAGAGATGATAACGATCAGCCCGGCGCAATGGAGTCAGCCCTTATCGGAACCAATGTTAAGGACCCAGAAGATCAGATAGAGGCCATAAGGATTGTGCACTCTTTTGATCCATGTATAGCCTGCGCCGTTCACTAAAAAATCGCCCAAAAGGCATTGCAAAGAAAGAGGTATGTATTCTAATGGATAGAAGAGAATTTCTGAAGCTGGGAGCCACACTTAGCGCCGCTTTTGGTATCCTTAATCTTCCTAAGCCTGTTATTGCAGCTCTAAAAAAAATCGATCCTAAGAGTATACCTAAACTCATATATCTCCAGGGACAGTCGTGTTCAGGGTGCTCCGTTTCTCTTTTGCAGGCCGGTTCGCCGTCGCCGCTTACTCTTATTACTAATTATTCGCAGCTTGCTTTTCATGCCGACCTTTCCGCTGTTTCAGGGAAAAAAGCTTTGGATCTGATTGAAAAATACATTTCCGGCAAAGCAGGAGACTATTATCTGGCAGTAGAAGGCGCCATACCGGATAAGATGCCGGAGGCCTGCATAATTGGGGATAAGAATTTTGCACAATATCTTGAGGCCGCTGCTGTTACTATGAGCGGCGCTATTGCAGTTGGAGCATGTGCCAGCGATGGCGGTATTCCGGCTGCTGAAGGCAATTTAACCGGAGCTATAAGCCTTAGGGAATATTATAAATTACGCAATGTAAATAAGCTTGTTATTAATTTACGCGGTTGTTCGGTCCATCCTGACTGGGTTTGGCAAACGATAATAAGCTTAGTTAAAGTCGGGCTCCCAACCTTAACCGATAAAGGTTCGCCGGCTCTTTTTTATAGCCGTAAAATCCATGAACAGTGCCCCAAATATCATGATTTCCAGCAGGAAATATTTGCCGCCAAACTTGGCGATCAAGGCTGTTTGTTCAAATTAGGCTGTGTAGGACCAGATACGGCTGCCGATTGTCCTAACAGATGGTGGAATAACAGCCGGACATGGTGCGTTGCAGCAAATGCGCCTTGCATAGGCTGCGCCTGGCCAAATTTTGCCCGAAAAAAGGATTTTCCTTTCTATAGACTGATAGAGCAAAAACAACAATCTGTGAAAAGGAGATAATCAATGCAGGAAAAATCATTTGCTAATTTATCGGTCACAGGTAAAGTAATGTTTTTCTTGCTTCTGATACTATTAATCTTTTTATCGTTAGAAGGCTTTTTCATAACCGGTTTTGTAAAAAAAAGAATAATCGGGAACTACATTACTTCCGTTAACACCCTTTTTGAGTCTCTCGAGCAGGGAGTGCGGGACTCCCTGGAACGTGGCCAGATGGGTAATTTCCATAAGCTTCTCTCGCGCCAAAAGGACATTAAAGGAGTCTTAGACGTCACACTCTATGATCAGCATGGCAAGGCCAATCTTTCTTCTTCTTCGCAAAACCTGGAAGGAAATTTTCTGGACCGTAAAATATTTGAAAATATTTCGGATAAAAAAGATGTTATTCAAGTTATTAATCCGGCAAAAATTGAAATATATGGTCCGCAGATGGTTGCGCCAGACTGCATACGATGCCATCATAACTGGAAAGAAGGTAGTGTAGGAGGCATTCTCTCACTCACTTATGATCTGTCCGAACTAAATAGAATTGTCACCGATCTTAAAAAGATTATGATATTCGGCTCCCTGATAATTTTAATATCCCTATCAGGAACAATTTTCATGCTTATGAAATTAATAGTAGCAAAACCTATCAACGTTATTATCAAAGATCTCGTTGAGAGCGCATCCCTTACATCTTCTTCGGCCAATCAAACTTCAACAGCAAGTGATTCGCTGGCCTTAAATGCTTTCCAGCAGGCTGCTTCTATCGATGAAACCAGTTCTTTCCTGGAAGAGGTATCTTCAATGACCGCGAGAAATGCGGAAAACGCCTCAGAAGCAAATGATCTTATGATACAGGCAAAAAAGGTTATGGACAATTCAAATAAGGCCATGCGTGAACTGATAGAGGCAATGAAAGAGATTTCAGCAACCAACGAAGAGACTTATAAGATCATTAAAACTATTGATGAAATAGCTTCACAAACAAATTTATTGGCTCTCAATGCAGCCGTTGAAGCAGCCCGTGCTGGTGAGGCAGGAAGCGGTTTTGCTATTGTTGCCGGAGAAGTAAGGAGCCTTGCAATGCGGTCCGCCGATGCGGCCAAGAGCACTTCGGATTTACTGGAAGGAACGCGGAGCCGTATATCTAAAGGGGTTGAGTTCGTGGGTGTTGCGGAAAATGCGTTTAATAGCGCTCTTGAAATAACCGACCGGACGGCTGTTTTACTTGATGACATTTCTTCCGCTTCCAAAGAACAGCACGCTGGTGTAGATAACGTTGCCAAAGCAGTACAAGAACTGGACAACATGACTCAGAAAAACGCAGCCGACGCTGAACAAGCTTCAAGAATAGCTAAAGATATGGAGAAACAGTCGGAACTGCTTAATAAACATGTGACAGTCCTTGTTCATCTGGTAAAGGGAGGAAGCGGACAAGATTAATAATTGGCCATATAACAATTTGAACTGGGAAACAGATTATGCATGAAATGGGGATTGCTCTGAATATATTGGATATAGTTAAACAGATAATGATTAGCCACGAGGCAAGCAAATTAAATTCCATATGCCTGGCAGTCGGCAGGTTTACAGCGGTTGTCCCCCATAGCTTAAGCTTTTGTCTGGAAATCATTACCAAAAACACCCCATTTGAAGGTTTCAACCTGGAAATAGAACAAGTTCCCCTGATTGGCAGATGTATTGATTGCGGAAATGAATTTGCTGTTTGTGAATATAGATTTGTATGTACTTCATGTGGTTCAAACTCAATTGAAACGGTTTCCGGCAGAGAATTGTTTATTAAGGAAATTGAAATCGAAAGAATGTAAACAAAGGACCAAAGTCATGAAAATTCCTGTTATCCGAAACATTCTGGAAGCTAATGACCAGCTTGCTGAAATAAACAAAATTCTTTTTAAACAAAATAATTTGCTGGTTCTCAATTTGATGAGTTCACCGGGTGCAGGCAAGACCACCCTGCTTGAAAGGACAGTAGATGCTTTGAAAGATACAATCCGTATAGGAGTTATAGAAGGCGATATCCAGACCACAAGCGATGCTGAGCGTATTGCAAAAAAAGGAGTGGCAGCCGTCCAGATAAATACAGACGGAGCCTGCCACCTGGACAGCAAAATGATTTACCACGCGCTCAAAGAAATAGATATTCCCTCTTTGGATCTTCTTGTAATAGAAAATGTCGGGAATTTGGTTTGTCCGGCTGAATTTGAGGTAGGTGAAGATCATAAAATCATGATTTTAAGCGTTACGGAAGGAGATGACAAGCCGCTTAAATACCCTTTAATGTTTTCCAGATCAAGCGTATTGCTGATCAACAAGATCGATCTGCTTCCTTATATAGACACCGATGTTGAAAAAATCCGCAGAGATTCATTGGGGATTAACCCGGATCTGGAAATATTTGAAGTTTCCTGCCGGAAACAAGACGGTCTTGACACCTGGTTTAATTGGATTCTTCACCGGACACCCAAATATAAAAGCAAATGAAAGCCCGATACCACATTGCAATTCAAGGTATAGTACAAGGAGTTGGATTCCGCCCTTTCGTATATCTTCAGGCGAGAAACAGAAATATTTCCGGTTATGTGAACAACACTTCATTGGGTGTAGAAATGGAAATTGAAGGTGAAACCGGAGCCCTTGAAAATTTCTTGCAGGTCGTTCAAGATACTCCGCCACCCATCACAAATATCACCAGCATCCGGATAGATCCTATTCCACTGCACTTTGATAACAAGTTCTCAATCAACCAAAGCATTGCAACCGGAAAAAGATCTGCCCTGATATCACCCGATATAGCCACGTGCAAGGATTGTTTGCAGGAACTGAAGGACCCATCCGATCGTCGTTTTGGTTATTCCTTCATCAACTGCACCAACTGCGGCCCGCGCTATACCATCATCAATGAAATTCCTTATGACAGGCATAATACTTCCATGTCTGACTTTCAAATGTGTGTTAGCTGTTATGAAGAATACCATAATCCTTTAAGCCGTCGGTTTCATGCTCAGCCTAATGCCTGTCCGGTATGCGGCCCACAGGTTTTTCTTTATGATGGTGAGGGAAATTTGATGGAAGGAGTTTCTCCCGTCAAAGAAGCAGCCCGGCTTCTTAAAGAAGGTATGATCGTGGCCATAAAAGGTCTTGGAGGTTTTCATCTGACGGCAGATGCCGTTTTGGAGAAAGCAGTAAAACGCCTCAGACAAAAAAAACAACGTGATGAAAAACCTATGGCATTGATGTCCCCTGACCTTTCAGCCATTACAAGGTATGCATGGGCGAACGATGTAGAAAAAGAAGCTCTGCTGTCAAAAGAGCGTCCAATTGTTTTACTTGTGAAAAAAAGTCCAAACAATATTGCCCCGTCAGTAGCTCCTGGCAACCTGTATTTCGGGGTAATGTTGCCATATACACCGCTGCATCATTTTATATTGAATTTTGGGTTTGAGGCTCTGGTCGTGACCAGTGGCAATCTTTCCGAAGAACCGATTTGTATCGATAACGAAGAATCCTTTGAAAGGCTCTCAGGCATAGCCGATTATTTTCTGATTCATAATAGAGATATTTGCATAAGAAGCGATGATTCAATTGTTGCTTGTGTTTCCGGTAGCTTAAGGCAGATAAGACGATCAAGGGGCTTTGTTCCGGCACCGATTTTTTTGAAAGAACCTTTAATTTCTACACTTGCCTGTGGCGGGCTACTCAAAAACACCGTATGTCTTACTAAAGAAAACAAAGCCTTTTTGAGCCAGCATATCGGAAATTTGGAAAATCCGGAAGCCATAAGTTTTTTCGAATCGACAATTAATCATTTAAAGAGAATTTTACATATCGAACCTCAGACCATTGCCTATGATCTGCATCCAGATTATCCGAGCACACATTATGCTCTCAAGCAGACGCAACTTAGTTCAATAGCCGTACAGCATCATTTCGCACACATGGTCGGTTGTATGGCAGAACATGGGCTCTGTGAAGAAGTAATAGGTGTTGTCCTGGACGGCAGCGGATATGGTTTGGATGGCCGAATTTGGGGCGGGGAAGTGTTTACCGGAGATTTGTCTTCGTTTGAAAGGAAAAGCCATTTTGAGTATCTTCCCATGCCTGGTGGAACTATGGCCATTAAAGAACCCTGGCGTATGGCTGTCAGCTATTTATATCAGGCCTATGGAGAAGATTTATTGGAAAAACCTTTGCCTTTTCTTAATAAACTCGATTCTAATAAAATAGAAATTCTTTTAAAGATGGTCCGGCAGGAAATTAATTGCCCTCTAACATCAAGCTGCGGGCGGCTTTTTGATGGTGTAGCTGCTATGATAGGTTTAAGAAATATCGTCAGTTTCGAAGGTCAGGCGGCCATAGAATTGGAGATGATACAAAGCAGGGAAGAAACTTCTCCATACCCATTCGAAACTTATAATAAAAATGGCGTCTGTTTGATAAAACACCATCCGGTAATCCAGGGTGTTGCGGAAGACATAATAAAAGGGAAAAGAATAGCGGAAATAAGTCGCCGATTTCACGTTACCCTGATAGAAGTATTTAGCGGTATTTGCTCAAAAATCAGAGACGAATCATCCATAGAAAAGGTGGTGCTATCAGGTGGGGTTTTCCAGAATCGAACTATTCTGTCCGGCATGGAAGAGCAATTAAAACAAAAGGGATTTAAGGTATACAGCAATATTCTGACGCCGGCAAATGATGGCGGGCTTTCTTTTGGCCAGGCAGTTGCCGCTCATTATATGAATTTAAAATAATATTTAAGAAATGTGGAATTACAATGTGCATAGCAGTTCCGATGCAAATAAAAAATATAAAAGGAAATTCTGCTGTAGTTGAATTTGAAGGAGCAAAGAAGAAAGTTCGTTTGGATATTATTGATCAGCAGCCTGAAATCGGAGATTATGTAATTATCCACGCAGGATTCGCCATTCATAGAATCGATGAAGAAGAAGCAAAAAAAACTCTCAGATACTTGGAAGAAATAACGGCTGAAACTTATGAAACATTTGAGTGAATATCGTAATAAAGATATGGCTCAGAAGCTGGTAAGCGCTATCAGGGCTTTATCTAATACACCTGTGCGTCTGATGGAAGTATGCGGATCTCATACGGTTTCTATTTTTCGCCATGGCATACGACAGATGCTGCCCAAAACTGTCAAACTCGTCTCTGGCCCAGGATGCCCTGTTTGCGTAACTGCCGGTGCAGAAATAGACAGGGCTGTCATGCTCGCCGGTTATAAAGATGTTATCATTACAACCTTCGGAGACATGATAAGGATTCCGGGTTCTTCATCTTCTCTTCAAAAAGAGAGGGCTATGGGAGCAGATATACGTATGGTTTATTCAAGCTTTGATGCCTTAAAAACAGCGTGTGAAAACCCCGGGAAAAAGATCGTTTTTCTTGCTATTGGTTTTGAAACCACAGCTCCGGCTATAGCGGCTACTATTTTAGAAGCCAAACGAATGGAGTTAAATAATTTTTTTATCTTGGCTGCGCATAAGCTGCTTCCTCCTGCCTTAACAGCTCTGCTAAACCTGGACAGGATCAATATCCAGGGGTTTATTTATCCCGGACACGTCACAACTATAATCGGAACATCCTCCTATGAAATGATCGCCGGAAAATATGGTATCCCGGGAGTTGTTTGCGGCTTTGAGCCTGTAGATATTTTGGAAACCATACTTATGCTGATACGGCAGATTGAAAAGGGCAAATCAAAAGTTGAAATTCAATATAAACGGGGAGTTACGGCTACAGGCAATCCAAGAGCTATGGAGATTCTTAATCAGGTTTTTACTACTTGCGATTCTTGCTGGCGGGGTTTGGGGCTTATGCCTGAAAGCGGCTTGACTTTGAGAGAAGAATACAAATCCTTTGCGGCAGAAGATTATTTTGATCTTACGGTTCCAACAGCCAAAGACCATCGGGATTGTCAATGCGGTGAGGTTATTTGCGGGAATAAGACTCCTGTAGAATGTAAGCTTTACCGTAAGGTATGCAGTCCTGTCAGCCCTATGGGTCCCTGTATGGTTTCCACAGAAGGAACTTGTGCTGCCTATTATAAATATAATAACTGACTTGTAAAAAGGGATTTATTATGAATTTGGATAAAATATTTCTGGATCAAGGCAGCGGCGGACGGTCTTCCCGTGAATTAATTGAAAAATTATTCATACCAAAATTCAAGAATTCTTATTTGAATGAGTTAAACGACAGCGCAGTCTTTGAACTGGGAGGCGCTAAACTGGCTCTTACAACAGACAGCTTTGTGGTAGATCCAATTTTTTTCCCAGGTGGAGATATAGGATCGCTTGCTGTGTGCGGCACAGTCAATGATCTTGCCATGAGAGGAGCCCGTCCCTGTTACTTAAGCGCTGGATTTATTATAGAAGAAGGCTTTTTAATAAAAGACCTTGAGCAGATTCTTTTTTCTATGGAAAAAATCGCCCGAGAGGCAGACATTCAAATAGTTACCGGAGATACCAAAGTTGTTCCCAAGGGGGCTGCTGATAAAATATTTATCAACACATCGGGGATAGGTCTTGTTCCGTTACATATTGATATTGCTGGGCAAAATGCCAAACCCGGAGATGCTGTATTAATAAGCGGCAATATAGGAGATCATGGCATGACCATACTTTCCTCCCGTGAAGGCCTGTTTTTGGATTCGCTTCTTAAAAGCGATGTTTCTCCGTTAAATCATATGGTTCAAAAAATGTTAAAAACCGGTTCTGAAATACATGTTCTTCGAGACCCTACCAGAGGAGGACTTGCCACAACTTTAAATGAAATTGCATTTCAGTCTCAAGTCGGGATAGAGGTTTTTCAGGAAGCAATTCCCATTCATGAAAGCGTACTTGCAGCATCTGAAATATTGGGACTTGATCCGCTAAATATGGCTAATGAAGGGAAACTGGTAGCCGTTTTGCCAGAAATTTACGCTGAAACAGTTCTGGCTGCTATGAAAGAAACATCTTATGGCAGCGGTGCTGCTTTAATCGGATGGGTAAAAGCTGAAAATCCCGGAAAAGTGATAATGAAAACAGCCATTGGAGGGAAACGACTTATAGATATGCCGGCAGGGGAACAACTACCCAGAATCTGTTGATTTTCAGTATTGTATTATTGTTTTTTATCTATCTCTCTATTGAAATTTTAATATAGAAGAAGGGAAGAAACACATATTTATGATATTGATGGAAAAACATAAAAAACTCAAAATTCTTCATCTTCTCAGCCAGCGCCCTGATTCGACAGGCAGTGGTTTCTATGTGCAGGCCATGCTGCGCGAATCTTTGCTATGCAATCATGAAAACTTTCTGGTGGCAGGCATACAGTCCGACCAGACTGCTGATCTTGACTGCATTAGCGAAGACCGGTGTGAATTTGTAAGATTTTCGGATGCAGATGTTTCTTGCAAAATCCCCGGTATGAGTGATGTGATGCCTTATGAAAGCTCAAGGTTCAACAATCTTTCATCAGATGAAATAAACCTGTATTTAAAGTTATTTACGGAAAAACTCAAAAAAGCTGTAACAATTTTTAAACCGGATATCATACACAGCCACCATTTATGGATTGTCACATCTTTAGCTAAACAGATGTTCCCAAACATTCCGATAATAACAACCTGCCATGGGACTGATCTGCGCCAATTTAGGAATTGTCCTAACCTGCATGAAATAGTTTTGAAGGGCTGCCGCAAACTGGATGCTGTTATGGCTTTATATCAGACACAAAAAAAAGATATTATAAATTTGTATAATCTGCCGGCAGATAAAATATTTGTTGTTGGAGCCGGATTCAATGAACAGTTTTTTACATTAACACCTAAGCCCGATCCGGACCCAGTGCAACTGGTATATGCAGGAAAGCTGAGCAATGCCAAAGGAGTGCCCTGGCTCTTGCGGGCGCTAACTACCATAGATTTTCCTTCCTGGCGATTGCACCTTGTTGGAAGCGGAAGCGGCGAAGAACGCAATTATTGCCTTGAGCTTGCAAATAACCTGGGGAAACGGGTTGTAATACACGGGGCTGTTTCGCAAAAGGATTTAGCTGAAATTATGAAACAGTCTCACGTTCTTGTACTGCCTTCTTTTTACGAGGGACTTCCTCTTGTTTTACTGGAGGGCCTTGCCTGCGGTTGCAGGATAGTTACAACCAACCTGCCGGGAGTAAGCGAAATATTGGAAGGCATTCATGCAGACTTTATAAGCCTGGTAAAAACTCCCCGTCTTAATATAGATATTCCGTACAATGAAGACGAAGATTTATTTGAGAAAAATCTGGCATATGCTCTTAAAACTCAAATTTCTGCTTCTTTTCAAAATCAAGGCATAGACATCTCGGTTATCCGTGATAAAATTGCTTCTTATTCATGGACAGGTGTGTTTAATAAAGTTCAGAAAATATATTATAATGTTTTTAAAAGATATAATAATTTATAGCTGCTCAGGTTCACAGTTCAAGATTCAAGGTTCAAGGCAATCAACTGTGAACCGTGAGCCTAACAACCTAAGTAGTTTCAATAATTTTTTAATAAAAGGAGAATAAATGGATACCGATATTTCACCCAAGATAACAGCTTTATTGATAATTGATATGCAAAATGATGTGATGAATATGGTACCTCCCGGCAGGCAGGTCATACCGGTTATAAAGCGTGTTCTTGATGCCAGCAGAAAAAAAGGTATTTCTGTAATTCATAAAATAAGGGTTCATCGTCCTGATGGAATTGATGTTGAACGATTCAGGATAGAAATGTTTAAGAGCAAACCGTATCTTGTGGAAGGCACACCTGGAGCTGAAATAGTTCCCGAATTAAAGCCTGCCCGGAAAGAGCTTATAGTAAAAGGTGCTCGTTTCAGCGGTTTTTTCCAAACCGATATGCAGTTGATTTTAACAAGACTCGGTATAAAAAAACTTGTTATTTGTGGAGTACAAACTCCTAACTGCATCCGCTCGACAGTAACTGATGCTATCGGTTATGATTATGACGTTATTTTGCTTAAAGATGCAATTGCTGCTCAAACCGGGCAAGTCCATGAAGCGAATCTGTTTGATATGAAAAATATGGGAGTTACAATCATACCGGCTGAAGAGTTTTTAAGAATGACCGAATAAGGAGTAAATTATGTTAAAAGTATATGCAGCAAAATGGTGCCCTCACTGTAGAAAAACTGTTCAATTTCTTGAAGAAAATAATATAATGTTTAGCTATATTGAGATAGAGGAACAACCGCAAGAAGTT
Organism: Desulfonema limicola; assembly: GCA_020723255.1. Taxonomy (GTDB): domain Bacteria; phylum Desulfobacterota; class Desulfobacteria; order Desulfobacterales; family RPRI01; genus RPRI01. Next base: position 660 of record DYJH01000096.1, on the reverse strand, counting down.
ATTAAAATCATTATAGATGCTAACGGCGGTGAGGACTGGGTCGTGCCGACCCTTGAATTTAAAGGATGCTGGCGTCCGGGCAAAGTATATAGAGAAAATGAGCTTAGAAATGATCTGAAGGAAATGGGTGTTATATAGTAATCAACAATAATCATTTGATTTTAAAAAGATATTAGTGTAAATGAAAGAGCATTTAACAAACAGATTTTGTTTAAAGCCGGTAAGTTAGAGGTTATTTATATTGAGCCAATTGCAAAATTCCCAGGTCTGTCATTCCAGCGACGTTTCTGGGCGGGAATCCAGTTTGTAAATAACTGAAATTGTGTAAGAGCAATTGCCGGGGCAGATCTCTTCCGGGCGGAAGTCAGCGCCAACGAAATTCAAAAAGCGGGCTGACTGTATTCATGCGTCTTTTTTACTTTAACACCAAGGTACACGGATCAGTACCGTCCATTTACAAAGCCTTTACAGCTTATACATTCCCTACCATTTTCTAAAAATTACAACTCCATATATTATGCTTTTACTGATAACCATTACTTCTATAACATAAATCATTAACATCTTTACGGTTTCCGCTCCACTTATCATATGTTTAAATTGAAACGGGCTGTTGCCCAAAGCCCATTTCGCAAAAAGATAAAAATGGACCAACTACTA
>DYJH01000095.1 GCA_020723255.1 Desulfonema limicola | reverse complement strand
TGATGATGTTACTGACCGTTATCTCTTTTGGTTTCATGATGCTGATGTGACCCGTTTTCTTGAAGTGCGGGATTTGAAATATCAGGAAGTTACAGAATATATGGATTATGGAAAAAAGACGGGCGCATATTTCATGTATGCCATATGTGTTAATGAAAATAATCTGCATATCGGAAACCTAAAAATCGGCCCCATATCGGTAAGAAACGGCGTTTCGGATATGGTAACCGTTATAGGGGATAAAACTTACTGGGGAAAAGGTCTGGCAACTGAAGCGATAAAACTCGGAATAAAGATTGCATTTGATGTTTATAAAATACGAAAGCTATCTGCAAGCATGTATTCTAATAATATAGGATCTTTCAAAGCTTACATCAATGCAGGATGGTTTGAGGAAGCAAGATTAAAAGCACACGGAAAAATAGACGGGGAAATAGTAGATTGTATATATGTTGCTTGTTTTAATCCAAATTTTGAAGGAAAGAATCATTAGTAATGAAAATTGCAATAATCACGGACGGCAATAACACTCTTGGCATGGGACATATTTACCAATCAGCAACTCTTGCCAGCGAACTGCTGAAAAGAATGGATTCTCAATCAAAAATATTCTTTATTACCAAGAGTAACCATATAGTAATTGATCGCTTATCCGAAGCCGGGTTTGATGTTTGTCAATATCCCGATGATGATTCAATTTTCGATGCCCTCGCGGCAGAAGAGCCTGACCGCATTATTTTTGATAAGCTTGATGTTTCTCCTTATCTGGCAAAACGGATTAAAGATAAAATAGCTTGTAAACTTATTATATTCACAAACTTAACTGAGGCAAATCAATATGCAGATATCACTGTTCTTGCAGATATCGGAAGCAATTTTAAAAACGTACTGGAGAAAGATAAAATAACAGGCGCTGTCCATTTTTTCGGGCCGAAGTACTGGATGCTGCGCCCTGAATTCTTTGGCTATGGCAAAGGAAAGGAAAAGAATTCTTTAGAATGTGTGAAAAATATTATGCTGATTTTCGGAGGCGCTGATCATTCCAATTTTACTTCCTTGGTGTTGAATGAACTTTTATGTCTGGATTCTGCATTTGAGATTATGGTTGTCATTGGTCCGGCATTTGAGCATCATGCGGAACTAAAAGCTGCGATTGAAACGGGAATAACTTCTAAAAGCACTGTTAAGATCGCGCATAATTTAACAGAGGTTGCCAAAGCAATGCACAGATCTGATGTGGTATTTGCTTCGCCCGGACTTTCTTTTTTTGAGGCATTAACAGTCGGAACTCCTGTAGTCGGCTTCCATCAGAATGACTTACAGCGAGATGTTTATAAAGGATATCTGACAACTCTGGGTAAAAGCGATTTATCCGGTCTTTTTTCAATTATCGAAAATAAATCATTTATCTTTCCGGATGATCCTTTTGTAGCATCTATGGAAATCGGACAAGGCAAGGAAGAGATTATTCATGAGATATTAAATTAGAACGACCGGTATGCAAATATTTAAGCCGGAAGGATGTGATAAACAATGAGATGGAAAAAAAGGGGGTTAATATTTGATCCGAAAGGGCAATATCCGTGGGTGATAACACACGGGATGCTTCCTGTTGCAGATAAGATAAATGACGATTTGTTCAGAATTTACTTTTCCGGACGTGATGAATTCAACAGATCAAGAATAGGATATATCGAAATTAATTTCGATGAGCCGGATAAGATCTTGTATTTATCCGAACACCCCGTTCTCGATTTGGGAAAACTCGGCTGCTTTGATGATAACGGTGTTACCCCGACATGGATAATAACGTACGAAGGTAAGAAGTATTTATATTATTTCGGATGGAATAAGGGCTCAACAGTCAGAGCCGCAGAAGTTTCAGGACTAGCTATAAGGGAAGATGATGGGAAAACTTTTATAAGGTATTCTGCGGCGCCGATTATAGACAGGACAAACGCAGAGCCATATACGGTTTTAGTTATATCCTGCATTTTAATAGAAAATGGAATATGGCGGATGTGGTACGATTCTGCCGATAAATGGATAAACAACGATTTGCCAAAATACAATATAAAATATGCAGAATCGACTGACGGCATTTTCTGGAAGCGGGCAGGGATTGTATCGGTTGACTATATGTATCCGGGAGAAAGCCGTGTATCAAGAGCAAGTATCATAAAAGAATCGGGCCTGTATAAAATGTGGTACTGCTATGCTATCGGAGCAGGCGGATACAAAATGGGATATGCCGAATCCAAAGACGGATTCAGGTTTTGCAGAATGGATGATAAGGTTGGTATCGGTCTGTCAGAAAAAGGCTGGGATTCCGAGATGATTTGTTACCCCTATGTTTTTGATTATAAAGGGGGAAAAATCATGCTGTATTGCGGCAATGGTTATGGAAAAACCGGATTTGGCTATGCAACTTTCTGAAGCAATAGTTGTCAAAAAGCAGGTGTATTGAATGAAAGACAAGAAGAAAGTCATTGTTGCCGGTGCGGCAGGTTTTATAGGAACATACCTTATAGATGAATTGCTGAAAAACCAGTTTAATGTGCTTGCTTATGATATCAGTGAAGCAGGAAGAAAGCACTACGGGCAGCAAGGAGTTTTTTTTAAAATCCTCGATATTACGAAGAAGTCTGATATCAAAAAATTGCCAGACATCGGTGTCGATGCTGTTATAAATCTTGCCTGCGTTCAACCCGCAAATGTGAGCAGAAAGAATTATAATCCGGTAGATTATATCAATGTAAATGTTATCGGAACGCTAAATCTTTTAGAGTATTGCAGAATAACCAAAACCCCACAATTCATACTCGCTGCTTCCCACAGAAATACAAAAGGGTTATGGAAAGAAGGCAAAAAGATTCGCGAAGATGAAGGAAGATCAATCGATCATGCAGGCGAGTATGCAATGTTCAGCATTTCCGAAAGCGCTGCTGAAGATTGTGTAGAATATTATACCCGTGAATATGGACTTCAGGGGATCGTTTTTCGTTTATCTCCGGTGTACGGGTATGGCCCCCATACCGTCATTTTTAAAAACGGCAAAAAAACGACAACGGGTTTTCAGGCGTTTATCGATAATGCCATCTCCGGAAAACCTATTGAAATTTGGGGTGATCCGGATGTCGGCAGAGACATCATATATGTTAAAGATGTTGTTCATGCCTTTATTCTTGCATTGCAAAACAACACTGTAAAGGGATTGTATAATATATGCTCCGGCAAGACGCTTTCACTCAGACAGCAGGTAAAAGAAACATTGAAAGTATTTGGAAACAATAAAAGGAAAGACAGAATAATCTTCCGTCCTGAAAAGAAGAATTCCATTGATCCGTTTTTATATGACAATTCAAAAGTGCAAAGAGAGCTGGACTGGTCCCCCATGTTTACTTTTAACGACCTTCTTATGGACTATAAAAAGGAGATGGAAAGTAAACGATTTCAATATTTAATTAAAAAAAGGCAAGAAATGCTTCATGGATGAATAGTGATGTTTTCAAAAGCCTGCAACCAACAGCGAAAAGGAACCTGAAATGACTTCTGATATAGCAGATAAAGAACTGATGGGTGAAAATGTAAAAGCAAAACTAAAGAAGTGCGGAGAAGGGGTAAAGATTTATCCTTTGGCCAAACTGGCTTTTCCTCATGTAATAGAACTGGGCAATTATTGTAAAATCAGAGATTTTGTTTTTATTTTTGCAGGAAAAGGAGTTGTCATCGGCGAATATTCCGATATGCAGCCGCATTCAGTAATATGGGGAGGCGGCATAACGATTGTAGGCAATCGTGTGTCTGTGGGGCCTGGGACAGTACTTCTTTCGGCTGTTTATTCTCATGCAAAAGGATTAAAGATGGTCGACGGGCTGCCGGACGGATCAGCAAATGCTTTATATGGGAAACTTGTGATAGAGGATGACGTTTACATCGGGGCAAACTGTTCATTAATGCCTAATATAATAATAGGTGAAGGCGCTATTGTCGGAGCAGGCAGTTTTGTGAATAAAAATGTTGAACCCTGGACGATTGTTGCCGGCAGCCCCGCAAAAAAAATCGCTATCAGGCAAAAAGAATAGCCTTTAATGCTGATGGTTATTCACTAAAAATCGCCGGTAATCTTGAAAGATCTGAGGATTAGTGAAATATGAATGTTGCTATGATGCAGCCTGTAGCCATGCCGTGGCAGGGTTTGTTTGAATTAATATACAAGTCGGACATTTTTATATTTTTAGATGATTTCCAATTTTCAACTCAAAGTTGGGATCAAAGAAATCGTTTATTTATAGATAAGGGGCAGGTTGGTTGGTATACCATTCCGGTTATGAAATCGATATCTTTTCTGTCACCTTTTAATCAGGTTACGATTAATGATTCTGTTCCCTGGCGTATTAAATTTTTAAAAAGAATACAGCAAAATTACTCCAAAGCATCATTTTATGGGCCTATATTTCCCTTAATAGAAGAATGGTTATTAAAGGAGAATGAATTATTAGCTTTTCAAAATATTGCTTTTATAAAATTGGTTTGTGATTTGATGGGACTTAAAAGAAATTTCCGCTTAAGTTCAGGCTGCCCAACAGTCGAAAAAAGCTCAAAAAGAGTCCTACAGTTACTACGCTTTTTCAAAGCTACACGATATTATTGCGCAAGAGGCTCTTTCAATTACATGTTTGAAGACGGCGTATTTCCGGTTGAGGACATTGAGATCTTATTCCAGGATTACAGGCATTCGCCATATGTTCAGATCGGCTCTCCTGAACTGTTTGTTCCTTATCTGTCAATTCTGGATTCTCTTATGAATGTTGGGCCTGATTGTACATTGGAGTTTATTAAACATGGCACTTTACATTGGCGGGCATGGAATGAAATGCTTAATTCTTTGGCTATGGAAGCGGAAATTCTTAAAGAAAAGGTATTATAGATGGTTTACATATTGGCTACCAATCGTTTTTGGAATAAAGCGATAGTAAAGAGGATTAAAACTGCAATTAACAAAGAAGTAGTATTAATTACCGAAAGAGAAGATCTGGCTTATGAAAAATTATTGAAGATAAATCCGCGTTATGTATTTTTCCCTCACTGGTCTTATATAATTCCGCCGGAAATACACGACAACTTTGAATGTATCGTCTTTCATATGACAGATGTTCCTTTCGGACGGGGTGGAAGCCCGCTGCAAAACTTGATTTCAAGAGGTATATATGAAACTAAAATTACTGCTCTGAAGTGTCAATCGGATATAGATGCAGGCCCTGTCTATATGAAAAAACCGTTTTCCCTTTATGGCAATGCGGAAGAAATATATTTAAGGGCGTCGAAGGTGGTAGGAGAAATGATATTGGAAATCATTAAAACCGAACCTGTTCCTCAAGAGCAACAAGGAAATGTTGTTACCTTTCCCCGAAGAAGCCCTGATGCAAGTAATATAGACTCTTTAACTGAACTTGAAAAAGTTTTTGACCACATTAGAATGCTTGATGCCGAAGGATATCCAAAGGCATTTCTGGAAAATGAGAACTTCAGATTTGAATTTCAAAGACCATGCCTTAAGTATAACAGAATCATTGCTGATGTGATAATCACTCAAAAGAACTGCAAAAATGAAAAATAACGGCAGGAAAATACTTGTGGTGGCTGCTCATCCTGATGATGAAGTGCTGGGCTGCGGAGGAACAATAGCAAAGCACAGCATTAATGGCGATGAGGTGCACATATTAATAATGGCAGAAGGAGTAACAAGCCGGGATGCGTTCAGGGATGCCGGGGGCAGATCCGGTGATTTATTAAATTTGAGAAAATCAGCCTGTAGAGCGAAAGACATTTTAGGCGCTTCAACTTTGACTTTTGAGAATTTTCCGGATAACCGTTTGGATTCAGTTGATCGCATAGAAATAATAAAAAAAATTGAAGACAGTTTATTTAAGCACGAGCCTGAAATTGTATATTCTCATCATGCGGGTGATTTAAATATAGATCACAGAATAGTTCACGATGCTGTATCCGTTGCTTGCCGGCCTTTGCCTGGCGTACCGACAAGGATTGTACTTTTTTTTGAAGCGCCATCAAGCACAGAATGGCAAATGCGCGGAAGCATTTCTTCATTTTCCCCGAACTGGTTTATAAATATTAAACAAACCATGGAAACTAAATTAAAGGCAATGAAGTGTTATCAAAGCGAGTTAAAACCCTGGCCGCATCCTCGGTCTATTATGGCAGCCCGCCACCTGGCTTGTTGGCGCGGCGCAACAGTTGGAGTTGAATGTGCTGAAGCGTTTGTTCTTGGAAGAAATATAGAATAAAGGTGCGCTGATGAAAACAATTACGATTGGAAAGGCCAAGATAGGTAAAGGATTACCGGTCTTCATTGTTGCGGAATTATCTGCAAATCACTGTGGAAGTATAGATACGGCTATCTATACAATAAAAGCCGCAAAGGTTGCCGGAGCCGATGCTGTTAAACTGCAGACGTACACACCCGATACCATGACGATTGACTGTGATAATGAATATTTCAAAATCAACCACGGAACATTATGGGATAACCAATATTTATACGACTTATATAAAGAAGCCTTTACTCCATTGGAGTGGCATCCACGATTAAAAGAAGTTGCGGATGAAATGGGGCTTATTTTCTTTTCTACGCCATTTGACAAAACAGCGGTAGATTTTCTAGAAACATTGGGTGTTCCTGCATATAAAGTTGCATCCCTCGAAATAACGGATACCCCGTTGATCGAATATATTGCGTCAAAAGGAAAACCCGTAATTCTTTCAACCGGCGTGGCCGCCCTGCCGGATATTTATGAAGCGTTAGAGGCATGTAAACGTGCTCGCAATGAACAGGTCATTATACTGAAATGTACGACAGAGTATCCGACGCCTTTAGAAGATGTAAATATCAATACCATTCCGAATATGGCAGAAACCTTTGATAAAGTTGTAGGTCTTTCCGATCACAGTTTGGGAATTTCAGTGCCCGTTGCGGCTGTTGCTTCAGGGGCGTGCATTGTTGAAAAGCATTTTATTCTTTCAAAAGATTTAGGCGGGCCGGATGCGGCCTTTTCTCTCGATCCGCTGGAATTTGCTTCAATGGTTAATTCAATTCGCGAAGTAGAAAAAGCTTTGGGTAAGGTAAGTTATGATCTGTCCGAAAAAACATTAAAAAACAGAGAATTTTGCCGTTCGCTTTTTGTAGTGCAAGATATGAAAAAAGGCGAAAAATTTACACATGAAAACATAAGATCGATAAGACCGGGATATGGCTTAGCGCCTAAACACATTAACAATATCTTAGGTCAGAAAGCACGTCGGGATATAAAAAGAGGCACTCCGCTTTCATGGCAGATAATCGAGACCGGATAATATTAATTTTCAATATTTAACTGTCTCTGGCAGGTTTTCATTGTTTCCCTCCCCCTTGACGGGGGAGGGTTGGGGTGGGGGTGAAAAATTGGCGCCGAAAATTAGTATATGTATTATTGGTGATGGGAACGAGAATAATCTTTACCATAGCTTATCTGCAAGTGGGCAAATGGCCGGTGAAGTAATTGTGGCAAATGGATCCTCAACAGCCACCTCACCCGATTCAAAAACAGAAGGAGGTTTTTCCTATGTGCTGGCGCCGGCACAATCTGACCCGGCTGACACCATCACAGATATGATCTCAAAAGCGAATGGAGAATGGATTTTAATTCTTAAAGCCGGGGAAACCATATCCGCTGAGGACTGTAGAAAAATAAGCGAACTCTGCCGAACAGATAAAGCTCAGGCTTGCCGGTTTATTTTACAAATTAAAATTAAATATGGTGAACTGGGAAGATATGAATGGATAGGCAATCAGGGTAAAAATTCCAGGCCCCAAGTTATAGAAAATGGATATATCCCTTTTACCGGCATAAGGTTATTTAAAAAAACCGCAGTAAAAAAAGTACTGTCCTTTGATGGGGGCATTTTAAATCTTGAGTTCAATGATAATACATCTTTTATTAATAGCTTTGATATCAGCATATCAGAAGCTGAAAATAGTATAAATGCCCATCAAGTGCTTGGAGTAAATGAAAAACGGCAAAAAGACAAACAACTTTTTTCGCAACTAGTTGAAACATTTTCCGAGTTTCCTCAAAATCCTGAATTAATAGGTCCCGGCAAAATAGGGTATTCCCTGATTTCGGAAAAAGATCTGCCTTCCCTTGAAGCCGGTCTTGATATGGGATTTGGCCGCATAGAAATACTTAAATGGGCGGTTCATAACCTGATCAAAAAAGGCATGTATCAAAAAGCTCTAAACTTTGCAGATAAGATATTAAATAGCTTTTCAGAATTTTTAGAAGCTTTTGAAATCTGGCATCTTAAAGGGATAGCTTTTTTCCATAAGCTGGATTTTAAAAGCGCCGAAGAATCAATGCGGAAAGCGCTGGAACTGAATGCCTCGGACATGAATACCTTATCTGACCTGGTACGGGTGTATATAGTATCAGGAAAATTATCCGAAGCGAAAATGCTTATGGAAAATGTAATCAGCCATTACGGACTAACTCCTGAAAACGAATATATATATAAAGCTATTTTGCATAATAATAACAAACAAGCAAAAGTATCCCTGTTGATGCTTTGCCGGGATGAAGAAGAATATATAGGAATGGCTCTTGAATCGGTTCGCTCCATATTTGATGAAATAATAGCCGTTGATACAGGTTCAACAGATAAGACAATAGATATTCTCAAAGACTATGATGCAAAAATTATATCATACAACTGGGATGATGACTTTGCCGCAGCCAGAAATTATGGGCTTGGTCATGTAAGCGGTGATTATGTTTTTTGTATGGATGCCGACGAATACATAGAAGACAAAGACCGCTTGTCTTTTCTTGTATTTAAAAATTTACTTCCGGTAAAAGAAAAAACAGGTGTTGTTTTCAATATACATATTTTAAATCCGGATTATGATATAAATGCACAAGGAATACCTCCGGTAGCTATTGTCAAAAGAACTGCTCTTTTCCCAAATCATCCCGATATCAGATTCAGCGGTAAGGTATTCGAAAATGTTGACTCCTCCCTGCAAGCATTAAACATTCCTTTTGTATTTGCAGAAAGCATCTCTATCAGGCATCACAGCCGAAATAGTTCCTTCAGAGCAGGTCGCAAGATCACCGCCATAGAAAAAAGCGCCCATGATTTTAGCGTTGAAAAACTATTTGAGGTAATACAATTCTGGCTGGATGTTAAAAATATAAAGATGGCGGTCAAATGGTTTGAATACGCTATTTCTCTAACTGATGGGAAACGGATCTATCTTAATACAATCTGCAAACTACTTGATGTATTTAATGACAGAGAATTTATCAGATACCTGCCTGAAATTTTAAATAAACTTATTTCTGTCTATGGCGCATCCTATAGAATTTCTACTGCCTGTGCCGATTATCTTTATGAGCTGAAAGAATATGATGAAGCCAATAAGCTTTTAAAAAGACTATCCGGCATTAATGGTTACAAGTTCATAGATGAACCGCAACTAATGGACATCCAAAAAAACAGGCTGCGCTTTGCAATGGCAAGTCTTGAACAGGACGACTTTGAGACTTGTAATAATATGATATCGTTGCTGGCCGGTGATCACAATATGGCAGATGCATCTCGGGCATTAGCATTTTATAAAGCAATCAGGTTAAAAAACCTGGATGAAGCAATTTTAATCCTGGACGGATGGATAAAAGAAAGAAATATTCCCATAAGCGGCGCCATAAACAATTTTGCTGATTTTATCCGGGTGATTTCAAACTTTTCTGAAATTGTCGCGGACTATGGACATATTGAAGTATCCAATATACTGATACGTTCAGCAGATTATTTTGCCTCAACAATAACAAGGGCAGTATAACTTATGAAAAATGAAAAAGAATATGCTCATGCTCGCATGTTTGAAAAGAATTTAATGGCGCTGGACAAAAGATATCCTGAGCTTTCAAAAAAATTACATGAAACTGCCGGTGTAACTTCTAAATATATCATACACCCGGATACAAATAATGAGTTTATGAATATCTTGTTAAATAATGAAAACATAAACTCGCTTTATTATGACAGCAAAGATCCTCTGGGCTATTCCCGCCGTTATATAGAGTCGCTTGATTTAAAATATGCTCCCTTTCTTATATTTCTGGGATTCGGGCTTGGATATCAGGTTATTTCTGCTTTAAACGGGTTTTCAAAAAAACTTAAGATCCGGCACATATTTATAGTAGAAAAAGATATCCGATTCTTTGAAGCAGCTTTAAAAAACTATGATTTCAGTCAAATCATCATGCATCCCGATATTGAATTTTTTATCGGGAAACAACCGCAGGAGCTATATTTTGAGTTCAGAAACTATATTGCTAAAAATCCGGGTATTCTGGAATTTGGAAGAAGTTTGAAGTTTATAATAATGCCGGCGGTTCATTTCTTTGAAAAACAATACTATAATGATGTATATAACTTCTTTAAAAACGCTATAATGCATGTCTTCCAGCATCTGGGGAATGACCCTTATGACGCTCTTCTTGGTGTATATCAGACAATTTCCAATATCAGGCCTTTTATTGCAGATCCCGGCATAATTGCTTTTAAAGATGCTTTTAAATCAAAGCCTGGAATTGTTATAGGCGCAGGGCCTTCGTTAAATAAAAATATTCATCTGCTGAAAGAGGCGCGAAGCAAAGCCGTTTTGATTGCTGTTGATGCGGCTTTAAAACCGCTTCTTGATATCGGAATCCGGCCTCATATTGTTACAAATATTGAAAGGACAGCGCCGGTTAATGCATTTTTTTTAAACCTCGGCAAACAGGATGATATTTATTTTGTTTTTTCTCCCGTGGCAGCTCCCGAAACTTACAATGCTTATGATGGCCCAAAGATTATTGCCCACCGCTATAAAGAAATAATGGATTGGCTCGATATGCCAAAAGGAGCCTTAAGCGGCAGCCCCCTTGTAGGAAACTTTGCTTTTGATATTGCGCAATATCTTGGTTGCAGCCCTATAATAATGGCAGGGCAGGATCTTTCATTCAAACCGTCTGAAGCAACTCATGTTAAAGGGCATGTATTCGGCCATGTGGATGAATATAAAACAGGTACAATTGAAATAGAAGGAAATTACAACGAATTGCTTCATACTACACAGGATTTTTATAAAGGGAAAAAGTCTCTTGAAATTCAGATAAAAAATTTCGACGGTCTTTGTATCAATGCCACGGAAGGCGGTGCCAGAATAGATGGGGCCATTTTATTGAGTTTGAGACAAGCAATCGATGCTTACTGCAAAGAAACTATTGATCCATCTTACGATTTAAAGAGAATATGGTCTAAAGAAAATGACTGCCAAAAAGATCCGGCAGGCGAAATCAAGAGAGTTTGCTCTATAGTAGATAAATCTGTTTTGGACCTGGATTCTGCAATTGGCGACTGCAAAAAAGGCATCGAATTAATTGATGCCGTGCTTAAACGGAATCAATTAATCGTAGAGGACAAGCCCAATCCAAAACTTGTGCAAAAGATTAATGTTATTACCAAGGAGCTGAATGAAATCCGGACAAAGATAATATCACATCCTTCATTTGTCACATTTGAAATGGTTATTCAGGGTTATCATTTTGATCTTGAAATGCGCCGAAACATGGCTTACGACCGGTTCTACAACCCCGAATTTGCCGAACTGAAATCTTTTCTGCTGCTGAAAGAATGGTTTAATACTATAGGTCAGCTCATACTTTCAACCAAATTTGCTCTTTTAAGGGAAAAAACCAACCTCATGTTAGATATCGGAAGTGCAACTTATGTTACCCAACAATAATATTATAAATAATATTGCAATACCGGAAAATCCTGAAGATTTTACTGCTTTATACAATTATATTTCTTTGCTTTCACAGCGCAAAGAATACGATAAATGCGGCAACCTGTTATATCTGCTTGTAAATTTTATTCGCGGTATGGAATTTAACGAAAGAAAAAAAACTCCGCAGATCTTAACAGGATATCGCCTTATCGCAGAAAATCATATAAAAAAAGGAGAAATATCTGCGGCAGAGGCTTTATGCCGTGAGGGTCTTGATATATTCCCATATTCGGACGAGTTAAAACTTTGTTACGGAAAATGCTTGATACAGCTTCATCAGTTTGAATTATCAGAACGAATATTCAAAAAACTTTATGATTACAAAACACCATCTTATGATAATGAGATTTGTAACGGTCTATATACTTATAGATTAAAATCAGCTCTGGGAGAGTTGTATCAAAATTGGGGCAAGACGGAAGATGCACAAATTCATTTTAATGAGTCCATAGAATATAATCCGCAATGGATGCCGGCACATGTTGGTCTGGTGGAAATTGAAATCATAAAAAGAAACCCGCATATAGCCGAACAATACCTTTCAATGATTATAAACAAGTTCGGAAACGATTCAACTCTTTTACTTCTTTCGGCAAACGTTGCCATTATACTATCGAAATTTGATGAAGCCGAAGATATTATTATTCGGCTGAAGGGAGAGTTGTTGGGAGAAGACCGTTTCGAATATCTTCTTTTTCTTATCGACTTTTTTAAAGGCGATTACGAATCTCTGTCTCATTTGCCTAATATGATAACAGGAGAAACTGTAGAAACTGAAGCTGCCAGAGTCTGGTTAAACAAGTTGAAAGGTTTTAACTATAAAAGAGACGCGTTGAGAATACCTGAAGAAATATGGAAGGACGAATACATTAACCTTGATAATACATGGGAAGAGATAAACAGGGAAAAAACCGAAAGTTAACATTATGTCAATTGAACACGCACACGAAATAGAAAATACATGCAGAATAATTTTAACCGAAGACTGCAATGCAAACTGCCCCCATTGTTTTAACGCTAATATGAGGGTCGGGAAACACATGTCTATGGAAACTTTTAACAAGGCGTTATCTCTCGTCAGCGCTCCGGCAATCAAACTTATGGGAGGTGAACCGACGCTTCATCCCAATCTTTATGAAATATTTGATTTCTGCCATAAAGCAGTTCCTCAGGTGCGCCTTTTTACTAATGGAATAAAAAAAGATATTCTGGAAAACTTAAACTGGCAAACAAACGATATAGTGACTTACAATTTCTTTGTTGCTAATAAAAATTTAACCAATCAAAATTATTTGTGGAACAAAGATATTAACCGTACATTTCATGTGGTAGTTAATACCAAAACCAATTTTGAGTTGCTATTTGCAAAATTGAGAAACCTTGCCGGGCTTTTACAAAAACAGGGTCAAAAGGTTATGTCTCGCTCCGGGATTGCTCTGAGTCTGGATACCCAGGAAAATATTTTTCTTAACAAAGAAAAATTACAGAAGATTCTATACGATATTGTAAGAAGGCTTAGGTTATGGGGCTTTATTAATTTGGGACGCGATCATCATATACCCGTTTGTTTCTGGACAAATAAAAATATAAGGCAATATCTCGATACAAATTTAAATAATAATAAAATAATAAGATGCCTTTCCCCAAACTGTGCAAGCTGGATCGGTATTGATGGTGCCATACGGCATTGTAATCAGTTTCCGGTTTACTGTGGTAAAATAAATGCAAGCACTACAAGCAAAGATCTTGCTTTAATGTATCAAAAAGCAAAGGCTATCAAGATTGATTTGATTAAAACTGACAGTATGTGCAGCAACTGCTCTGAAATTGAAAAATGCCTGGGCGGCTGTTTCAAGGCCTACCATTTAGATAGTCAGGTTAGCCTACACAGATTGAAATGTGCTTAAAAAAACAGATAGTTCAATTATATTGACCCAAAATTATTCCTTTTGGTTCCATCCGATCTTTCGTCATGCCGGACTTGATCCGGCATCCGGTATCTTATAGGTTCGTTTCATAATAGAACGCCGATACGGTGTAAAATTGCTTTTTACGAGTCCATCATATTTGATGAAATCGTAAAAAGTCAAAAAATGACTTTTTACTCAGCGGGAGAGGGATTCCCTCTCCCGCCACTTGAAGTAAATTCAAGTGGTTCCACCCTCACCCCAGGCCGGGGCTTACTCGCCCTCGGCCTGTTGATGGACTTCTTACGAGTCCATCATATTTCATAATTTCATAAAAATTTGCTAAAGTATGCCGCATCATTTGCCGATAGTAGAGCTAAAGGTTAAAGCGATTCAATATACCGACAAAGGAGGCGATTAAAGCAAAACTTAGAGGTATGATTCGTTAAAGCTTTGGGCATGGACGCCCAAATAACTAAGCCGAATAACCGGCAAAACAAAATAAAATCAAGGAGGATTAAAAAATGGGATTAAGAATTCAAAACAACATCGCGGCAATGAATGCTCACAGAAACCTGCAGATTGCAGATTCAGGAATGAGCAAATCTCTGGAAAGGCTTTCATCCGGTTACCGGATTAACAAGGCGGCAGATGACGCAGCAGGTCTGGCAGTTTCTTCAGGAATGCGGGCGGATATAGCCAGCTACAAAATGGCATCAAGAAATACTTCTGAAGCCATTGCTCTGCTTCAGGTTGCGGAAGGCGCCTACGACCAGATTACTAATATTTTAACCCGTATGAAGGAACTAACGACACAGGGAACCTCGGCAAATGCCGCTGCAAACACAACTGACATCAGCAATGAAATTACTGCACTGAAAAGCGAACTTGACCGGATTGCCAGCTCAACTGAGTACAGCGGACAAACAGTTCTTCGCGGTTACGGCACATCTGTCCAAGCATACAGCGCGGGTCTTGACACTGCCGGTGAA
>DYJH01000094.1 GCA_020723255.1 Desulfonema limicola | reverse complement strand
AAATCATGGCTTTTACATTCTCAAGTTTTGCGTTTGCCGGTATCGTACAGGCCTGGGCAAGAATAAATCCTGTAGGACCTATCTCATGAATCAATTTCGTACCGTAATCATATACCTCTTGTGGTGTGCCAAGTGTAAACATGGGAGAGGGAACATCGCCATAAATGCACATATGGCCGTCAAGCTCTTTTTTTAACTTATAAATGTCTGTTGAATGATCCGTGCCCCACACACATTTGCCTTTAGGCATCTCGCGAAAATATGAAATATCACGATCCCAACGGGTATCCAGATGAAAGAACACATAGGAGCCTGCCTCGATAGCGGTAAGTGCCGCTTTTTTCAAGTGCGGCCAGACAAGCCTTTCCCAGAGTTTCTGGGACATATATTCGCATCCTCCTCGGCCTGAGCCGATAAATACTGCAAACGGCTTGCTCTGTAACTGAGTTTTTAATACCTCAATCAACCCCTCTGCTACTATATTTAAAACCGCCTCCACTTTATCGGGCATTTTGTGCATATCCATTGCAAACTTAGCAAGGGATCGTCCACCGCTTATGGTATCGATCGGATGCAAAAAAGTGACGGGTGCGAATGGCACCAAACCTGCGTTTACCATATTCATAACTGCCTGAGGCGCCTTTGCCAGTTCCGGTAGCGATGCTTCCATCACATTATCCAGTCGCTCCCGGTAAAATACTTCGAGAAATTTAAGCCACCCTTTATCCAATATTGTATCGTAGTCATCTACCGTCATGAGCCCGGATTCTAAGACCTGCCACATGGAATCTTCCGGCAGCTCACGGCCGGGAAGCTTGACCTTTGAATTCCATGCCATAGCCAATAAAGGCGCATACATGAATACAAGCTCGCTTCCGTCGGCACCCAGCTCAGTAAGTGACTTTATGATGGTTTCATTCGACTTTGATACACTTGTACAGAATTCGGACATTTTTACACCCATATGCCTTGCACAAAAAGCATCCGCCATCAATACCACCGGCATCCTGTCCGGTTTGCCTAGTTCGATCGTGGTTGTAATCCTATTTAGACGTTCTTTATATAATTCCATGCCGGTTTTCATGCGATTTTTCTCCCATGTATTCTTTAAGTCGGAAAACATCATCTTCCGTCATTCCCTCGAAGGCCGGTTGGAGCATCGGAGAGGGTCTTAAAAAACGGTTGAACAGGTCATTTCGGAATTCTCATTCTGATTTCGAGGAGTTCCCGCCTTCGCCGAAGATCATCTTTGAGGCTTCGGTCATCGTCACGACGCGTTGGCGGCGAGCCTGCTCGATCTGGGCCGCCAGGTCGGCTTCAGGACCGAATGGAAAAATGTGGATCGGTCCGTAGGGAAGGGTCGCCAGCAGGGTGGCTACCACCTGCTCGGGATCGTAGATGCCCGGCACCTTGAGATCGTGTCGTGCCAGAAGACGCTGCAGGCTGGGTGTGTCCATGACCGGACAGACGCCGCTCAGCACGTCCACCCCGAATGGCAGCAGCTCGGCCCATAGGGCTTCGGCGAAGTTCATATCGAAGGCCTTGGTCCCGCAATATACCGCAGCCCCGGGTTGTCCGCCCAGAGCCGTGCCTGAAGACATCAGGAGCAACCCACCGTGCCCGCGCTCACACATGGGCCGGGCAAAGCCATAGGACGTTTCGACCACGGCCGCGACGTTGCGGTTGATCAATTGAAGCCAGCTCTTCAGCGGTGCATCCAAAAAACTGGAGCCGTTCACGTCGGCCCCGGCGTTCGAGACATAGAGCCCGACTTCCATGCCCTCAGCGGCAGCCAGAACGTGCGCCCCCGCACCGGGCTCGTACAGGTCTATGCTGGCAGTGCGAGTATGGATGCCATGCTCCTGCTCCAGCGCAGTTGCCAGTGCCAGCAAGGGCTCTGGCCGCCTGGCGATCAAAACGAGATTTAGTCCGAGGGCGGCAAGCTGGTGGGCATAAGCTGCGCCCGTGCCGTCGGAGGCCCCGGTGATGACTGCCCAGGGGCCGTATTTGGCGTGAAACTTAATCGGGTCTATTTCGGACATAGTCCTCTCCTTATTTTATCAGATGTCCGCCATCGACCACCAGGGTCTGGCCGGTGATCCACTCAGCAGCGGGGGAAACCAGGAAAAGCACGGCTCCGGCGATATCCGAGACCTTGCCGGTCCTCCCCAGTGGCGGAATCAAGTTAGGGATAAGTGCCGGGTCAATGGGCGGCCCGGGCGCACGGGCCTGGCCTGCTGTGGTAGTATTGCCCGGCAGAACCGCATTCACGGTTATGCCATCCCTGGCTAGTTCAAATGCGGCGTTGCGTGTCAGGCCGTTTAGTCCGGACTTGGAGGCGTTGTAGGCGACCAACCCATCGAAGATCGGATGCAGGGAACCCATCGATGAGATGTTGACTATACGTCCGCCGGATTTGTCGCGGCGCATTACCTTTGCTGCCTCGCGAATAGTCAGAAACGGCCCGCGAAGGTTGACGTGGTGTATCTTGTCCCACAAGGTCAGGCTGATCTCCCCGAGCAGTTCGCGGTCCTGTATGCCGGCCACATTGACCAGTATGTCCAACCGACCGAACTCGCGTCTCACGGCTTGCACCACCTGGACGACCTGCGGCTCTTCGCGAACATCTAACGCATAGGCGCTGGCCCGGCCGCCGACCTCGTTGATCTCTCGCGCAGTATCTTCCGCCCAGGGATAGTTAATGTCGGCAACGGCGACCGAGGCGCCGGCGCTCGCCAGGAAACGGCAGATCTCCTTACCCATGCCCTCGGCGCCGCCGGTCACGACTGCCGCTTTTCCGGTGAGATCATACAGACTTTTGATATCAACTAAACCAACCATGGTTCTGACCTCCTTTTACAACGCATTCATTAATACATTAATATTTTCTATCCAAACCCGTCAATAAAAACTTACGATCCACCCTACTTAGACAACATTAAAAAATTATTCACAGTAAAAAAGGTTGGATTCAATGTCTTAGCAGGTAAATACGTGGACGACTCCGGGTCCGCAAATCGAGATTGAATTGAAGCATGACGAATTTTTTCATCAAGAGCAACTTTGAAATCCCAATCTCCAACGGTGTTTTTACCGCTCGGCGACTCACTATAGTGCATATAATTAGTGTGCCAAG
Source organism: Desulfonema limicola (assembly GCA_020723255.1). Lineage (GTDB taxonomy): Bacteria > Desulfobacterota > Desulfobacteria > Desulfobacterales > RPRI01 > RPRI01. The sequence goes on along the minus strand of DYJH01000094.1, from coordinate 11,818 downwards.
ACCGGTACTCGCCGGATTTCTCATATACCTCCTTGCACCATATGACATAAGTTTCCTGATCAATATAATTTATATGCAATCCCCAATTATAATACGGATCTTTGGGCCTTTGTTCCACAATCCATACTCTTCTTGGAACATAGGTAATATTTTGAGGCGCCCATGATGTGCCCTTCCACTTTGGATCTTCATACCCTAATTTGATGTGAGTGCCAGTATAGGGATATGACTTGGTTATACTTCCATCGGGCAGATCCTGTACCGGAAGAATATTCAGACTGGTAAAAGGGAGAAGAACTGTTTTTTCTCCGACATATTTCCATGTCATCGAAGGTGTTTTACCACTCCACAAGAAATTCATATCCAACCATGAATCACCGCCCATATAGGGGTCAGACCTTGTCGTAGAGCCGGTTTTCCGAATCCTGCGAATGGCGGGAACGTAAGCAAAACTTTTATCTTCAGTTTTGTCCCAATAAATGTAGGACATCGTATTGGTTCCTCTCATACTCATCGGTTCCAAAGCTCTTTGAAATTCGTAGTTCAAAACCTTTTCGGGGTTTATTATTTTCTGGCTTGGCGGCCGGCCTACTAAATAAAGGCGGTAATCAATGCCAGTCATAAATCGTTCATCCTTTACTTTGTTTACCCATAGTATATGCATTCTCTCTTTTGCGCCCATAAAACGATTTCTCTGGCCCTCGAAGTTATATATGATCTTTATCCCGGCATTGGGATCTTTAAGATCAATGTCGGGAAAGGGAAAACCGTAAAGGTCTTCCGGATAGTTTCCGGTACTTTTATCGATCAAATATCCATCAGCAGATAGGTCATATTTTCCTTTATTCTTCGCGCTCGCTGCATGAAAATCATCAGTATGTCTATATTTGAAATTTATATTTCCTGTTGTAATAAAAAAATCGCCCCTTTCAATCCCACGGTACATAGACGGAATTAGTATGTCTTTGTATTGACTGCAATTGGTTTTGTCGATTACCGTTGGTAAATCCGCAGCCTGCGAGATACCGCCGATACCCATGATAAAAGCAAGCATGGAAAGCATTGGCGCACACAAGTATTTAATAATACTAATTAATATTATTCTCATTTTTCCTCCTCTTGTTGTTTCATGCCTCGTCTTACAGTACTTGTAGAAATCGTTGATACGATCCTCCGGCTGTAAATATTACCATTCATATCCTAATTTGAATGTTGCCTCGCTTGTGTTAACAAGACTCCCAAAACTATAGCTGGATTTCGTATCCCCGAAAAATGCCTGTAGTTTCAGATCGCTATAAAGACTGGGGGTAATATACCATTTTATTGAAGGGGCAATCATTCCCGTGCCGCCTTCTCCATGTTTTCCGGGATTGTATGCAGCTACAAACGTTGGGCCTACCTTGGCTGCCCACCACCAGGTCATGACCTGAACCATGAAAACATCCTGTTCTCTTATGTTTTTGCGGTCTGCCCTTATTTTAGTTGATCTGGACTTAAAATACGTGTTATCCAAACGATCATCCCATTCGTTGATCACCTTATGCAGCCATTCAAATGACATTTTTGTCACACCATTAGAAAGCCATCTTATCCGCACATCCTTGTCAAACGAAAGCGTAGTTTTTGTTACCGGTTTTAAAAGATATGTCAAACCAACCCACTGACTAGGAGGCAACCTCGCTGCTGGCCCTTGCATAATGGTATTCGCGGCTGCAAGAGCGATCGGAGAGGCTGTATGATGTGAAATTTCGCCCCTTACAACTGCCGATGTACCAAATGCCACTAATTGATAACTAAAATAACCGCCATAAACATGCTGCTTGTTATGTGTAAATGAAGCCAGTGAGGGTGCCGGTCCACCAGGTGTCATTGCCCAATTCTTAAGCTGGACCGCAGGATCGTTGACTACGTCCCTGAAATAAAGTAAAGAAAGACTAAGATTGTCTCCGATTTCAGAACTTACTTTTACACCATATTCATTTTCATTGGTAGGGACATCCTCCCTGACGTTAAGACCCCTCAGGTCAACAAGCGATATGCAATTTATATAAGGAGCCTCTAAACCGGCTTTCAGGTTGCCCGCAACAGAGTCTCGAGGCCCAAGCTGGCTCGGCCTTATATCCGGAATCCACAAAAAATCAAAATTGAGGTTTAAACCGGGCAAACTTGAAATGCGTGGAATGTTGTAATTTAACCGACCCATCCAGAGAGGAGTTTTTACATCATCCGGACTTTGAAAAAACATAGCATAAGAATTATCCGGCGGATTGATAACGTCATTGAGGGTTTCGAGCATGCCCTCACCCCAAGAAACAATCTGCCTTCCAGGCCTGAAAAAAGCCATGCCGAGATCGCCATTATAGGCAAAATCGATAAATGCTTCTCTCAAATCATTCTCAAACCTGATGTCTTTCAATCCATAATCGAATCTTGAAGCGCCAATATTCTCTTTGATGTTATATCTGTGCGCAGCAAGATCAAAAATCGAATCATAGGCGCCCCGGTAAGTTAAATGGACCTTTTCCACCTTAAAAGAGCCCCATCTCATATCCGGATCAATGTCAATGTCGAACTTTAAGGTATTTCTCTGCTGAACTCCATAAGCTTCATCGAAAAAACCGTGCTGAAGGCCATCTGCATCACGTAAAATAAAATTGGATTCAAAATAACCATGGAAACTTGAGGTCATCTCTGCAGCGGCATTTGAAAAGAAAATACCCAAAATAGCCAGTATGACAACTACAAAAAAGCCTGCTTTAACACATCTTTTTCTTCTCATATCTTTTCTCCTTAAATTTAAGTTTTTAAAAAAGATATACCCCCACCTACTTGTTAACTTTTCACCCCCTTTTTTGGTTTTTCCCTATCTTAATTGTTATATTAACCATTCCTTATTTCACTGTCATGGCGTACTGTCTCCGCCATCAACGGATAAAGTCTGACCGGTTAAACGTGAAAGCCCCCGTTAACGAGAATAGTTGCTCCGCTGACGTAGGCCGAGGCATCAGAAGCAAGATAGATGGCGGCTCCTGCTACGTCCCGGGGTTGGCCGAAGCGCCCTAGAGCAATTTGACTCAGCAGGCTTTGCTGGATCTGAGGTTGCGGTGCTAACCAGCGCATGGTGTGTGAAGTCTCGTTGATGCCGAGCATAATCTCATTTACCCGGATATTATGAGGTCCTAACTCCGACGATAGTGTACGGGTAAATTGGCTGACACCTGCCTTAGCTGCCCGGTAAGCGGCCACTCCCGGCCCGGGAAGCGCTGCCGCTTGTGAGCCAATATTTATTATGTTGCCCTTTTTTTGTTTGACCATGACCTTGCCCACCGCTCTGCTGCATAGAAAGACGCTTTTTAAGTTCAACAGGATGTCGTCATCCCAACCAACTTCGCTCATCTCCAGGACAGGATTCCATGCGAACCCACTGCCGGCATTGTTGACCAGTATGTCGATTCTCCCGAATTCTGCGACAGTTTTCTGCACCATATGTTCTACCTGGCTGCTGACTCTGACATCGGTTGGAACTGTTAGCGCGTTTCCCCCAATTGCGCGGATCTCTGAAACCGTATCCTCTATTTCGTCAACCGTACGGGCAGCTATCATCACATGAGCGCCTGCATCAGCAAAGCTCAAAGCTATGGCCCTGCCAATCCCCCTTCCACCACCTGTCACGATAGCTACCCTATCTGTCAAATTGAACATAGAAATACCCATCTTACTGCTCCCTTAAAGAATCTGTAGAACAACTATATTGTATTTGCATTCCCATTTCACACGAGCTATACTTTGTTGCCCTATAACTCCGGATAAACTTAATATTTTTAAGTATCACAACCAAAGGCATTGGTTTACTTGAATAAATCAAAAGTTCTAAATGTGCCTGAGGAGAATGTATGTCATCCATGATTTCATTACCACGACAAAAGAATTCGCCTGACGACTTCAAACTTTACAAATCTCTTGGGTCTCTAATCAAAGGTTACCGGCAATGGCGGTCCATGACCCAGGAGGAACTCGCAGAATCAATCGGAATCAGCGTTCGGGAATTGCAGAAATGGGAAGCAAATCTTTGCCGTGCTCGAATTGACAACCTACACGACCTTTCTGAATATACCGGAATCCCGATGCATGCATGCGTTGCAATTAATGCAGAGCAGCCCATCTGGTATTCCTTACGGAAAAGGCGATTTGCGTACTCATTTTTCGAAGAACCACAGCTTTCGTCCCTGGATTTGTTAAAATACCGCGAAAAACCGGGGGATAGGATTCTTGTAAAGTCTGAACCCATTACAAAAGACAGGCACATTAACATGATTTTGAAATGTCATCAGGATACTTACGGTACGAAGACACCATTGGAAAGGGATGTGATCAAGAGAGCTAGTTTGGTGCTTCCTGATCAGAATTTCATTATCTTTGACTCTTGGGGCCATTATGTTGGTCATCTGATCTGTTTACCCATAAAAGCGAATGTATATCAGGAACTCAAAACACAAAATGGCCTTGAAAACTATCTGACTACCGAAAAAATTTGTGACATTATAGCCCTGAATGAAGGGGTTTTATTCTATTATTCCCAATATGCGGCCAGTTTGAATGTTGCATACTGCATGCTTAAAGATTCTATCCAATACCTTTCTAAAATAGAAAAGAAAGAGAGGTTCCTGATTGCTAGCTGTTCACCCACAAATGTGAGAGAAATGAATAAAAATCTGGGCTACAGGTTAGTAAGGAAATATTCAAATATGAGCGGAAAAATGTTTCCTGCGATCTTTGAGGTTGAACTGCATCTTCATTTGAGAGCCGCCGGACCTCGAGAGGCTTTGGGGATTGAACAGTGTAATAAGAAAACGGGAGCTAAGAATTTGACCAGAGAGCTCAAACAGGAAGGGTTACCAGCTATTCCGGCTCAAAAACAAAATAGTGTCAAGCAACCGGCCAAAAAATATTCATCACGGAATAAGTCTGAGGATGGCTCTTTAACAGTTGATAAATATCCCTTCTTGAGCCAGCCTGTTTTCCGGGTCGGGGATAAACAGGATGATCAAAAAAAAGTGGAAAACCAGATAGATAAGTCAAAGACTGAGTCCTGCCCGAATCCGCAATGTGCTCAAAATAGTAAAAGGCAAGAGGATAATATCGTTTCCAACGGAACATATCGGAGGAAAGACGGAACAATCGGTCGCAGATTTATTTGCAGACAATGCGGCAAATCTTTTTGCAGCAGAACAGAGAGCCTATTATATAAACTCCGATCTCCCGAAGAAAGGGTTCTGACGGCTCTCAAGCTTTTGGCCAAAGGGAAGTCTCTCCGAAGCGTGGAAAAAACATTAGGTGTGAAGCGGAATACTCTTCGAAACTGGCTGGAGCTTGCCGCTGAACAGAGTGATAAAATAGAGGATTTGCTCACAAAGAGGATAGGTGTTACTCAAGTCGAGTTAGATGCATTATGGGCTTTTGTCAAAACAAACTCCCTTCGCAAAAGAGCGATTCTTCGTGGAGCATAAGGAATATAGAATGTAACCTGATTCATGCCGATGAGCCCCCTTTTTTCTGTCATTCAGTCATATGCATCGTAGCGATGTAGCCGAAGATCATGCTTTGCGCATGGTTCATGCCGCTCGTATAACCAAGCCCCATAGCCAAATGCGCCGCGACGTTTGGAACAGCATAGAGGCCGTGGATAGCCGCTCCACGAACATTGATGACCTGGGCTTTGTTGTTCGTAAGCAAACCGGATCTGGTGCCGGCACAACCACGAACAAGTTTTATTCCATAATAGGGCGGTTTTTCTATCGGGCCAAGCGTCGGGTTCGGCTTCTGTTCATGATCGCCCCAGTGACGGTCGTAGGCAGCCTCTCCACGATGGAAGAAAGGATCTCTCCCTTCCATGGAGTATTTGTTGAACGTAGTTACAGTCTCTTCAAGGTTGTCGGGATCAATTTCCATTTTCACAGCAAGTTCGCGGATACTCTGCGCACGGATCATCCAACCGGGAGCCTCGTCACCGGGCATACTGGTTCCAATGGCATATTTGTCTTTACAGTTTTGATCAAAAATCCCGAAGTAGGGTAAATTGGGATAGCTCTGAGTTGTAGCATCAAAACGGATCGATGCCTGGTCAAAAGACCGCCAGAAAGCCTCATCGCCGAATCGTTTGCCCTGACGGTTGACCATTATCAAATGTGGACGGGCAGGTTCCAGGTTAAAAAGCCGATATAGTTGTTGCCCATCATCATGTTCGTCATCCGGGATGCTAAGGCAGGGCCCGGAACCGTCATCCAACTGCACCCAACCCGCTCCTATCTCCAAAGCCATGAGGTGTCCGTCTCCCCGGTTTGAAGGCACCGAGAAAGCCTCAGTAGTCGGTGAACCGGTGCGAAGCCTTAGCTCCTTGTTCCATTCATAACCGCCGCAGGCTAAAATGACACCCAGCTTGCCTTGTACAGAAAGGCTTTGGCCATTATCCTGTTTTGCTTCAACACCGACAACGCGTCCGTTGTCATCCTGGAGAAGTTTAATAGCTCTTGTCTGCAACATGATATTTACGTTACGGTCAATGCATGCCTTCATAAGAGGGGCAATGAGAGAAATCCCGAAGCCAACGATACCCTGCTGTATACGTTGGCCGATTAGTTCCCAATCCCAATCACGCATTTTGGTGAAGCCACCCCACGCTTCCATTTCAGAAAAGCTTGCAGCAAAAGGAAAGTGTGGTGAGGTGCGCAATATCGGCTGCCAATCTCCAAGCTTCTTAGTATCATAAAGCTTTGGCACCATGTACCGTCCTTCCATCTTACCTCCTGGAAGCTCAGCATAGTAATCAGGGCATGGGCGAATTACCTCCATTTCCAGACCTGTTTTATCTTCTATATACTTCAGCATCTGTGGCCCGTAATCGACAAAGGCCTGTGCCATATCCTCAACAGTCCGCCCGCCACCTATTGAATGAAGGTAAGCTAGCGCATCCTCCCGCGAGTCATCAATACTTAGTTCCTTCATGTGGTGGTTATTTGCTACCCAGACCATTCCTCCTGAGTATGCTGTTCCGCCCCCCAGCTTATCTGTGCACTCCAGCAGCGTCACACGCTTCCCATACTCCCGTCCCACAATAGCGGACGTCAGAGCTCCGCTACCGGAACCAACCACCACAATATCACCTTCAACATCCCAATGCTCACTTTCCTTTGCCATCACAAGCCTCCTTTTGAACAATTATTGCTCAATTTTTACCTTTACGCCAGGTTCTCCAAATGCCTTTGATAAACATTATCGGCAGATACCAGATGACCGGCCAAGACATAATATGCCTAGCCTCCCAGAGATCTTCCGGTTTCAGGCATACTATCATGGACATGCTTTTCATCACCTTACTATTTACAACCAAATTATCCCCTTCCCGAATAAGCGATTTCATGTGCATCATTTCTATCCCGTCTTTGGAATACATTTTCATATTAAAATTAATCCTTCTTAAGCAAAATAAAAAGCCAATTTATAATTAACCCGTGCCCATCTCACATTTACTTTGAATCTAACACATCCAACGAAATTCAGAACACAACGTTCTCTTCAACGATGATAAATTTCATCGTGCTTCTGTCGATGAAACTATCTTCATCATCACGGATCACCTTACCAGCCTCTGAGTTCCAAAAGTTCGTGCCTGCATTGAATTCTTCCATGTTCTCATACCATACTTCAGTAATACCGGAAAATTCCGGGTCTGAAGCACCAGGCTCACTTATGATATGATTCTGAATATATTTCTTAATGCATAGTTGAGTCATATACTTTTTCGCTAGTGGCACATGTATTTCACGCCAATGTCTGGAGAATTCTTCTTGCGATATTCCAGGCCTCTTTTTGCCTAAAGCTATTACTTTGATCATTGTCTTTATTACCTTTTTTCATCTAAATTAAGTATGATGGATCTGTAAAAAGTCCCCAAACCGTCATGCCTAACTCGGTCCGGCATCCAGAATAGATTGAAAATACTGGGTTAAGGGTGCCCTTTCTTCGAGCCGACCTTCGCCGGAATGACTAACTCGCTCAGGTATTCATGAAGCAAAAAATTCAGAGAGTAATTCCATAGGGCGAAGGGCATTATCTCCATTCCATCCAATGGATGCTTTACGGACAGCATCGTAAGACTGACTTATGAAAGGGTTGTCTTGATAAACTTCGATATAGGTGCCAAATAGTGATCGGGTATCAAACCATGCTGTATACAAGTCAGTTCCTGATCCGCATGTAAAAATCATTGGGAAACCCAAATATTTCATCCGCTGAATCTCAAGATCCACATCATTTACACACCATGTCATATGGAGTATCCCGTACTCGCCGGGTGCAAACAATTCTTTAGCAGCCGAAGGAGAATCACAGTGTTGCTGATGAAGTTCGATCTGTACGTTTCCACACTGGCCTAGCGCTGCTGAGTGATCATAGGTACCAGGGATGCCACAGTAGGTGACATTGACAAGTGGGATATGACGCATAACAAAAAACGGTCCAGCACCCATTATCTCGACCCAACGCCTGACAGCGATGTCCACATCTTCAACAGCCCAACAAATCTGCACAATAGGATAAGCGATAAATTCTTCTATCATCGGGTCTAAGGATTTAGCAAAAATCTTATTATCTCCTTTTTTTTAATGTGCGGCACCGCCATCAAGTATGATGGACAAGCCGGTAAGGTAAGAAGCGTCGTCGCTAGCCAGAAAAGCAACCAATCCTCCGGCATCTTTTTCGGGATCACCAAGCCGCCCCATCGGCAGTTGCTTCATAAACGCTTCCAATACAGCCTGATCCTGAAAGTGATCCTTCATGGAGTCAGTCAAAATAGCCGGTAAAATGCAGTTTACGGTAATTCCATATGCAGCCCACTCGTGTGCTGCTGTGAGCGACAGACTACGGATTGCCTCCTTGGTGATATTGTAAGCAGCCATGCGGGCCTTTCCGGCCATAGCCAGCGGTGAACCAAAGTTAATGATTCTACCCCATCTGTGTTCTTTCATAGACGGAAACACTGCTGTCATACCATAGAGGGTGCCTTTGAGTCCTGTTCGGAAAGTATGATCCCACTCTTCCTCAGGGATCTCCTCCAAAGGGGTCTCAGGCGGTGACAAGTCGTGGCGATTTGGACTGCCCCAAGACTGAGCTACATTAACCAGAACTTCAACCGGACCAAATGCTTTCACCGCCCGCTCCACCATACGGTTTACCTGTTCTCTGTTTCCGACATCGACAGTTACACCTACTGCTGATTTCTTCATATCGTGTATTTGCCGGACAACATCATCTACTGTATCTTTATTGCGCGATGCGACTACAACTTTGGCATCTTCTTTAGCAAGATGCAGAGCAATACCCTTGCCGATCCCACGCCCGGCTCCGGTAACGATTACAACTTTACCATCAAGTTTACCCATTGGTCCCTCCTTTCGATCCTCGTTGTTCCAATATTTCCATGAAGGCATCAATCTTGCTGTTAAACTCGGAATCAGAGTAAAGCCTCGTGTCACAATTATCACCTTCGATAATTACAACAGGCAAGCCTGTTTTCTTAGTTAATGCCTCAATAATATCATCCTGGCCTATATTGACCCGCTGACAGGTTCTGCTTCGCTGCATTACAAGTCCATCCACTTTGTAATCTTCAACCAGCCTGGCAATGGAATCAATTTTACCTTTTAAACCCCGGTTGAAGGGATTTAACATAAGAAGCTCGACAGAGGTTTTCAGAGGGTTTTTTTCGGGATCAGAATCCGGGAAAAAACCGAAGAAAAACGAATATTGAGCCACAACGGGAACAGCGCCGTAAGAAGCAAATTTCTTAATATGATCTTCTATTTTATGATAAATAGGCAGGTTATCCCAGTAGAGACGGTATTTTTCTTCCGGGACCATAGTCATAATATTATGGGCCGTCCTGTCGGTGAGTTCCGCTTTTAGTTCTTTATAGTAGTCAACAGCCTCAATTCTGCCTCGTTGCATATAATAAGGGAACATGTGCGTCTGAGCATCAAAAACACTAAAGGGGGCGGGAATATTTTTGCTCATTTCCAGACAATCCCACCACAATCTGCCTGCTTCCCGCTCAAGTACCAGACTTTCGCTAACCCGGTCATAGTCGAGACGGCGCCCGGTGAGCTTTTCCACATCCTTGATCACCGCCTGAAGCTCTTCCATGACATTATTTATATGATAAGAAATCTCCTCCTTACCAAGTGCGTCATTCAGGTATGGTTCTTCCACGACCCAAAGGGGAACATTATAAACGCGGCTATACTCTTCCCACATTTTGTAGATCCCGGGGCAGTATGTATAGCAGAACAAAAGGTCCGGCTGAGGAAACCCCCCGTAAGGAAGCGCAACCGATACTTCGCTTTGCTGATTGCTCAGACTGCCGCCGATGAAAGTACGAACAACGGAACAAAGATCGGGTGAATAACCGGCAGCTTCTGCGCGCTGACACAAATCCGTGCTGACGCCTGCTGCGCCACAGGTTATGCCATAGCCTTCGGGCCAGACCGTTGTTATGCCCAGATCTCTTAAAAGATGAAAAGGAAATCTGCCTGAGCACCAGGCTACCAATTTACCGTCCTTTTTGCTTGCCCACACATCCTGCCAGTATTTATCCACTAAACCAGGCAATTTTTCCGTAACCTTTATAGGGCGAACTTCAGCTATCATATCTTCTCTCACAATGTCTCAATAAATGCCTGGAGCCTGGTCCTGATTTGCCCGCTAGCGCCTCTTTGGCTCACATCGATTACAAGACTCGGGACACCCTTATCAGACAGTATTTTCGTTACAGATTGAATATCATAAAGATGCGCTTCGCAATACTTGATAACGAAGTGCACCACTCCTTCGGCCTTTGCTTCTTTTGTTAGTTTAAACAAATAATCAGCCCAATCATCTTTGGAATAGAGTTTGGTGGGACATGGCACATCGTGAATATAGCGCTGAACCAGGGCCTCAAACGGGTCAAGATCCACATCAACCGGAATATGAAAATACCTCCGGCCTGCATAAAGATCGTCATCGATTATCTCTACCCCCAATTCCTCAATGAGATCCAAAATATCCAACTCAGGCATATTGCAAAGATAACCTGATATGATAATTCTTGGCTTATAATCCGAAGGCTGCTGAGGCGGATTAATTTCATTAAGAAGTTGAGATAATAAATGATTGTGCTTTTCTTTAGGCATCAGCATGCCGGAGGCAACCACCGTTGCTAAATAACTTGCCTTCATAATTGGCGGATATTCCCTGCGCAATTGGTACAGGCGGTGTAACAGAAACCGGTTCTCATTGTATTCGGAAATACTGTTTTTAAGAGAGTCTTCGGATATCTTCTGTCCGCCCAATTCTTCCAACGCAGTCTTCAATGACTTGTATTGATGGAGCAAATACTTTGCGGCGTACAGCGCTTTTACATTCTTAGGCAGAACGAGGTAGTGATAAAAAAGATCAGGATTATGGATTCTCCATATGTCGGAAACCATTTGAACGGTAATGCAGAAGTCTGAAAAAATCATCCCGTCCAGATACTCCAAATCTCCTTTGAGGCTGAGATCGAAATTTCCGCGCACTGAGTGGCAGATATAAGGATGTACAAATTTATCAGCCATATCAATTGCTTCATGCGTTCCCAACAAGGTAACGGGCAACATTCCGGCGGCATGAATGATCTCTTCCGGAATAGCCATCGGCACACAGCCAATAATTTTTTTGCCTGTATCCTTTTTCCATTTTGTAAGCCAGGAGCGCGGATCGTTGGCAATTGACATGAACTGATCCA
>DYJH01000093.1 GCA_020723255.1 Desulfonema limicola | reverse complement strand
TTAATAGCGATAGCTATATTAAAACACTAACAAGCGTTCGTTCTCTATACATCAGGTCATATTTTACGTCAAGGGAAAAAATCTATCAAGCGTTATTTAAAGTCTGACGGAATAAATTTTAAGAATGTAGAGATAAAATGCGTAAGCCCAAAAGCGGTTACCCTGATGAAAACATATAATTAGCTTGCATATTTGTACTCTATACTGTAATAGGGCATATTATTCTTTTATATAAAATATTCACAAATATAAAAAGGTGGAAAAGATGGATGATACAAGAGAAAAAATCGAATTTGACGTGCTGTTTGTAGGAGGTGGCCCTGCATCGCTGGCAGGAGCAATCAGGCTGATGCAGCTTGCTCAAAAAAATAACATCAACCTTGAAGTGGCTCTTTTAGAAAAGGGAGCTGAAATCGGATCTCATGCATTAAGCGGAGCAGTATTAAATCCGATTGCATTAAATGAGCTTATTCCGGATTTTAAGGAGAAAGAATGTCCGCTTGAAACAGTTGTAAGAGGAGATGAGTTCGTTTTTCTCACTGAAACTTCTTTCAAACGTCTTCCAATGGCGCCAAAACAAATGCATAATACTGGATTTTATATCATAAGCCTGTCAAGGTTCACAAGATGGCTTGGTGACATAGCTATGGAACTTGGCGTTAATATTTTTCCGGGTTTTGCAGGAAAAGAAGTATTATATGACAGTAATGGAAAAACTATTGTTGGAGTGCGGACAGGGGATAAAGGGCTTGACAAGGACGGCAAACCCAAAGGCAATTTCGAGCAGGGAATTGATCTTATGGCAAAGGTAACCGTTTTTGGAGAAGGCGCAAGAGGAAGTCTGGTGCAGGATATATCCAAAAAACTTGATATCTTTTCAGGCAAAATGCCCCAGGTCTATGAAACCGGCATTAAGGAAGTAATTCAGCTTCCGGAAAATAATTATTTTAGCACAAGCAAAAGCAACGACATACATACGCTTGGCTATCCGCTTGGCATGGATACCCCCGGCGGAGGCTTTATATATCAAATGAGCGACAATAAAGTTGCAATAGGTTTTCTTATCGGACTTTCCTATGAAGATCCGATGCTTGATATATATATTGAATTTATGAAATTTAAAACCCATCCATTCGTATCGGAAGTAATAAAGGGCGGCAAAGTGATTGAACAGGGCGCCCGAACTGTTTCTAACGGCGGATATAATACAATGCCCAAGCTTTTTGTTAACGGAGCTCTTTTTATAGGTGGATGTGCTGCTATCCAGAGCCCTCCGGCATTGAAAGGAATTCATGTTTCAATGAAATCGGGTATGCTTGCAGCGGAAGCAATTATAAAAGCCTTTCAGGAAAACAGCTTCAATGCCGAAGCGTTAAGCGCCTATCAGTCTCTTTATGATAAAAGCTGGCTTAAGGAAGAAATGTATGAAGGAAGAAATTTTGCGCCTGCTCTCGCCAAAAAAGGCATAATCAAGCTTATTCATCTCGGTTCTCAGTATGTTACTAAAGGGCGCGGCATTGTTGATAACATGAGTACCGAAGAGGATTGTACAACGCTGAAACCTTTAGGGACAAACGTTAAAGCCGACACAAAAAAGATTGCCTATGACGGTGCCCTGTTCGTTGATAAGCTGACAGGTGTTTTTCTCTCAAAAGCTGCGCACAGGGAAGATCAGCCATGCCATATTATTGTGCATGATATGGATGTATGTGTAAATGAATGTTATAAGAAATATAAATCTCCATGCACAAGATTTTGTCCGGGCAATGTTTATGAAATGGAAGTGGATGAAAAAACAGGAAAACCGAAGCTCAAACTGAATTTTTCAAATTGCCTGCATTGCAAAACTTGCGACGTTAAAGATCCATACAGAAATATTAAATGGACATGCCCCGAGGGAGGAGAAGGGCCGGGTTACACGATAGTATAAAGTTTTATATACAATTTTATGCAATTGTAATCAACCATAAAAGATATATTAACTATAACGGCTTCGTAATAATTTTCATGTGGGCATTTACGAAGCCGTTATAGTTTCTGCGTTGTTAAAAGTTGCTTGACTGTTTTTAATATATATCTTACTTACTGATATTAAGCAAAAAACATAATAATAGTATCGTAAATATAAAATTACATATTAAGGAACCGCATATAAATGTCATTTTCTATAGCTCTCGCCGGAAAGGGCGGTACTGGCAAAACAACAATTAGTGGATTGCTTATCAAATATTTAGCTACAAAGGGGAAAACCCCTGTTCTTGCTGTTGATGCTGATTCCAATGCCAACTTAAATGAAGTTCTTGGTCTAAAAGTAGCAGAAACTCTTGGAAATGCCAGAGAAGAGATGAAAAAGGGAGTAGTGCCGGGGGGGATGACAAAAGATGTGTTTATGTCTATGAAACTTGAGCATGCTATTGTTGAAGCTTCGGGGCATGATCTTATCGTAATGGGCCAACCCGAAGGAGCCGGCTGCTATTGCGCTGCCAACACTCTCTTAACAGGATTTCTTGAACGACTGACTGATAATTATCCATATATTGTTATTGATAATGAAGCAGGCATGGAGCATATCAGCCGCCTTACCACAAAAAACGTTGATATACTTCTTATAGTTTCAGATACCTCAAGGCGTGGACTTCAGGCTGCTTTTAGAATCAGTGATCTTGCAAAAAATCTTAATATAGGCGTCGGTCAAAGTTATATCATTATGAATCGCTGTAAAGAAGAACCATCTGATGAGATACTGAATATGATTAAAAATGCAGGCATACAGTTTGCCGGAGCAATACCTGAAGATAAAGCGCTTTATGAATATGATTTGAAAGGTATGCCGTCAATAGAGTTGCCAGTTGATAACTACATGGTTAAAGCAGTGTTTGAGATATTTGACAGGATAATCAAATAATGCAGTTTTGTAATATAACAGCAGATATTCCCTATAAATATCTTTATATATATTCTATTGAAGGACGGATAAAACCTGATTTGGAAATTTTTGGTTCTGATTTCATTGGTAATTGGGAGGAGGATAATTTTTCATTTCTTTTCTTTAAAAATCCATCTTATGAAAAAATTGAAATGCTTTTGGATACCCAACCCGGTCTGATACTAATAGATAAACATGAAATGACATATGATAGGTGGCAGGGAAAAACATTTTCTCCTGTTAATATAGGACGGTTCAGCATAACCACCCCTTGGGATAGACACTGTAATCCTGACAGAAAAGTAAATATAATTATTGATCCGGGTGTTGTTTTTGGTGCTGGCACTCATCCGACAACACATGATTGTATCGAAGCGCTTGAATTGGCGTTTGCTGAATTTAGCATCGAAACTGTTATCGATTTAGGTACAGGAACAGGCTTGCTGTCAATTGTTGCCGCATACCTTGGTAGCCAAAGAACTATAGCTGTTGATATAAATTATCTTTCCGCTGACACAGCGAAAAAGAATATTTTGTTGAATGCTATGGAAGATCGGATAATTACAGTGCAAGGTTTAGCCCAGGAATTTATAAAGTTTCCGGCAGATCTTCTGATTGCGAATATTCATTATGATATTATTTGCCAACTTGTTCAAGCAGAAGAGTTTTTAGATAAAAAGCTTTTTATTTTATCAGGCTTGCTTAAAAATGAGGCAGAAGAAATAGAGTCTTGCTTATTCAAACTACCTGTTAAAATAATAAATAGATGGGAACATGCAGGCATCTGGAAAACCTTTTTAGGAAAAATAGTGCAATAAAACTTCTTCAAAGGAAAAGGTTGAATATGAATATTAAATGCTGGGGGTCAAGAGGTTCAATACCTGTCTCCGGTAAGGAATATCTGATGTATGGCGGAGATACAACGTGCATAGAAATATGTACTAAAAGCAATGATATTATTATAATTGATGCCGGTACTGGTATAAGACGGCTTGGCAATCATCTTATAGAAAATAACCTCTATAAATATAACTTTATATTTACTCACGCGCACTGGGACCACCTGATGGGTTTTCCTTTCTTCAAACCTCTTTATTCAAAACAGGCAGAATTTTATATGCACAGGTGCCCCTTTCATAGCAAATTCGTTGAAACTATACTTTCAAAAGTGATGGCCCCGCCAAATTTTCCTGTAAAATATTCCGATTTAAAAGCAAAAATAGTATATATTGATGCATGCCCGACTGAGTTTGAAATAGGCTCAGTTAAAATAATTCCTATTCCATTAAGCCATCCTAACAACGGAAGTGGTTATAAGTTCATAGAAGATGGGAAAACCTTTGTTTTTATAACAGATAATGAACTTGGTTTTATCCATAACGGTGGCCTTCCCATGAAATCTTATATCGAGTTTTCCAAGTATGCTGATCTTCTTGTTCATGACGCAGAATATACGCCAGAAGAATATGAACGAAAAATAGAATGGGGACACTCAGTTTATACAGATGTTCTTTCTATGTCTTTTGAAGCGGGAGTCAAGAAACTAGGTCTTTTTCATCATAATCAGGAACGTACTGATCAGGAAATGAATAAAATTGTTGAAATATGCAATCAGACTGCTGCCGAAAAAGGTTACGACACAGAATATATAGGTGTTACATGTAATACGAGGTTTATTCTATAATATCAAAGATTTTTTACTATCAACCAAGGCTTTTTTAATGAATGAAGATACTGTAGATGATAAACCTGTGCCAGGCAAAGATCTTGATAATATAGATACGGTTGGGAGATATAAAATTATACGCAAGCTGGGACAGGGAGGTTCCGGCGTAGTTTATATGGGGCTGGATCCTTATATAAAAAGAATTTTAGCTATAAAACTTTCCAAGTTTAATACAGATAAAGAAAAAAGCCATTTTTTTGTTGAAGCGCAATCTGCCGGCAGGCTCAGTCACCCTAATATTGTTTCAATATATGACGCCGGTATTTACAAAGACTACTGTTATATGGCAATGGAATATGTTAAAGGCGACACTCTTAAAAAATACTGTAAAAAAGTGAACCTTCTTCCTGTAAACACCGTCCTCAAAATCATAATAAATGTATGCAACGCTCTAGATTACGCCCATAAACAGAAAGTTATACACAGAGACATAAAACCAACAAATATTATGCTTGATTCTGCCTTGTTTCCAAAAATTACTGATTTTAGCATTGCCCATGTTTCCGAAGCAACATTAGATATGGCACTAATGGGAACACCTAGGTATATGTCGCCGGAACAATTGAAAGATTCAAAGGTTTCTGCAATAAGTGATATATTTTCTTTAGGGTGCGTTTTTTATGAAATGCTAACAGGGATTAAAGCTTTTCCGGGAGATAACCATTTTTCCATAATGTATAAAATCAATAATGACAATCCAGAGCCAGTGTCGAATGTCAGAAGCGGGGTGCCAAAAATTATTGACGAGATAATGCAAAAAACCCTTGCTAAAAATCCGGGAGATCGTTACCAGAGTTGCATGGAGCTTGCTTATGATTTAAGAGTGGCACAAAGAGGGCTGGCTGGATCACAAGGTAATGAAAGAGTAAATGATATTATTGGATTTATAAACCATCTTCCCTTTTTTAAAAGCTTTACAAAAAAACATATAAAGGAGCTGCTTTCTGTCAGTAGAATATCAAAAGTACGCAAAGGGAAAATAATAGTAAGCGAGGGTGAAATAGATGATACCTTTTATATAATCTTGAGTGGTAAGGTTTCGATATTAAAAAATAATAAAGGTATTGCATCCGTTGGACAGGGAGAATGTTTTGGAGAAATGGCTTACATAAGCGGGCGAGCCAGGACCGCTACTGTTGTTGCTGAAACTGATTGCATACTTCTGGTAATAAACGCTCCGCTTCTTGATAACTCTTCAGAATCAATACAGCTGCTGTTTTTTAAAAATTTTGCTTTAACCCTTGTTAACCGATTTACAGGAGAATCCTGACAACCATTTTCTAAAACCTAACTTTACATTTAATAATCAATAATTTATTCGAAAATGATAAAAATTGAATCGGCGGGAACTACTGATATCGGCAAAAAGAGAACAGGAAATGAAGATTCCTATTTTATCGATAAAGACAATTGCCTTTTTTTAGTTGCGGACGGAATGGGCGGTCATAATGCCGGAGAAGTAGCAAGCAAGCTTGTTGCGGATACTGTTAAAAAGATGATGAACCAGTATTTTGGCGGTAATAATGATAACATCAAGCCGATTAAAAACATTTCAATGCAGGCATCATGGCTTATATCATGTTTACTAGAGGCCAACAGCCAGGTTTATAGACTTTCAAAAAAAGAGCCGGCTTATAAAGGTATGGGTTCAACAGTTTCTGCTGTTTACATTGTATCCGATACACTGATTGCATCAAACGTGGGGGACAGTCCTATTTACCTTGTTCGCAATAATGAAATCGATCTGCTATCAGTGCCGCATACTGCTATGGCCGAATATGCAGCTTTTGCTTCGGCCGATGCGCCTCCTCTTTCGGAAAAATTCAGGCACACAATTACAAGGGCTATAGGAATTAAAAAGGAAGTTGAACCTGACTTTCGTGAAATAAAAATATTTAACGGTGATATGGTTCTTTTGTGTACTGACGGACTCAGCGATAAAGTAAAACCCGAAGAACTAATAGATATTATACAAAATAATTCACCATCAAAAGCATGCAGGATACTGATCAATCTTGCCAATGAGCGGGGAGGAGATGACAATATAACTTTAATTGTCTTGAAGATAAGAAAAGATGCGCAACATCTTCATACAGATATACAGGAAGAAAAAATTCAGGAAATATCAAATCATTATATAGTAGAATTTGATACGGATGATATTTCAAGCATGGCCTTAGTTGAAGATTTTACCCCGGAGGGGCTCTTTATTACTACAGGTGAAATATTTTCAATGGGTCAAAACGTGGTTCTTACCATTTCGGATGAAAAAGAAAAAAAGTCCGTGATGGTTAATTCAAAGGTTGTGAATAGAAAACCATTCGGAGTGGAGCTTAAGTTTGAAAAGCTCACAGGGGAGCAAAAAAAGAATATAACATCATTGTTAAGCAAGAAAAAAATAGCTAATAAATAGCTCACGAGTTCATAAGTTGTTGGGTTAGTTAGGGTGGAATGGAAAATCTTATCAAAAAAACAGCGAGAGATCTTGCAAAGTCAAAAAAAGTTATTGCTCTGACCGGAGCCGGTGTTTCGGTGGAAAGCGGCATACCGCCTTTCAGGGGGAAAGGCGGTATATGGGAAAAAATAGACCCCATGGAGTTTGCGCACATCGATTCTTTTATGAGAGATCCTGCTAAAGTATGGGACATTCTCATAAGAGAGATGAAAGATGTTGTGGAAAAGGCCAGACCGAATGATGCTCATATTGGTCTTGCAAGGCTTGAAGAACTCGGAATTCTTAGTGCAATCATAACCCAAAACGTTGACGGTCTTCATCAGCTTGCTGGAAATACCGATGTAATTGAATTCCACGGCACCTTCGCATTGCAGAGGTGCCTTAAATGTGCAAAAAAGATCGAAACAGCCAAAGTTTCCCTTGATGAGATTCCACCCAAATGCGAATGCGGAGGCATTTTGAGACCGGACTGCGTTTTCTTCGGAGAAATGATACCGCCGCAACATCTGTTTCGTTCAAGTAAAATCTCCCGTGAATGCGAGATCATGCTGGTTGTCGGAACATCTGCAGTTGTATATCCGGCTTCAAATATACCTGGAGATGCAAAAAAGTCGGGAGCAAAGATAATAGAAATCAACCCTGAAAATACTCCGCTTACAGGAAGTATCAGCGATTATATTATCAAAGGAAATGCCGGCAAAGTCATAAAAGAAATAGTATCTGAAGTGGAACTTCTTCTTTAGCTTGAAGCATGGCCGAACTTACTAATAGCTGGATAAAGCAAATAAAAGTACCTGCCCCATCCCTTAAAGATAATACAGCAGATGCGGAGCGTTTTAAAAAGGCTGTAAAAGATACTTTAGGCGAACAATTAATTGACATAGACATTTATCTACTGGCAAAGCTTCCCGAACTTATCCGCAAAAACAATTTAATTCTGCGTTGTATATTTTTCAAAGACCATAATAAATGGCATCTTGCCGGAATAACCGGAAGAGACACAGATACTGCCGCAGGACTTGCGGTTGACCTCGGCACAACTACGGTCGTATTAAGATTATTGAACCTGTTTGACGGCCGGACTCTGGCTGAGCATTCTTTCAGCAATCCTCAAATATCAATAGGGCCTGACATTCTTACAAGAATACATTTTGCAGAAAAAGAAAACGGCCTTATTTCTCTTAAACATTTGATTGTAACCGGCATAAACAGTGTCATAGATAAACTTTGCAAATCATGCAAAATCATGCCTTCCGATATTTACCTGATTTCAGTGGCAGGCAATACATCCATGACACATCTTTTACTTGGACTTAACCCGTATTATCTTATCAGAGAGCCCTATATTCCTGTCATAAACAGGCCAGGATGCCAAAATGCCCGTGAGCTTGGGATAAAAGCAAATGAGTCGGCAAAAGTATTTATATTTCCAAATACGGGAAGTTATTTCGGAGGAGATCTTATGGCCGGAATCCTGTATTCAGGCATCAGACATAGTGAAAATACTTCTATTCTGGTTGATGTTGGTACAAATGCGGAGGTCGTACTTGGAAACAATAACTGGCTTATCGCATGCGCTGGCGCTGCAGGGCCGGCCCTTGAAGGCGGAGTAACAAAAATGGGAATGCTGGCAGGACCGGGAGTGATCGACAGGATTTCTTACGATCACAGGACGCAGAGTTTCAATATTCATACAATAGAAGATCTTCCTCCTTTAGGTATTTGCGGGTCCGGGCTGATTGACCTTGCCGCAGCTCTTTTTCTTTCCGGGATGATCGATATCAGAGGCAAATTTGTACCTGGTGCATGTAAAAACAGATTGGTAGATAAAGATGGGATTAAGCGCTTTGTGGCGGTTTTCGCGAAAGACTCCGCAACAGGTTATGATCTTACAATAGGCCAGGCTGATCTTGACAGTCTTATAAGATCAAAGGCTGCCATGTATACGATACTTGAAACCATAGCATCATATGTAGGAATTTCACTTTCTGAGCTGTTTACGTTTTATGTGGCAGGCGCTTTCGGCTCTCTTATCGATGTGCGTTCCGCAATTACAATCGGGATGTTGCCTGATCTTCCGGAAAGTACTTACAAGCCCATAGGAAACAGTTCTCTTGAAGGAGCTTCAATGATTCTTAAAGACTGCAAGTTAATCGACGAGATTGATACAATAAGAAACAGCATCACGTATGTCGAATTAAATGTAAACCAGGATTTCATGAACAGGTTTTCCGCCGCCAGATTTATTCCCCATACCGATCTTTCACTGTTTCCATCGGTTCATTTTTGATACACACTATAATATTAATATCCAAAGGAATATATTATATGGCAGCTATCATTTTGCCTGTGTTCTTATTACCGTAACCGGGAAGTTGAGCGAGTTCGTCACGAAATGCGCGCGTCTGGAGGATATCAAGCATTGTACGTATAGCTTGATGGTCCATTAAATCAACCGGAATTACAATATCACAGCGAACGGTCTCCATTGTAATAAAATCAAGCCCCCATGCGGAAGCCACCGCTCTCAGCCCTAATGCTGCATCTGCTATACCGTAAACCAGCATCTGGGCTCCTTCATCATGACTCAATACCATGATATTATAACCTTCAATCCTATCAGCAGGAATATTCAATTTTTCAAGGCGGTCATCCAGAAGAACCCGCAAGGCTGCTCCCGGTTCTCGGTTAACAAATCGCACAGATCTCCTGGTAAGATCAGTTATATCTTTAATTTTATGGGGGTTCCCCTTTGCTATCATAAGTCCTTCCTCAAAATTCGCAAAGGCTATTACATTTGCGGGAGTTCCTCCTAAAACTTTCTTTGCAAAAACAACATTGGATTGTTCTTTCCCTGATTCATGCATGTGTGTCGCAGCCATATGGGTTTGGCCTGCTGCAAGATATTTTAGCGCCTTCCCGCTGGAAGCAAACCGGCATTTAAGATGAACATTCAAAGACCGGCGAGCCATATGGGCAGCAAGTATTCCAAAAGCCGGATCACAACCTAACAGCAGGGCCGTTTTTTTTATCCTTTCAAAGTTTTCAAAAAGCTTAACTGTCTTCCCGTCGGCTTTGAGCATACCGTCAGCCGCCTGAAAACCCTTTCCGGACAAATTTCTTCCTTCAAGAGAATAGCCGACAAGCCTGTCGCGAACCTTTATAACAGATATTCTATTATTGGGAGAAATGCTCTTGTCCGCCAGAGTTATATCGTCTGCACTCTCATACAGGTTATGATAAAACAGATCTTCCACCTTACAACCAAGAACTCTTGCAATTTTAAGAGCTACGCTTGTATTTGGAACATACCGGCCATATTCGATGTCATAAACAGCCTGTCTTTTAATTCCTACCAGAGAAGCAAGCTGGATTTGAGATATTCCTGCTGATTGCCGAATATCCTTTAAACGGCACATAATAGCTGGTTTATCTGATTTGTTCACTGGGCAACCTCCTTGCCGGCTAATAAAAATCCTGTAATTTATAAATTAGAGTTTGACAATTATAAGTTGCGTTTGTATGTTTAAAAAAGAATATGACAATTATACACGTCATTTTATTTATAAATTATTTATAATCAAATGGCAAGATATTTATATCTATTTGTTTTAATGATTGGTTGTTCTCATACCAGATGAAAACAGGAGGAGCATAATATGAGAATAAGATCGTTGATAACTATTTTTATTCTGCTCGTTTTCGGGATTGTGATTCAGTGCATTTATCCAACAATAGCTGTTTCTGCAGAATCTATAACCGTTTTTGCAGCTGCTTCAGCAACCAACGCCTTAACAGAAATCGGTAAAATGTTTTCCCGACAAAAAAAGGTTGAATTCATTTCATCTTTCGCATCATCATCTACTCTGGCAAAACAGATCGAAAACGGCGCTCCTGCGGATATTTATGTTTCTGCCGACTATAAGTGGATGGATTATCTGGCAGAAAAAAAGATGATCAACAAATCTTCAAGGTTTGATCTCTTAGGCAACCGTATCGTTTTGATTGTTCCGGCTGAAAGCAGCATGAAGGAAATTGATATCAAAACCGGATTCGATCTTGATAAAATATTGGGAAAAGGTTTTCTGGCAATGGGCGACCCGGATCATGTACCGGCAGGAATTTACGGAAAACAGTCTCTTGAAAATCTGGGGGTATGGGATAGTGTCAGAAACAAAATCGCACGATCAAAAGATATTCGTGCTGCCCTGATGCTGGTTGAACGGGGAGAATCGCCTGCCGGCATTGTTTACGCTACGGATGCAGCTATTACGAAAAAGGTCAGAATTGTCGGCACATTTCCAGAAGAAAGCCACTCCCGTGTTCTATATCCTGTGGCGCTGGTTGCCGGAAGAGAAACACCCGCGGCCCGTGATTTTATAAAATTTTTAAAAACACCGGAAGCAAGAACCATATTTGAAAAGTACGGCTTTACCTTTTTTTAACAAATGGAGTTTCATGCTATGACTGTTATGGAATGGGAAGCGCTTCGATTAAGCCTTTGGATTTCATGCTGTGCTGTGGCAGGCAGCCTGATTCCAGGAATTCTGGTTGCATGGATTCTTGCCCGCTTTGAATTTTGGGGCAAATCCCTATTGGATGGTTTGGTGCATTTACCGTTGGTTCTGCCCCCCGTTGTTATAGGATATTTACTTCTTCTTCTTTTCGGGCAAAGAGGAATGATGGGAGCATGGTTGTTAAAAACTTTTGGCATCTCTATCGCTTTTAACTGGAAGGGGGCTGCGCTGGCTGCTGCAGTTATGGCTTTTCCTTTACTTGTCCGGGCAGTGAGGCTTTCTATTGAAGGTGTGAGTCAAGAAATAGAGGACGCTGCCCGTACACTTGGCGCAGGACCGGCGCGGGTTTTTTTTACCGTAACACTTCCGTTGATGACCCCAGGTATTATTACAGGGCTGATACTTTCATTTGCTAGAAGCATAGGTGAATTCGGAGCAACAATAACTTTTGTGTCCAACATTCAGGGTCAGACACAAACACTTCCCCTGGCTCTTTATACGCTTACCCAGAGTCCGGGGGGAGAATCAGGAGCAATACGTTTGTGTGTGATTTCGGTTGTTGTTGCCATGTCTGCGCTTATCGTTTCTGAACTTATGTCAAAACGATTTACCGCTTATATCAGAGGTTGATCGGTGATAGATATAAACATTGTAAAAAAATTGGGAGATTTTAGTATAAATGCGGCATTTGCTTTAGGAGAATCGGGCATTACCGCACTTTTCGGACGCTCGGGTGCAGGGAAGACATCCATCATAAATATGGTTGCTGGGCTTATCCAACCCGATGCTGGTCATATAAGTATAAACGGGCACTTTTTATTTAATTCAGATGAAGGCATAAATATCCCTCCTGAGAAACGTCGAATAGGTTATATATTTCAGGAAGGCCGACTATTTCAACATCTTAGCGTGCTATCAAATCTCACCTACGGCATGCGCCTGATACCGACTTCACAGCGTTATGTGAAACTTGACCAAGTTGTTAAACTTCTTGATATTGAGAGCCTGCTTGACCGCAGACCTGCCAAACTATCGGGAGGTGAAAAACAGCGTGTCGCAATAGGCAGGGCTTTACTTACAAGTCCAACACTTCTTCTCATGGATGAACCGCTTGCTTCATTGGATGAAGCACGAAAGAGGGAGGTTATCCCTTTTATAGCTGCCCTCTCCAGGAATCTATTAGTGCCTATCCTTTATGTCACTCATGATTTAGAAGAAATAATGACACTTGCAGATAACGTGGTTTTAATTGAATCAGGTCACTCCATTGCTGCAGTATCACCTGAAGAAGCAATTAGCCGCTATTATCATAGATGAAATCGTAAAAAGTCAAAATACGACTTTTTACTCAGCGGGAAAGGGCTTCCCCTCTCCCGCCACTTGAAGTAAATTCAAGTGCCCCAGGCCGGGGCTTACCCGCCCTTGGCCTGTTGATGGACTTCTTACGAGTCCATCAACATTAATAACGCCTCTATTGCGGTTCCACACATCTACTCATTTTTACCATATACTACAACCTTATTTCTGCCTTCTTTTTTTGCTTTGTAAAGAGCATAATCCGCCGTTTTAATCAAATCCGTGGTATTGCTATCACTATCTGGAACTATGCTGCTTACTCCAAAACTCATGGTCACTACTTTACAGGCTTGAGAACCGGAATGAATAATCCCAAGTGATTCTATTTTTGCACGCATCTTTTCGGCAATGATGCCTGCTCCTTTTTCATTGACTCCCGGCAACAAAATAGCAAATTCTTCTCCGCCGTAACGTGCCACTAAATCAGCCGGTCTTTTCACCACAATTTTTAATGTATTTGCAACTATTTTAAGACAATCATCACCTTTATGATGGCCGTAAGTATCGTTATAAGCCTTGAAATAATCGATATCACACATTATCATTGATACATGCTTAGATTCACGCATCATACGCTTCCACTCATACTCAATAACTTCATCTAAATGTCTTCGATTGGCAACCCCTGTTAACCCATCAATATAAGAAAGATTTTTCAGTTCTCTTTCCAGTTGCTTCCGGTCCGTAATATCTCTTATGATTCCAACCGCATGCCATTTCCCCCTCAGCTTAACAGAAGATAGTGAAAGCTCCACCGGAAAATCATCGCCTCCTTTTCTAACTGCTTCAAGTTCCAGTGTTTTTCCAACCACATTTCCTTTCCCGGTTTTTTGAAAATCGGGAAAACCCTTCAAATAGGCTTTGTGGTATTTTTCCGGAGTAAGCAGTTTATGGAGATTTTTGCCTATCACTTCTTCGCTTGAATACCCCAGAATTTTTTCTGCCGCAGCATTCCAATATGAAATATCACCTTTATCATCCATCATTATAACAGCATCGTTTGCAATAGAGGTAATAGTACTGAACATATCTTCGTTTTCAATAATGGCTGTTTCACGGTTTTTATTTTCAGTTACATCAGTATGTATCATTATAAAATCAGCAAGGTTGCCTTTTTCAGCACTTATGTGATCAGCTCTAAGAAGAATATTTAATATATCATTGTTGCGAGTTTTCATTTTAACCTCGCCCTTCCATGAATTACCTTTTGCTATAGATCCAAGTATTTCTTCTGCCATTTTTTGTTCAGCGTGTAAAATAGTCATTCCGCCTAATTCGTTTAATTCCTCAGCGTTATAACCGAACAATTCAAAAAAAGCCTTGTTGCTATATATTGCTTTGCCTGAAATATCGGTCAATAATATTGCATCACTTGTGCTTTCTATCGTTTTGTTGATATGAAGCAGCTCAATATTTGCGTTCTCAATCTGATCTTCAACTTCTCCCATAACCCTATAAAACATTACAAATAAAATTAAAGCCAACATCATACAGGTTACTGGCGCTATAGCTATTGTTGTATCATGATACATTTTTATATCTGCAATACCACACACAACTATCATTGCCAGCATCAGTGGAATTAGAATACGGTATTTCAATTTGAATGTTTTCATTTACGTGGAGCCAAGTCCTTTATCCGAATTCTATCTGGTACTAACTATAGAATGGCAATATTTTTTAAACCAATACCGCAGGTGCAGAATTTATTTAAATTTAATACATTTTTTTAAATGTGTTACACTATATAGCCTTAATGAGTCAATAGTTAAGCCAAATAATTCTTTTTTAGAATCCTTTTTAAAAGGATAGGATCAACCTGCGAGCATTGAAAATTGAAGCGTCATTGTTACAATCAAATATGAGTGACTTTGGTTATTATTTTATTTTGACAAAATTTTGAGATAATGTGTTACTGCTTTTATTGATGGACTCGTAAGAAGTCCATCAACAGGCCGAGAGCGGTTAAGCTCCGGCCT
>DYJH01000092.1 GCA_020723255.1 Desulfonema limicola | reverse complement strand
TTCCGATAGTCACTTTTCCGTTTTTATCTATGATAACCGTATCGGTAAATGTCCCTCCGGTATCTATGCCTATTATGTATTTCTCCTTACTTTCTGCCATATCTTTCTCCCCTTTCAATTTGATCTTCGTACAATACGTTCTGATAAAATCTCAATAAAATCCTTTAATTTTTGCTGCATTTCTTCAACCGTAACAAAAGTCGGGTCCATTATATCGCAATCTACAACCAATGTCGGGATACCCGCTTGCTCGCTTAAAGCGTCCTTTAATGATCTTATAATTCCGGACTGACGGCAGGCATTCTGAGCCCAGAAAACCGCCCCGTCGATCTTATATTCTCTGACAACTTTAATAGAATCATTTATAAAGTCTTTGGAAGAACCCATTATACATCTGGTCATCGGCGCCATGAAGTATCTCATTGCCAATGCTTCCAATGGATTAGAAGGATCAATCTCCTCTTCCCCCCATTGAAAGACAATACTCTCATTAACAAAAAGCGCTCCATAATCCTTTGCCATCCAATCCTGAAGCCTGAATGAAAACTGCGGAGGCATAAAAAGATCCAGCAGCCGAAGTTTTTCATTAGGTATCGCACCAATTCCCTTTTCAACCCTGCCCTTAACCTCATCTCTTACAATAGTAAACCATTTCACACCTTCGGGAGTTCCTGCATTAATCCAATACATCCAGTATGACTGCCAGGCTCTCCGGCTCTCCATCGGTGAAGGAACTGCTTTTCTAAGCTCTGCAATTTCACGGTAAAGACGGGTCATTTCAGCGGTCCTGGCTATGTTTTCTTTCAGGCGATTCCAGTCCATCTTTCGCCCGGTAACTTTTTCCACAAACTCAATAAGCCGGCCGAATTCATCTGCCAGGTATTTAAGTCCTCTTTCCGAATATTCCCAGGGGACATCAAGGTAAAAATCCGGGCAATCATAAAGATCCGCTGAAACTCCTCCGCTTGAAGAAAAAGCATCGCAGCCTGCACCCATGTGAACAATCAGTTTAGGTTTAGGAAACCAGTCTTTAACAAAATGACCTAACTGGATTCTGTGTGCGGAACAGGTTTCAAGAGGCACCCCATATCCGCGGCTTGTTTCCATCGCATCTTTATAATTGCGGGTACATACGGTCATAGCGCCACTTGACGAAACTATAAGGACAGGAACCATATCCATGGCGTGAAATATTTCAGGCGGCACGAAAGTGCTGTGGGCGGCAATTTCTTTTCCTTCCGTCATAGCCTGTGTAACCTTTTGAAAATAAGCAGTATAAAGCTCATAATATGCTTTTTCACCGCTCGATGTGACTTTGGGCAACACATGACTCGTTAAATCTTCCAGATTTTTAACCGCCTTCAACCACAAAGAATGATCCATAGCATTAACCCTTTCTTTTTCTTTCTTCAATCATCTCAACGAAAGCCTGTACACGCGTTTTGATCTGCCCGGTTGCAGCCATACCGTATTCCAGATCCAATCTTAGCGAAGGTATGCCTCGAGCTTCAAATCTTTTGCTGAGACGAATCTCATCATAGATATGCGGTGCGCAATATCTTACTACTCCGGTGATCATGCCATCAACATGGAACTGTTCGGCCATTTCCAGTATTCTGTTAAATCTGGCCTCAGACGGAACCATACGCGGGGCAGGAAATTTATTTAAATAATAACGGGTAATGGCCAATAAAGGATCGGTATTCTCATCTTCGCTTATAAGATCCGTGAAACTCATGGCGCCGTTAAGAAGAGAATCGGCAACCACTATGCTTCCAAGATCTTCAATACCTTTCACATATTCCGGGTTATGCAAAGCTGTTCCATTAATCATCAAACGCGGGCAGTTGTTCGGCATCCTATCTGCCGCTTTTGCTTCATTGATAAGATTTTCCAATAAAATATTAAAATCCTTCCTGGGCATCATGGCAGATGCATTATAGATCTCTATAACTTCCGAACCGAGAACAGGAGGATTATTCTTTTTCCTCAGATCAAACAACCGGTTAAAAAGTTTTCTGGTTTTGTTATACGTTCTGATAGCCTCCCGCAAAGCCTCATCTGTTATTTTTTTCTGAAAAACTCGCTCAAGAGACTCGACAAATTCTTCAATATTTTGATAATGAAACGCCTCCGCCTCTGATGTGTTCTTGTGAGGAGTATGCAAAAAAAGCATTGCCGGAGCCGGCATATATCTCTCCCAGACATCATACAGGCGTCTGGTTCCGTCACAATATGGAGTTGACATCACTCCATCAAGATAGCTGTAGTCTCCTTTAAGAGCTATTTCAAATATACTTCTCATATGGGAACAGGAATACATATGTAAATATGCATTGGCCGCATCGAGCGGGACTTCGCTGCAAGGACCTCTTAACCATATCGGCAGCACTCCTGCGGCGGATAATATTTCTTCCGGAACATCGCCTCCAAAAAAGCCTATCACTTTTCCACCGCTTTTTTTCCAGTCCTTAATAGGTGAAGCAAAAGGAAATTCCGTGTTGATCTTTTTGAAAGGATCCAGAGTTTTTAAGATTTGGGACATAAACAGTTCCTTATTTATAATACTTGGGTAAAAAATCAGGAAAAGATTTTAATCATTACCCCAACTATATGTCAAGATAAACAATTTATTAATCAGGCAGTTTGCCTCCGCCTGACCCTGTCAAGGGCAAAGAGCGCCGCCCCGACAGCTCCGATTAACTGAGGATCAGGTGCAATCAGGGGATCAATTCCTATTTTTTCCTTAATTTTAGCAACCACCCCGGAATTTTTGGCCACTCCTCCGGTAAGGCTGAAATCTTTCTCGACAGTTACCTGCGCCAGCATGCTGGCGGCTACTTTTGCTATGGAATCATGCAGACCGGCAACAATATCGCTTTTTGGCACTCCATCCCGAAGCATGTTTAATGCCTCGGTCTTGGCAAAGATAACACAAACAGTGGAAAATGAAATATCCTGCCGCGACAAGAGAGAAAGTTCCCCCAGCTTGTCTACGGGAACCTCTAAAATATCAGCAATAACCTCAAGAAACCGGCCCGTTCCTCCGGCGCATTTGCTGTTTAATATAAAATTGGTCAAACGCCCGTCACTGTCACATTTAATGGCTTTTGAATCCTGCCCTCCTATATCCATAATAGTTCTTACAGTTGGGAAATACCAGTGTATCCCCCGCGCATGGCATGATATCTCTGATATATGTTTCTCACCGCCTGTAAACTGAAACCGGCCATAGCCGGTAGGAATAATGCATTCCATGTCGTAAATTTTCAACCCGGCAAGTTTTAAGCTTTCGTTTAAAACAGCTATTCCGACCTCAGGCCCTTTTAAAATAGTTTCACCTATATGAGAGGAGATAATTTTTTCTCCTTCCATAATAACCGCTTTTGCAGTTCTGGAGCCTATATCAATTCCCGCTACCGGCATAATGCTTTTTCTTAAGGGTCTGAACGTGGCTTCTTCCCAAAACAGCAGCGCCCAAAGCAACAACATATTGCGGCGCATCCGTGAGATATACCTGCATATTAATAAGTTTTTTAAAACTTCTTACAAAAGCCGGATTCAAAGATACTCCGCCGCATAAAAGAACAGGGGGAATAACCCCAACTTTTCCTGATAAACCGACAACACGGGAAGCAAGCGATTCATGCAAACCCGCCAGAATTTCAGATCTGGGAGGCGGCGGATCTTCAAAAGCGTATGAAAGGATTTCCTGTTCGGCAAATATAGTACAAGTGCTTGCAATATCTATTGTTTTTTCCGTCTTCATAGCTTCAGCAGCCATTTCTTCTAAAGATAAGCCCATAGCTTTAGCTATTGACTCCAGGAACACTCCTCCGCCTGCAGCGCATTTATCGTTAACTGTGAAATCCTTTATCTGGCTCTGCTTGTCCAGAGTGATAATTGTTGTGTTTTCAGCTCCGACATCAATAATTGTTTTTACATCAGGAAAAAGCTCAAGCCCACCCTTAAAAAGGCACATATATAAGCCTTTTTTAATATCCGCAAATGACACATCTCCGCCTGACCGGCTTGTTGCTACTACAATATCGATCTTATCTCTTGATAATGAGGTGGTTTTCAGAGCCTTTTCTATGGCCTTTGTGGCTACAACTTCCGATTTTTCGGGCATACTGAGAGAATCACGATAAACAACGCCTTCATCACTCAACAGAATCAGTTTTGTAGCTATGCTTCCTATATCAATTCCTATGGCTTTCAATTTATCTGTTTATGGCAGGCCTGCCTGAGGCCCCATAATTAGTTTTTGTTTGCTTGCACAAAGTCTGACGTGTTTTCTGATATCTTCCGTATCTCCGTAATAAATATCGTAGGCTGACCCTCCACCCTTCAAGGCCTTTGCTATTGCGCAGCCTGCCCTGTATCCGGAGTCGATAGCAACACTTATCCCTTCACCGTCAAGATATAATAATCCGGCCGCCTCTCCTGCAAGTAAAACCCTGTTTCCACCGAAACAGAAATCACCTCTTAGAAACATATCATTCATCACTGTACCTTCAGTTCTTACTTTTTCGAAAAGCTTCATTTTGAATTTTTCGGAAAGCAAATCTTCAAATTCCTTCATAAGTCCTTTGAGACTGCCTTTCATAATTTTAAAGGTTCCCACAACAAGAGTAAGAACATCATCTTTCTTATGGATGCTGGCCATGCAATTTCCTACACAACCCAGAAATACATACCAGGGTCCTTCCTTAAAGCCGCCCGGATCAGAACATTTGTAATATGCCTGATAAACAACAAGCTCATTCAACCTTTCATTAAAAGATGGATCGAATACATTTCGAACCGAAGACTCGCCTCCATCGGCGCCGACCAGATAAGAACATTCTATTTGAGTTTTGGTGCAGCCCTGTCTGACATCCACCCTGAGTTTATCCCCAGTGTCAGCAAAACTGCTGAAGCTGCATCTTTCCTGTATAATCCCACCGGATTGCTCCAAAAGCCAGTGGTCGAATCTGCTGCGCCATATATTCAGGAAATCATCATTAAATTCCTTGCCATCCTTGGGTATTTCCCATTCATATACAAAATAGCCGTCTTTTTCGGTCCATCCTATAACATCTTTTTTGTTTATAACTTTTGGATTGCAATATACGCTCTCCGGAGGAAGCCCGGCGAAATATTTTTTCAGCAGCTCCTGTGTCTGTCCCATGAGGGCGCCAGAACAGCACTTATGCCTTGGAAGTTTTTTTCTTTCCAAAACTAGAGATTTAATACCCTGATCGGATAAAGCCTTCGCACAGGCTGAACCCGCTGGACCGCCTCCTGCAATTACTACCGGGTAATATTTTTCCATAGCTTATATCTCCCAACCCAAGAATTTTAAATTATAAATTTGAAATTCTTATACCGGCACATCCGGTTCAATTACCAAACGGTTTATATGGTTTTTTTCCAGCACTTCTTTATCGGGAATATTTTCATTTTTAAAAAACATTGTATTGCCTTTGATGATCAATGGAACAGGCATTACCGAATGAATATTTTGAAAAGTATATTTCTGACATTCTTTCTTACATGGGAATATGCCTATTTCATCTTCTTTCCCGGCAATATCACAGGAATTGGCAAGACAAAGGCGTGTAGTAGTTATGAAGGCATAAGGAATATATAATGAAGTATTGATTATACTATCGCCAAGATTCAAATCCAATCCCTGCAAAAGATTATCAAGCTCTATTCTTTTTATTTTATGATCAATCAGATATTTTTGGTAAAGAGGGCTGTCAAGGGAACAACCTCGAAAATAATTGAGAGTGCTCTGTGGTAAAGAGTTCATAACCTCTTTGAGTCTCGGGCCGCGTTTCATCTTGATCAAAAGCCTGCCCATTACCGGTTCAAGGCGTTGATGCTTTTCGTTGAGTATATTTAATACTCCCCAGTCATTAAAAACGACCTCGCTTCCCGGTTTATTATTCTCAATAACTTTCAAAAGGGCTCTTAATTTTTTCAGCCCTTCATTTGTTACATAAGGAGTAATGAAAGTAAAACCTAAGCTTTTCTCTGAAGCAAAATCAAGTACTTGTTCAAGCTTTTTAACTGAGGGAAGCAGCCGCTGACAGAACTCACAACCGAAATATATCCTTGAAAAATTCCCGTCATAATGTTTCAGGTTATTTACTTTTGTTATATATAATGCCCGATCAATAGCCTTGCCTTCATCCACTTAAGAAAATTCCTCTATGCAACCCTGACTTCAGGGTAGTAACACATGGCAGTCCTGCACGGGAGTCTGTACACGTACTTATAAAATGCGCGCGTCTGCTCTATGAACTGCTTCCTTGAAATAGTTTTATCATTTAAAAGCGTAAGCAACATCCTTATAAACTTGACGTCATTTACTTTGCGCTTTATCTGGTTTCCCCGCCCTACTATTTTTACGCAATCAATCCCCATTTCAACAAAATCATAAAGAGCACATGCGCCGCACGGAACATCATCCATATGAAGTCTTGTCCATAACTGCTGTCTTTTAAAAGCAATCTCAGGCTTATTACTATATTCAATATTCGATTTTGATTTATTAGGGCCCGACTTTTCTGAATATAAGTTTACGCTGTAAGGCAGCATGCAGGAATTTTTAAATGAACTTTCCGATGACTGAACATGATCAAAAGTACAAAGGCCGTCAACATTTGGGCAACGGGAATTAAATATGAAAACACATGTTTCTACACCGGATACATTTTTTACTATATCTCTGATTTCGTCTATGGTCAGATGTCTTTCAAAAATAACTTTTTTAATCCCCAGTTTTTGCAAAAACTTGACGGTCTCGGAATTAAATATGGAAATCCCGGTACTCACATTTATTGAAGTATTTATATTCGCATCTTTTAAAGTAAGGATAAGGTTTAAATCCGCGACTATAAATGAATCAACACCAGCATCAATAGCTTTATTAACATAATCAAGCAGCATAGGATATTGATCCTGGGTATAAAAATGTTCATTTATCGCAAGGTTCACCAATGCATTATATGAATGAGCAATATTAACTGCTTCTTTTAAAGCATTGAAAGACTGAAGATTGCATATGCTTGCAGGCCGTCTATTGATAGCGGCGATAGTGTATTTGCTTAACCATTTATCCCATATAACACCGCAATAAAGTTCATTTGCTCCGGCTTTTATGACTTCTTCCACATCATCAACTTTATCTATCGGCGCAAGGATATTCATTTTTCACTGTCCCCCTGCTTTAGAAAAGACATGAAAGTCTCCAGTAATATCTCGGCCTGCTGGCAGGGATTTTTATTGTCAGTAGAAACTTCTTTTATTCCCTGTTCAAAATCAGGCGATTCGCAGGTGAACTTATTGAAATGGCGCGCAAGCTTATCTTCCATAAGCTTGCAGACTTCCATCCGTATCCTTTTTTCTCTTCTTATCTTAAGCTGGCCGCTTTCAATCAGATATGCCCTATGCAATTCAAGCTCTTTCCAGAGATCTTCTATGCCTTGCTCCTTGATGGCCACGGTTTTAACCAGAGTCGGCATTCGCTCGCCATGTTTTGCAGCCCAATGCAGCGCAGTTTGAATGGAAGCTGAAATGCTTTCTGCGCCTGCCTGATCGGCTTTATTGAGAACAAAAATATCGCCGATCTCCATCGTTCCGGCCTTAAGTGTCTGAATCTCATCTCCCATACCCGGACTAAGAACAACAATTACGGAATCAGCCAGTTTTGTGACCTCTATCTCAGCCTGCCCTGTTCCTACGGTTTCGACAAAAATAAATTCCTTTCCGAAAGCGTCAAGGACATTGGCCACCCGATAGGTGGCCTCCGAAAGCCCTCCCATTTCACCTCTGGAACCGAGGCTGCGGATAAAGACATTCTGCTTTATACCGACATCTTCCATCATTCTTATACGGTCGCCAAGAAGCGCTCCTCCTGTGAATGGAGAAGAAGGATCAATAGCTATAATAGCTACTTTTTTTCCTTTGCTGTCCAGTAATTTGGCCAGCTTGCCCACCAAAGTGCTTTTACCGGCTCCGGGCGCTCCTGTAAAACCGATAACATAGGCATTCCCGCTATGAGGATAAATCAACTTCATGATATCCGGAACTAAGGAATCATTTGCTTCTACAAGCGTTATGAGCCTTCCGGCAGCTCTCACGGAACCGCCGAGCAGCTCTTTTACCAAGTCTTCAATACTTTGTTTGGCTTTCAAAAATAAACTCCTCTAAAAAGTAACCAATCAATAAAAGAAACTTTTGTAAAAGCTAAAACAACTTTCTATAAAAAACCAAATCAAGCATTGACCCGTTCAACCACATCCAGCAAGGTTCCGACACCGGGCATGAAAACTTCATCAACTCCTATTTTAATAAGCTCTTTCTTTTCACCTTCGCTTATTGTGCCTCCGATAACAACCTTTATCTCATCCTTCAAACCCTGTTCTTTCAGCAGTTCCATCAAACGGGCGGTGTCATATTGAAGCCCTGAACTATAGAAACTCAAGGCTATAACATCAACATCTTCTTCCATAGCCGTTTTGACCACCTCATCTATTATGCTATATCGGGTAAAGATCACTTCCATGCCTTTATCCCTCAATAACTGGGTCAGGTACCTTACGCTCACCTCATGGGCATCCTGATCGCTTTTGGTTACAAGAACCCTCTTTTTTGTTTTAGTTTCCATGAATACCCCTTTTCATCCCGAGAAATAACCATATCCCAAGTTTTCCTGCATTATCTTGGACATCTCCCCTGCTGTAGCCCCAGCACTTGCAGCCTCTACCAGAGCCGGCATAAGTACGCCGCCGGAACCCGGCCATTCTTTATCTACTTTAATAGCCGCTATTCGGACTTGTTCCAAAGCGGCTTTCACTTTTTCCTGATTCCTGTTTGCTTTATATCTCCTGACTCTTTCAATAGCTTTTTCTTCGACTTCTATAGGACGTCTGTAAATATTTGCTTCAGGATCAGTTTCTTCAATGCGGTACTTATTTACGCCGATCTTAATGGCCTCGCCGCTCTCAAGTTTTTTAAAACGCTTGAACGCAGCGTCCTGCACCTGGCCTCTTATCCAGCCTGATTCCCAGCATTTGAGATAACCGCCACGCTTATCCATCTCGTCCATGATTTTAAGAATTTCTTTCTCCATCTCGGAGGTCAGCCATTCAACATAGTATGAGCCTCCAAGCGGATCAGTAACATGGGGAAGGTCTGTTTCTTCCTGCAGTATCTGATATGTCCTGACACAAACTTTTACCGCCTGTTCAGTAGGAATACTTATGGCTTCATCATAGGAAACCACCCACATTCCTTCAATATCCGCCATCATTCCGGCCATAGTCATTACTGTTATACGGATAATATTGTTATAAATCTCCTGGGCTGTAAGCTCTGTTCCGGCGGTTTGTGCTATAACTATTTTATGCCTGAGCGCATCCGGGCTGGTACATCCGAATCTTTGAGCCATTATCTTAGCCCATAATCTTCTTGTCGCACGCAATTTTGCTACTTCCTCGAAAAAGTTCATACAAGCATGAGGATGCCCCAAATACTTGGCGGCAACAATATTGGGATCAAGACCTACTTTTTGGCACTCCTCTATCGCAGCGATGGTGTGAGCCATAGCAAAAGCAACTTCCATAGCAGGCGGCGCTCCTGATTCGCCCAAATTGTATCCATCAAACGCTCCAGGACATGAACGGGGCATATTATCTATGTGCCATTTGATCAGTTCGGTGGACATCTTCAGTGCGGTTTTGGGGGGATAACCTGCCGCATCCCAGAACTGCTGATGATGAAACAGATTGCAGGGCAGATTCCACATATCAGCCCAGTTCTCTTTCCGCCGGTCACGGATATATGCTGCAAATAAAGCATTTATCGGAAGAGCATTATCAATAGCAAGTAATGCTGTAAATAGTTTTGTAATATCCAGACCATCAAAATATTCAGAAAAATCATCAAGCGTGCTGAAAGAACACCCGCATTCCCCAACTTTTCCTCTGGCCGCAGGATTATCAGGATCCAACCCCCTCTGAGTGGGAAGATCGAGGGTCATAACGGCTGTAACAAGTCCTCCCTGAGAGCGGCTTCCAAGTTGCTGCAGAAACTCCCTGCGCTGCCTTGTTTCTTCCGTGGTGGCAAACCCGTAGCCCTGATTCATATGCATGGGTTCTACCTGATAATGAAAGGGATAATTACTCCGAACAAACGGGAAATTGCCCGGAATACCTATTTCCTGAAAGCCAATATCCTTTATATCGGCCGGACTGTAAGAAGGTTTCAATTTTATGCCCGACCAGTTAGAAACAGGAGGGGGCGGTGGAGGAACCGCTTCAGCAGGCATTGCCTTCATTGCAGCCATCAACTGTTCTTCCAAAATTTGTTGTTTTTTCAAAGTATCATCATTAAACATAGATTAACCTCTCTTTTCTCAAGGCTTAAGTTCATGAATTATTCCTTTTTTAAAGGATTAATTCATGAACATTTCCATAACTACCTAAAATAATTAGGTGCTCTAAGCTATTTCCATATAAAGCGAAGACGGAATAACATACTTTCACCGCTCTTCCGTACACAACTATATGGTGTTTGTCAAAATAAAAACCCTGACTATGGCAGTAAGATTATTTTGTACCGATTAGCCAATAAATCTCAAACGGAACACCATTTAGGTAATAACCATTAAATAGAATAAGGGTTCCTGCAAAAAATATCATTGGCCTCTTTGCACAGGAACCCTTTTTCTTATCCGGAAACAAAACACTCTCCGGATGTTATGGGTTTAATGCCACATTATTTAAATTCTTTTTCTAAATAATATGCATGCTCAAACTACTATTCCGGCTCGCAGTACCCATGAGGATCTGACGCGGTATTCGGGTCAAAAGTTCTTTTGATCTTCTTCATGTACTTATGGAAACCATGAGCATGCGGGCTTGTCATCGAATGTGCCATTTCGCCTGCATTTTCAAAGAAGCCGAGACCAACTCCTTCCGTAATAGCTGCGCCAACACTATCAAAGCCGAGTTTAATAGCAGCTTTGGTTGACTCAATATCAAAAGGATCGTACTGATAGAGCGGTTCATGATGCGAACCGATGGTAGCCTGTTCATACAGGTTTGATCCCCAGACATTGTGTACTTCCTGCAGGAATAGACCCTGGTCTATATACGGACCCATAAGCTTATCACCGAGGTAGCTTCCCAGACAGGCGCTGTCAATCGTATCATCACCTGTAGCAGCGCAGAAGAACGAACCTGTTCCGCGGAAAATACCTTTGATGATTTCTCCGCCCCACAGATGCCACCAATAATTGGAACCAACGGCATGAGGTACTTTTTCAAGTTCTTCATCTATCCAGCCGCCGGTTTTTTCCAGAATCACTTTCAAGCATTTTTCCTGGTACGCTATTTCACCATCAGTGTGTCCACCAAGTACTATACCAAACGCGAACGCATTTTTCTGTAAAATACCTTTCTGCCAAAGTTCATAGAATTCCTGATTTGATTCTGTCATCATGGCGCCGTGCCATGCTGCAACAGCCCTGTCACCGGAGTATGTCATTTCGGCTTCAGTAATCATATACTGAGCTTCATGCATATCATCCCATGATTTCCATGCACAAATATATGATCTCATTCTCTCGGGAATGACCGGATCATAGCATGGAGATCTTCCGGTGCTTTCATGTTTGTCAGGACCGGGCCAGGGATAAAGTTTAATCGCAATCCTTGTGAATACTCCAAGAGCTCCGAACGAACCCATATAGCCTCTCATGATACCTCTGAGGCTGGGCCCGGGGCCATCTGCGCTGAACCATTCGCCGCTCTGCCCCAATGAACCCATTCTTAACAATTCACCGGTAGGCAATACCCATTCCACGCCCAAAATGTTACGTGAGCTGTGGCTTGTGTTGATAGAACTTGGCCCCATACCGCAGCATGCGGCATGGCTGGCAAGACTTGATGTTGTGGGTCCGGGCCCTATTACATGCGGGCGAAGTCCCTTTTTAATGCATTCAACATGAAGCTGTCCAACAGCAACATAAGGCTCAATTACAACATGCATGTTCTTTTCATCGATCTCTATGATACGGTTCATTCTTCTCATATCAAGAGATATTGTGTTGGGGCTTCCTGCCAAAGATCCTGGAAACCAGCCGGTACCAAAAGCGTGAGATTTTATCCCAAATTTGTTACATACCCTCTGTATAGCCTGAACCTCTTCGACACAACCAGGCAGCAAAGCCGCTTCAGGCCAGGCCGGCATAAAGTATTCTTCGGCAGGTGTCTGCATATATGGCTGAACCATAAACACGTATGCATAGCCAGCCATATTAGCCGGCTCTTCCGATATGTTTTCCGGGCCTACGATATCTTCGAGTGCCCTGTAAGCTTCTCTTGTTAAAGCCATCTCAAACCTCCTTATTATTAAATTGCCTGCTCTACAAGCTCTATAATATCATATATCTTGAGTGCATCACCCGTTTCGTTGACAGCGTCTGAGAAATTACGTTCGCACCAGCCACATGCGGTAACCATTGCTTCTGCACCTGTTGTTTTTGCCTCGGTAATCCTCTCCTGAGCTGCCCAAAGTGAATAGTCAGGGAATGAATCAATACATCCACCGCCGGCACCGCAGCAGAAGCTGTATTCCTCGATTCTTTTCATCTCAGTAAGTTTTACACCCGGAATACTTCTAAGAATCTCCCTTGGTGCATCATAAATGCCGTATTTCCCTCTGCGGAACACTTTCGGGGGATCATGCAGGCAAAGCTGGCCCATAACCTTCTTTTCAACACCCTTCCAGGGTATCCAATCTTCACCCAATCTGCCAAGGTGACATGGATCGTGGTAGGTAACTCTCAAAGGAATATTCTTGGAAAATTTGAGCTTGCCTTCCTTGATAAGTTGAGCAAGATATTCGGTAATATGTATAACTTCTATATCAAGTTTTCTTCCTATCTTGTGATAAAGAACCTTGAAACAGTGATAACAATCGGAACAGGAGACTATCATTTTCTTAACTCCAGCCTTCTTGTACATATCCGCATTGTGTTCGGAAAATTTCTCGATCTCACCCTGATAGCCCATTTCATAAGAACGGCCACCGCAGCAAGCCTCTTCCTTACCGAAGATACCGACATCAACACCGGCTTTTTGCAATACTGAAATTGCGGTTCTTGCAACCTTATGCAGACCCTCATCAAACGAAATTCTGCAACCGGCATGGTAAACAACTTCCGCTTTTTCTTTTGTAAGATCTTTTACTTTAAGTCCTTTGGCCCAATTGCCTCTGTCGGCTTTCTTGGACTTCATCATATTGTCTTCGTCTTTCAAGCCTTCCATCACTTCCATAAGCTGAGGAATGAGCTGTCCATCTTCAACGCATTGAGCCCTTAAGGCAAGCAACATTTCCTGAGGCTCCATGTCACGGTTAGTTTTGCATGTTATATCACAGGCGCCGCACATCTGGCAGTGGTAAATTATATCCAACCATCCATCTGTATAGCCAATTTTATCAGTTACATATGCAAGTGCACTATGATACCTTCCGGCACCGGAATAGGCATGAAAGTTATGTTTTGAAATTGAGGGGCACACCTGAGCAAACTCTTGACCCGGACCTTTTTGCCAAGGAACCCACTTGCAATTGGAACACCTTTCACACCTAACCATATCAGCTTTCCAATCTATTAATGCCATTTTTAACACCTCCTTAAAAGCCTGTTAGAAACACAGTTTACCAGGGTTCATAATTTTATTGGGGTCAAATATTGTTTTTACTTTTCTCAGAAAAGCGGCGGTTTCACCATCTCTTCTGTAAACCATGTCTGACCACGAACCATAGGGCCTGGAAAAGAATGCGCCCATATTAGCAAAAAACATGCTGTTATCAACAAGCGCCTTTACCTTGTCCATCTCCGCCTTATTATTGCTGTCACAATTCAGGTTGAATTCAACATGATAGCTGGTACCGTTAACGGTAGGTTGTATATAAACGCCTATATCATTTGAAGAAAATCCTTTGCAATCAGCCTGGCTGTACATAGCTGCTACAAACTCAGGTATATGGTTTAAAGTAGTCAGGAAGAATATATCACGACAAGCACCTTTGGCTTTATTTTTC
Organism: Desulfonema limicola; assembly: GCA_020723255.1. Classification (GTDB taxonomy): domain Bacteria; phylum Desulfobacterota; class Desulfobacteria; order Desulfobacterales; family RPRI01; genus RPRI01. The sequence goes on along the minus strand of DYJH01000092.1, from coordinate 948 downwards.
CAATAAGGCTCATTGGAGGGTTTAGCCAATGCATCCGCAACAGTATAGGCCGACAATCCGCAGGGGAGCGCTTCCACTGGGATAAGGCCATTTGCCTGTGCGGCATCTTTAATATCTTGTACCTGATAGGCTACTTTTTCTTCAGGTAATACAGAGCGCCCTTCTACGCTGATAAAAAGAACGTAGGGCGGCAAAGCATCTTTAATTTTTGCTATTTCGCTGCTGTCTTTTGCTAAAATACAAGCAAGGTTATGATTGTTTAAAATAAGGCAATCATCACCAAGAAGAACATGTTGCATTTTTTGAACAAGACCTAAAAGATCACCCACTTTTTTTGCAGGAACGAGAAATGCCTTCTTGCCTTCAGGTTTTACTCTGCATTTCATGGTTGTCCAGGTAACAATACCCATGGTCCCCTGTGAACCTTGAACTACTCTCTGAAAGTCTGTCTGAGCAGGCCCCATAGGTCTGATCTGAGCTCTTTTATTCTCCCACTGTTGAGCCAGAGTACCGGGCCCTGCAGCCGAACCTGTCATAAACAGGTGGCCATCGCCGAAAATAACTTCCATGCAAAGCAGCGGATCTTGCGGATCCCAGTGATGTCTCGGCATTGTAATGGGTTCTCTTTCAAGATAACTGCCGACAACAGATTTCGTGCTGCGGGGAACAAGCGGCATATGTGCAGCCAATCCCTCTTTATCCAGCGCAGCAATAAATTCACCGAAAGTTACTCCGGGTTCAATCATTGCAACACGGTTTCTGCGGTCAACTCTTATGATTTTTTTCATTCCGCTAAGATCAACAATAACTGCCCCGCCTGTGCTGGGAACTGTATCGCCCCTGAAGTGAGGCGCACCCGAGCTTACCGGAACAAGCGGCGTCCCTGTATCGTTAGCCCACTTAATCAATGCCTGCACTTCTGTGTTGCTAGAGACCTTAACCACACAA
>DYJH01000091.1 GCA_020723255.1 Desulfonema limicola | reverse complement strand
AAATTACCGTGAAAACATGTACACATCAGTAGTTGATGAAACAGAATATGCTATAAAACCTATGAACTGTCCCGGTGGAATGCTTCTTTTTGGTATGAAACCTCATTCCTATAAAGATTTGCCCCTTCGATCCGCAGAAATAGGCCTTGTCCATAGGCATGAGTTGAGCGGGGTTTTATCAGGCCTTTTCAGAGTCAGGGCTTTTCACCAGGATGATGCTCATATCTTTATGACACCTGAGCAAATAGAAAGCGAAATTCTTGGAGTTCTTAAACTTGTTGAAAGGATTTACTGCACATTCGGGCTTAGTTTTCACCTTGAGCTTTCGACACGTCCTAAAAAATCCATAGGAAACGATGAGCAATGGAATGTGGCTACGGAGGGTTTGAAATCGGCATTGAAGTCCTATGGTATTGATTATAAAACAAATGAAGGCGACGGTGCTTTTTACGGGCCGAAGATAGATATTCATATTAAAGATGCTCTCGGAAGAACATGGCAATGCGGGACCGTGCAGCTTGATATGGCATTACCTGAAAGATTTGATCTGACTTACGTTGATAAAAACAATGAAAAAAGCCGCCCCATAATGATACACAGAGTAATATACGGTTCTATAGAACGGTTTTTCGGGATACTGATTGAGCATTACGCAGGGAAATTTCCGCTTTGGATGGCGCCGGTTCAGGCTGTATTGCTTCCTATCAATGATGAGCTTGTGCCATATGCATCTGAAATCCGGGATGTGCTGGAAAGAGAGGGGATTCGCACTGAATTGGACAGCAGAACGGAAAGCCTCAAAAAGAAAATCAGAGACGCCCAGTTAAGCTATGTGCCCCTTATAATCACATGTGGGGCAAAGGAAATGGAATCGAAAACCCTTTCTGTGAGGAATCTTGGCGGCAAAATTAAATATGAAGTTGCAATTGACGATTTGTTAAAAATTGTAGTTTCTCATGTTAAAGGACGAAAACCTGATCTCGAAATATTTTGATAATGATAAGTTCTTGAGTTGATAAGCTCATAAGTTCATAAGGTTAAAGACAAATAAAATAGACAGTGAAAGTATCATATTTAAACTTTCATTCAGACAAATTTTTTTCTTGACAAGCGTTCGTCCAACCGGATATGAGGGTCGGGAAGTATATTCGGGATTGTGTTATAGATATTTTTAAATGAGAGTATGGGAGTTATAAGTCGTGTTTTCTCAGATGCTGCAAGCTGGCCTATATGATTTTTTCTTTGTGTTTATTTTCTTTATAGTTTCCCTTGCGCTGCCAGTTGTGATGGTTGCATTGAATTCCCTGATAGGCCCCAACTATCGAGGTAAAAGAAGAGGGGAAACCTATGAAAGCGGTGTTGCTCCTATCAGAACTGCCTGGATTCAATTCGGAGCGTCCTACTATCTTTTTGCCCTTATCTTTTTAGCTTTTGATGTGGACGTGCTTTATCTTTTTCCGGTGCTTCTGAGTTATCAGAGAGGAACCGGGTTTGCCGAGCTGGTTGAACTCTTTATCTTTCTCTTTATCATTTCTCTGGCGATTGTATATGCATGGCGCAAAGGAGTTTTTCAATGGAGATAAAGAAAAGCCTGTATTGTGAACCTACTATGGCGGTTGACGGAGCGCCCGCAATTTTAGGCTTTGCTCCTGTTCAGGATTTGTTGAATCTGGCAAGGGTAAATTCTCTCTGGCCTATTACTTTTGGAATTGCGTGCTGCGCCATAGAGATGATGGCTGCAGGTATGGCCCGTTTCGATCTTGACAGGTTCGGAACGATTTTCAGAGCAAGTCCTCGTCAATCGGATGTTATGGTTGTGGCGGGAACAATATCCAAAAAGCTTGTCCCGACCATAAGAACCCTTTATGACCAGATGCCGGGCCCCAAATGGGTAATGGCGATGGGCAATTGCGCCATTTCAGGGGGGCCCTTTGCTTATGACGGGCAGTATGCAATAGTTAACGGAACAGACAAGATAGTTCCTGTTGATGTTTATATCCCAGGATGTCCTCCACGTCCGGAGGCCTTTATCCAAGGGCTCCTTAAATTACAAACCTTGATTAGTAAAGGAACAATAGATGCTAACCGAAGGGCAGAAAAAGCTGCTAGAAGAGCTAAAAAATAGTCTGGCGAAATCCGTATCTGAAGCTAAGATCAGCGAATCTGACTATGCCCGTACAGGCTATCACCTGGAATTTAAGTCAAGCCAGACCGGTAGTCGCCGGGTAGCTAAAGAAATGAAAAGAAAGCAATTCAATCTGGAAACAGTTACAGCGGTTGATTTTATAGATTCATTCGAGATTGTTTATCTTTATTTCAATTATTATCAGGATAATATCCGTGTAATAGTGCGGATACGAGTGCCAAAGAATGAACCACCATTTACAATTTCGGCTGTTTATCCGGAGGCAATTTGGCTGGAACGGGAGGTTTATGACTTTTTCGGGATACGTTTTAAGGAGCACCCGGATTTAAGACGAATACTCAATCCCGATGATGCGGTTTATTTCCCATTACTAAAAAACTTCGGTAAGACTAAAATAACCGATGAAATAGATGATATGATATGCTGACCATCAAAACCATAGACGACATAAATATTAATGAGCGGCTCTATCAGCTCAATCTTGGCCCTCAGCATCCGAGTACCCACGGGGTTTTGCATTTTTTGTTGACCCTTGACGGCGAAGTGGTGGTCAAGGCTGAAATGCTTATAGGCTATACGCATCGCGGCCATGAGAAAATGGCCGAAAACCGCATTTATGAACAATTTTATCCGAATACCGCCAGGATGGATTATCTTTCAGGCATGATTTTCAATACCGGATATTGTGAGACGGTTGAAAAGCTTTGCGGCATCGAGGTTCCAAAGAGGGCGCAGTACGTCAGGGTTATTACTTCCGAGCTGAACCGTGTTGCCAGCCACCTGCTTGGTATCATGGATTTTGTTATGGGTATAGGCGCCTATACGCCTTTTCTTTACGGCTGGGATGATCGTGAGCAGATACTTGACCTTCTGGAGACGATTTCCGGCTCACGCCTTACCTATAATTACAGCCGTTTCGGAGGAGTGCGGGTTGACGTAGATCAGGCTTTTTGTGATGGCGCCCGGCGTTTTGTTGACAGGTTAAGAGGCCGGTTCAAGCTTTACAAGGATCTGATAACGGATAATATCATATTTATTAAACGCACAATAGGAGTCGGGGTTATCAGCAAGGATGTGGCTCTGGATTATGGAGTTACCGGGCCAACACTACGCGGTTCAGGTGTAAAGTATGATGTGCGTAAGAACGAACCCTATTCTTCATATCAGGATTTCAAATTTGAGATTCCTACGAAAGAAGAGGGGGATTGCATGGCCCGCTATCTGGTGCGGATGGCTGAAATGGAACAAAGTTTAAATATTATCGAGCAGGCTTTGGACAATCTGCCTGAAGGCCCTGTTCGAGCCGATGTTCCACGTTTTATTACACCACCTGCCGGAGACTGCTATCATTCCTTTGAAAGCGCCCGCGGGGCTGTAGGTTATTATATAGTCAGTGACGGCACGCGCATTCCTTATCGTATCAAGGTGCGCGCGCCTTCTTTTTCCAATTTGTTTGTAATGAATAAAATTCTTCCCGGACATTTTGTCGCCGATCTTGTCGCTATTTTCGGCAGTATCGATGTAACAGTTCCGGAGATTGACCGGTGAATATGACACAACTTCCTATTATAAAAGATGTTTATGGATTTTTAGGCCCGGATTTAATGGCGTGTGTTACAGGACTTCTTTTGATTTTAATGTTTGTTCCGTTAAATTCTGCTTTTCTTGTATGGGTTGAGCGTAAAGTTGCAGGTCATATACAGCTTCGCCCCGGTCCTATGGAGGTAGGCCCGCATGGAATTCTCCAGAGCCTTATCGATGCGGTAAAACTTATGTGCAAGGAAATGATCACTCCTGATCTTGCAGACAAGTATCTTTTCTGGATAGCGCCATGTACCGTTGTTATTCCGGCTATCGTCTGTTTTGTGGTGATTCCTTTCAGCCCGATAATGCAGGTCAGGGAGCTTAATGTAGGCATTTTATTGATTTTTGCATTTTCAAGCATTTCAGGTTTATCCATATTGATGGGCGGATGGGCTTCAAATAATAAATATTCTCTGATCGGCGCTGTCCGTGCGGTTGCTCAGAGCATAGCTTATGAAATACCGCTTCTGCTTTCCACGATGTCGGTTATTATCATGAGCAATTCACTTAAAATGAGTGAAATTGTTGCGGCTCAGTCTCCCGTGTGGAATTTCGTTTGGCAGCCTGTTGCGGCAATCATTTTTATTATCTGTACAACGGCGGAAACGAACCGCGCTCCTTTTGACCTAGTAGAGGCCGAATCCGAGTTGGTTTCAGGTTTTCATACAGAATACACCGGGATGAGAGACGCTCTGTTTTTCATGGCGGAATATACCGCTATGTTTATAGGCTCTTCAATGGCCGTTGTTCTGTTTTTCGGCGGTTGGTACGGACCTTTTTTCTCAGGGATTTTCTGGTTCGTTTTAAAGGCTTACTTACTTGTTTTCGTTACTGTCTGGATTCGCTGGACTTTCCCGAGACTTCGTTTTGATCAGCTTATGAACTTTGCGTGGAAAGTGCTTATTCCTATTTCTCTGTTAAATCTTTTAGTAACGGCTATTGTTATTAAGGTGCTTTAATGAATACCTCGTATGGCTTCAAAGAATACGTTAAGGATATATTTACAGGATCAAAGAGCCTTGTTATAGGCATGGGGGTTACTTTAAAACGGCTTTTCCAGCCTATTGTTACTGTTCAGTATCCCCGTCAAAAACCTATCATGACTCCACATTTCAGGGGGCATATCGAAGCCATTTTATTTGATGACAACAAGAGTCATCATTGTGTTGCCTGCGGATTATGCGCTCGCACCTGCCCTTCGCATGTTATTAAAGTGCAAGGAGAAAAAACAAAGGCCGGCGATAAAAAATACGGAAAAAAATATTTTATTGATTTTACAAAATGCAGTCTCTGCGGCTTATGCGTTGATGTTTGTCCGGAAAAGACTCTCAAATTTTCAAATGAATACGAACTGGCCTTTTTTTCCCGCTGGGACGGAGTTATGGATTTAATGCAAAGGCTTGAGGAAAGAAAATGACAACTACAATTTCAAATCTGATACCACCGATTATGATTGCTCAGGCTGCCTTCGCGCTGATGATTGTCTTTACTCTGGGCGGGGCTTTTTTAGCGGTAATACCAAAAAATATTGTACATAATATTCTGGGTCTTTGTCTTGCAATGTTCGGAATAACAGGAGTTTATCTTTATCTCGGCAGCCAGTTTGTAGCCATGATGCAGCTCCTCATATATGTCGGAGCTATCTGCATGACTTTTATCTTTGCTATATTGCTTTCTCCTCCGCTTGAAAAAGAGCCGCCTAAAAGAAACAAAACAAAAGTTATCACAGCGGCAATAGTAAGCGGCGTTGTTTTTTTGGTTATGGTTAACATGGTTATGAGTCTTAAGTTTGAACCATTGACGGATATAACCCGTGACTGGTCCATCAAAACTCTCGGTCAGCTGCTTATGACCCGTTATTTTCTGGTTTTTGAAGTGATTTCCCTGCTTTTAGCTATTGCAATTATAGGTTCTATCATGATTGCAAGTTTTGTCAGAAAAAGGAATTAACACATGGATTGTCTTACAACATATTTAATTCTGGGCGCCTTGTTGTTTTGCATTGGAATATTCGGGATATTGCAGCATAACAGCCTCATAGGAATGCTTATCGCTGCCGAGCTGGTGTTAAACGGCGCCGCCGTCAATTTCATGGCTTTTAATATGTTTTTATCAAAAGACCCGGCAACAGGTCAGATCTTTACTTTGTTTATCATGGGTGTTGCGGCTGCCGAAGCTGCCGTTGGTCTCAGTATTATTATTACGGTTTATCGTAATTTTAAAACGATTAATGCTGATGCTGTCAGCGAACTGAAAGGTTAGATATTTAAAGTCAAATGGAAACAATGGAAACCATTATCACTATAAAACCGGTTGTTGCAGTACTTATAGCTTCTTTTGCTTCACTGCTGATTATGGCCACTCCTAAAAAACCAAATCTCAGAGAGACCTGGTCTGTTTTAGGTGCAGTGGCTACTTTTCTTACTGTCCTTTCCATGACGCCCCTTATTCTGGCAGGCAAAGCGCTTGAATATACCCCGTTTGTTATTTTACCGGGCATTTCGCTTAAATTCAGGGTCGATGCTTTAGGGCTTCTTTTCGGAACCATAGCCTCATTTCTCTGGATACTGGTTACATTTTATAATATCGGATATATGCGTTCCTTAAAGGAACATGCCCAGACCAGGTATTATTTCTGTTTTGCAGTAGCAATTGTTGGCGCTGTGGGTGTTGCTTTTTCGGGTAATTTGTTTACATTGTACTTTTTTTATGAAGTTATAACTATATTTACATATCCGCTGGTTGCACATCATCAGGATGAAGAGGCTTATGAGGGCGCCAGGAAATACATGGTTTATCTTACAGGTACGGCCAAATCGTTTTTCCTTCCGGCTATTGTTATGACATATATTTTGGCCGGCACTCTGGATTTCGCTCCATCCGGTATTTTAGAAGGCATATTTCCGGCCACGGCAAATCCGCTTCTGGTTAAAATTACATATGTGCTTTATCTTGCCGGTTTTGCAAAAGCCGCTATGATGCCGTTTCATAACTGGCTGCCGTCGGCAATGGTTGCACCCACGCCGGTAAGCGCTCTTCTTCATGCAGTAGCTGTTGTTAAAGCCGGAGTATTTTGTACCAGCAGGGTAATGCTTTCGGTTTTTGGTGTGAAACTGCTGAACGACTTAAATTTAGGGATACCAACCGCCTATGTGGCATCATTTACAATTTTGACGGCTTCAATCATAGCTCTTACCAAAGACGATCTGAAGGCTAGGCTGGCATATTCAACCGTAAGCCAGCTTTCTTATGTTATTCTCGGTGTGGCTCTTCTTACTCCAAGCGGAGTTACCGGAGGTCTGATCCATATTGCAAACCATGCTTTTTCCAAAATAACACTCTTTATGTGCGCAGGGTCTATTTACGTTGCTCTTCATACCAAAAAGATCAGTGAAATGGGCGGAATTGCAAAACAAATGCCTTTTACCATAGCGGCGTTCAGTATTGCAGCGTTAAGTATGATCGGAGTTCCACTTGTTTGCGGTTTTGTAACAAAATGGTATCTGGCAATCGGCGTAATTCAGGCTCACAAGAATATATTTATTTTAGTGTTGCTGGCCAGTACAATATTGAACACAGGGTATTTTTTCCCCGTAATATTAAAGACGATATTCGGGAAACCCAGGGAAGGCGACCCGGGAGCCCACCACCACGGCATTCATGAAGCGCCGGCATTTATGGTTATTCCATTGTTTCTTACAGCCATAGCATCCATTCTTATGGGTCTTTATCCGGATTATTTCATGAATATAGTAAAATCGGTAGATCCTAGTTACTTACTGAATACACTAAAGGCGGTTTTTACATCATGAACTTTGCTGAACCAATACAATATTTAAGGGATAATCTGAAAGCAGTAAAAATTGTTATGTGGATATGCATTGCCGGGGCTCTTGCATTTGATATTTATATTAAAGTTTTTCCTGCCCATCATGCTGAGCATGGAGAGATCCACTCTTTTGCAGATAAGCTTTTTATTTGGGCGGAAACTGTACCGTGCTTCTGGTCTGTTTTCGGTCTGATATGCTGCATCCTTCTTATCCGGGTTATGAAAGGGTTATCGCATACCGTGCTGATGAGAAAAGAGGATTACTATGAATAATTTCATCCATCCTGCGATATTTTTTATTTTTGGCGCTCTGCTTATTCCGTTGATTCCGGGCAAGCTTAAAAAGATATATCTGCTTTTAATACCGCTTCTTGCATTTTATACGGTGCTTACCATGAAGACCGGTGTATATGCTCATTTTAAGTATCTTGAATTCGATATAGTTTTAGGACGTGTGGATACATTGAGCATTGTTTTTGCGCATGTTTTTACCCTGATGTCTTTTATCGGTGTGCTTTTCGGAATCCATGTTGATGAAGATGCGCAGCATATAGCTTCTTATTTTTATGTTGGAGGCTCTTTAGGAGTTGTCTTTGCCGGGGATTATCTTACAGTTTTTATTTTCTGGGAAATGATGGCCCTTGCCTCAACATTTTTAATCTGGTTCAGGCGGGAGCCTGCTTCATTAAGAGCCGGCCAGAGATATCTTCTCATGCATATATTCGGCGGGCTTCTTTTGCTTGCAGGTATTTTTCTGCACTATAAAAACACAGGAAACCTTGCTTTTGAGCTTATCCCGCAAGATGGGGCAGGAATTGCCGAATACCTGATTCTTGCTGGCTTTGCGTTAAATGCTGCGGTATTTCCTCTGCATGCCTGGCTTCCCGATGCATATCCTGAAGCCACTGTTACAGGCGCTGTTTTTATGTGCGCCTTTACCACCAAGACAGCAGTTTATGTTCTTGCACGCGCTTTTCCGGGTTTTGAAGTTCTGGCTATTATGGGCACCGCGATGACAATTTACGGAGTATGTTACGCTACCATTGAAAATGATATGCGCCGTATTCTTGCTTACCATATTATAAGCCAGGTCGGTTACATGGTTGCCGGTGTCGGGATAGGAACCGAACTTGCGGTTAATGGCGCATGTGCGCATGCTTATGCACATATCCTTTACAAGGCTCTGCTATTTATGGGAGCAGGGTCTGTTTTAATGATGACCGGAACATCAAAGCTTAATAGACTGGGCGGTATTTATAAATATATGCCCTTGACGATGATATTTTATGTAGTCGGCGGTATTTCAATTTCCGGCTTTCCGCTGTTTAGCGGATTTGTAAGCAAATCAATGATAGTTGCTGCTGCCGGAGAGCATCATCGTCCGATTTTGATGATGCTTCTGTTATTGGCGTCGGTAGGTACCTTTTTGTCTGTAGGTTTGAAACTGGCTTATTTTGCATTTTTTGGAAAAGATTGCGGGATTAAGCCTAAAGAACCTCCAAAAAATATGTTGTGGGCGATGGGAATCACCTCCTTTTTATGTTTTTTAATAGGTGTATATCCAAAAGTTTTATATGATTTGCTGCCTTACAAAGAAGTAGCAGCTGAATATCACCCATATAATTTAGCCCATTTGTCGGAAACAATTCAGCTTCTGCTTTTTACAGGGGTGGGATTTTTCTGGCTTCTTAAGAGATTGCAGCCCGAAGCAAAGATCAATCTGGATTTTGACTGGTTCTACCGCAATATCATGGCCGGATTTATGTGGTTTGACGAGAAAATAATCCAGTTCTTTGATAATGTTTGGGGTAATGTATATAAAACTGTCGGCATTAAAGTATTAATGATGTCCATAGCCAGGTTTTTGGCAGGTTTTGACCGCTGGGCAATAGATGGCGTGGTTGATAATGTTGCATATGGCACCAGGTGGATTGGAGATAAAGCGCGCAGAATCCAGACCGGAAATCTGCAAAACTATCTGGCGCTGGCTATATTGATAATTTTTGTTATTGTCGGTGTTCGCTGGTTTTTATGATTCAAAGCTTAATTACTTCAGGAAAATAAATATAAATGGATTTTTTAATTCCCAATCAGCTTAATTATCCCATTTTGAGCGTTTTGATATTTGCGCCTCTGGCCGGTGCGGCAGTGCTTTTCTTAATCCGGAACGAGACGGTTGCAAGAATCTGGACTTTACTTGTAAGCCTGGCCGTTTTTGCGCTTTCACTGCCGCTTTATTTTAATTTTGATCCAAGCACTCCAAAATATCAATTTGGAGAACACTCTTCATGGATTCCGGCATTTCATATCAATTATACGCTCGGCATTGACGGCATCAGCCTTCTTCTTGTGCTATTGAGCACATTGCTCTTTCCGATTTGTGTTTTAGGATCATGGAAATATATCAGCAAGCGGGTTAAAGAATTCCATTTTTGTCTTCTGCTGATGGAATCCGCATGTGTTGGCATTTTCTCATCACTTGATTTTGTGCTTTTTTATATTTTCTGGGAAGCAATGCTGATACCGATGTATTTGCTTATTGCTGTCTGGGGCGGTCCCGAAAAAGTTTATGCTTCTATAAAGTTTTTTATATACACAATGGCAGGCAGCGTTTTCCTTTTAGTTGCCATGATCGCTCTTTATCTTAAAACCGGCACTTTCTGCATACCGGAATTGATGACTAAGGCATATCCGTTTGCCTTTCAGTTCTGGGTGTTTCTGGCTTTTGGGATTGCTTTTGCCATTAAAGTGCCGATGGCTCCGTTTCATACATGGTTGCCTGCAGCTCATGTTGAAGCTCCTACCGCAGGCAGTGTGTTGCTTGCAAGTATATTGCTCAAAATGGGCACATACGGGTTTGTGAGATTTTGCCTGCCGATAACACCGAACGCCAGTATATATTTTGCTCCATATATGCTTATAATTTCCATTATTTCTATTGTTTATGGTGGTTATGTAGCTCTTGGGCAAAGTGATATGAAAAAGCTTATAGCTTATTCCAGTGTGGCTCATATGGGGTTTGTTACTCTCGGAACGTTTTTTTTCAACAAAAACGGTCTTGAGGGCGCAATATTGCAGATGATAAATCACGGAATAACTACAGGCGCTCTCTTCTTGTGTGTAGGTATAGTTTATGAAAGAAGCCATAGCCGACTTATAAAAGATAACTCCGGTATTGCCAAAATAATGCCGATTTATATAGGTTTTTTTGGCTTTTTCTGCCTTTCTTCAATGGCCTTTCCCGGCACAAACAGCTTTGTGGGTGAATTGCTCGTATTGCTGGGAGCTTTTGCAGATTACAAATTGATAGGAGCTTTGAGTATCCCGGGTGTTGTTCTGGCTGCAGCGTACATGCTGCATTTGCTTCAGAGAATTGCATGGGGCGGAAAGGCAAGTTCGCATTTTTCAGATTTGGAATTAAGAGAGATTATTTATTTAGCTCCTCTTGCAGTATTTGTTTTATGGATCGGTTTTTCACCTGGTCCGTTTTTAGATGTTATGCATGTAAGCGTTAATCACCTTTTGGAACAATTGCATACAGCCGGTGCTGTAGCTTTGGTAAAATAGTATTATATAAGGAATAAACAATAATGGATGTAGTATTATTTCTGCCGGAAACCTATCTGCTCATGATGGCCCTGGTTTTTTTCTGCCAATCGTTATGGAAATCATCTGCTCAACTGAATCAGGGTATAGCTGTATTTCTTTCCGGCATCGGAGTAATCATTAATCTTTATGCCGTTAATATGACGGGAGATCTTTTCTGGCATGCATATCGCGTCGATCTTTTTTCGCAGATATTTAAGCTTCTTATCAGTGTCGGCCTATTGCTGATATCGGTACTTTGTTTAAAGAATAAGAGCATAGAAGAGAAGCTTCAGCCGGAGTTTTTCATGTTTCTTTGTATAAGCGCTGCGGGTCTTATGATGATGGTCAGCAGCGTTGAACTTATTACAATATTTATTTCAATGGAGCTGTCATCATATTCGCTTTATATTCTTATACCGATAAGCAAAGATATAAGTCACGGAAGAATAGAAGCTGCTGCCAAGTATATTATCTTCGGGGCCGCAGCCACAGGTATTATGCTTTTCGGAATGAGTTATATATTTGGAGTTACACAGTCAACATACCTGTCTGAGATTATCAAAAAAATGCCGGAACTGATCGGGCAACCGGTCGGAATAGTCGGACTGCTTTTAATTCTTTGCGGCTTTTTCTACAAACTTTCCGTTGTTCCATTTCATTTCTGGACTCCTGATATATATGAGGGAACTGCAAATGAAACGGTTTCTTTTATTGCAACTATGCCGAAGCTTGCGGCAGCCGCTTTGCTTATCAGGCTTACGAATCTGGCAGATCCTAAATCTATTGATCTGATTCAGGTTTTAGTTGTTATTTCCGCTGTGTCCATGACCTTCGGAAATATTGCGGCGCTTGTCCAGAAAGATTTAAAACGGCTCCTTGCCTATTCCAGCATTGCCCATGCAGGTTATATTTTGCTTGGTATTTTAACTCTTAAACTGGACGGCTATTCCGCTGTTGTTTTCCATATAACCGCTTATATGCTGATGAATCTCGCATGCTTCCTTGTTATATCAACTGTTTCTCAGGATGGTAAGAATGTGACTGTAAGCGATGTCTCCGGCCTTCATAAGCGCTCTCCCTTGCTTGCCTTTACTCTTGCAGTAGGTTTTTTTGCGCTGGCCGGCATTCCGCCTACCGCCGGATTTACAGGAAAATTTTTCCTTTTTATTGCGGCTTTAAATGAAGGGCATCTTGCTTTAATTATTATTGCTGCGGTTAATACGGCTATTTCTGTTTATTACTACCTTAATATTGTTCGTTCTGCCTACGGGCAGGACCCAAATGGATTGCCTGCGGTAACATTAAGCTTTTCGAACAGGATATTAAACTACGGCTTAATAATCTCTATTATAATTTTGGGTGTTTTACCGACCAGATTTATTGAATTAGCCAGGGCAGCCTGTGAGAAGATAAAATTGTAAACGGAGTAACATAAAATGTCGGTTATACCCACAAATTGCTTAGAAATATCACAGTCTCAAAGTGTGCCGGGGATTGCAGGTAATCAGCCAAGGATAACAGTATGCGGGGTTGGAAAATCCTTAAGTACCTGTCCGGGTGAATCCATATACAAAGGGTTAATTGCAGAATCCCGAAGGCTTGATATGCCGGTGGTTATAGAGCCTGCCAAATGCGGTTGCAGCGGAAAATGTAACAATGGGCCATACGTCAGCCTGCCCCATTTAGGTCTTTTCTACTACAAAGTTGAGGAAGCGCATATTTCTAAAATAATAAAAGAAACCATCGGGAACAAAAAAATATTATTTCCAATATTGTATGTCAACCCGCTTCAGACCATACGGGGAGATTTGATATGGGATAAAGTAAGCGGATGTATCATGACAATGGAGCCTTCTGTTTGCATGGTAGGGGTTGCTGATTATCTGGTAAAATTTCATGCAAACGAGTCATGCGGGAAGTGCGTTCCATGCCGCTTGGGCATTGATCGCCTTATGGAGCTTATTTCAGGAGTGCTAAACGGTAAGTCGCCTGAAAATGCAGTTAAGCAAATTGAAACTATGATAAGACTTGCCGATCAGGCGGCGTATTGCGCATTTGCCGGAAAAGTATCGAAAATGATTCTGGCTATTATATCTAATTTTAAGAATGAATTTGAAATTCACATAAAAGAAAAACGCTGCCAGACGGGAGCTTGTAGAATTTAATTAGTTAGAGACGGAAAAGAGACAAGATATGTATAAAATTGTAGTGGACCCGGATAAATGCGTAGGGGATGAGGAATGTATAGAAGTCTGTCCGGTAAATGTATTGCAACTTCAAAACGGCAGAGCCTTTCCGGTCAGAAAGGATGATTGCATAGGTTGTGAAAGCTGTATTCAGGTTTGTGACTATATAGCGATTACGGTAACTGAAGTTTAAATTTAAAAGGCCTGAGTTTGAAATCTTCCCTTACGGGTTTATCATCCGGACAACCTGCATCAATATCATATCCGATTCTTCTTTTCCACGCTATTTTAATGCAAAAACAGAGTATTATGTTTATATCATTAATATGTTGATGAGGTTTGTCCCTTATAGGAGATAGTACATGTCTGAAGTTAATTTTACGCTTAATGGAAAGAGTATAAAAGGAGAGGCAGGCCAGACAATTCTGGAAGCGGCAAAAAAGGAAGGCATTTTCATTCCTACCCTGTGTCATCATCCCCTTTTAAAACCGGAAGAATCCTGCAGAATATGCGTGGTGGAAGTCAAGGGAGAGCCCCGTCCGGTGACATCCTGCTCTTTTAAGATTGCCGAAGGGATGGCAGTTGAAACCGATACCGCAAAAATCAGGGAATTTCGTAAAAATATACTTTCTCTGCTTCTTGAGCAGCATTACGGCGACTGTGTTGCCCCATGTCATATGACTTGCCCCGGAAGGCTGGACATTCAGGGATATGTGGCTCATATTGCAAGAGGCAACTACCTGGATGCCCTGAGCCTGATCAAAGAAAAGACCCCTTTTGCCGCTACTCTTGGAAGAGTATGCCCCCATCCCTGCGAAAGCGAATGCCGACGCACGCGTGTTGAGGAAGCTATAAATATAAAAGATCTTAAAAGGTTTGTTGCCG
Organism: Desulfonema limicola; assembly: GCA_020723255.1. Lineage (GTDB taxonomy): Bacteria > Desulfobacterota > Desulfobacteria > Desulfobacterales > RPRI01 > RPRI01. The sequence goes on along the minus strand of DYJH01000091.1, from coordinate 915 downwards.
ACTATGCCGCTGATCGGAAAGTACGGGTTACACCCGCGCCTCCGGCAGATACCGGAAAAAAGGTAGCCATAATAGGAGGTGGTCCCGCCGGTCTTGCGGCTGCTTATTACCTGCGTCTTAAAGGCCACGGTGTTTCCATATATGATGCCATGCCCAAACTTGGCGGAATGCTGAGATACGGGATACCTGAATACCGTCTTCCCAAAGCTGTGCTTGATGAGGAAATACAGGAGATCCTTGATCTTGGCGTAGAAGTTATTGCGAACAAGAAATTCGGAAAAGACTTTACACTGGCTTCAATTAAAAGTCAGGGCTATGATGCAATCTTTATGGCTATAGGAGCCTGGAATTCGTATAAACTGGGAATTCCCGGAGAAGATTTGCCCGGAGTTATGTCCGCCATTGAATTTCTGATTCGTACCGCTTCAGGAGATCCGCCGCCTGTGGGCAAAAGAGTGATGGTTATCGGCAACGGAAATACAGGTATGGATGCTGCCCGCAGTTGTCTTCGCATGGGAGCGAAAGAGGTTACCATGCTTTACCGCCGGACCAAGGCGGAAATGCCGGCAAACCCGCAGGAAATTCATGATGCTGAAGAAGAAGGCATTAAAATTCATATTCTGGCAACTCCTACACGAATTCTTTCCAAAGACGGGCGTTTTTCCGGGGTAGAATATCTGAAAAATGAGCTGAAGGCTGCCGACAGCAGCGGGCGTCCGAGTCCGGTTCCTATCAAGGGCTCCGAAACAGTTATTGAAGCGGATCAGGCTATCATATCCATTGGGCAGTTTTCCGATATGGATTTTTTAAAAAATGATCCTGAGCTTAAAGATGTAGCTTTTAGTAAAAAGGGAATTCCTAAAACCGATACAAACACTCTTCAATCTAGTCTTTCCTATCTTTTTATAGGCGGCG
>DYJH01000090.1 GCA_020723255.1 Desulfonema limicola | reverse complement strand
TGTCTATTCATTATAGATGGGTTTATAACAACAAGCCATCTAAATACTATAATTTCTTTTATTTGTTACACATTATCACTATTCATAATCATATACAGGTAGACTTTAACTGTAAATTTATTGCCGCCTGGTTTCAGCAAGCCGGACGCGGTGTAAAGCCCTGTCCAGGGCTGCTTTGGCTCTCATAAAGTCCATATCCTGTTTGGCGCTTTCTTTTGCCAGACGTTCCTCAGCGCGCTTTAAGGCTGCTTTTGCCCTTTCAATATCTATATCACGCCTTCTTTCAGCGGTTTCTGCCAGCACGGTTACTCTGTCAGGCAGCGCTTCTGCAAATCCGCCTGTAACAAATACGCACCTTTCTTCGCCTTTAACATCCTTATATCTGATAATTCCCATCTTTAATGTTGTGAAAAAAGGCGTATGGCCAATCAGAACTCCGAATTCTCCCAATGTGCCCGGCGCCATTACAATCTGAGCTTCTTCGCTGACTACGGATCTTTCCGGGGTAACAACTTCTATTTTTATGTTTCCGGCCATATATGTTTTCCTCGCATCTTACTTTTCATCGGCCATTTGTTTGGCTTTTGCCACGGCTTCCTCGATACTGCCCACCATATAGAAAGCGCGCTCCGGCAGATCATCATGCTTGCCTTCGCATATCTCTTTAAATCCCCTTACAGTATCTTCAATTTTAACATATTTACCCTTCATGCCTGTAAAAGTTTCGGCAACATGAAAAGGTTGTGATAAAAATCTTTGAATTTTTCTTGCCCTGGCAACAGTAACTTTATCTTCATCGGACAATTCTTCAATGCCAAGGATTGCAATAATATCCTGAAGCTCTTTATATTTTTGAAGAATCTGCTGAACTTTACGTGAAACCGAATAATGCTCATCGCCGATATAAGATGCATCCAGAATTCTCGATGTCGAGTCAAGTGGATCAACAGCAGGATAAATTCCAAGCTCTGCAATCTGCCGTGACAAAACAACAGTACCGTCCAAGTGGGCAAATGTTGTCGCAGGAGCAGGGTCTGTCAAATCGTCTGCGGGAACATAAACGCATTGAACAGCAGTAATAGACCCTTTGTCAGTAGAAGTAATACGTTCCTGAAGCTCGCCAAGGTCAACGGCAAGAGTCGGCTGATATCCGACAGCAGACGGCATACGTCCCAAAAGAGCCGAAACCTCGGACCCGGCCTGTGTAAAACGGAATATATTATCAATAAATATAAGAACGTCCTGGCCTTCAATGTCGCGATAATACTCGGCAGCAGTCAGAGCTGTTAGCGCCACGCGTGCTCTTGCTCCGGGCGGTTCAGTCATCTGGCCGTAAATAAGCGCTGCTTTAGGAAGAACGCCCGAATCCTTCATTTCATGGTACAAGTCGTTTCCTTCACGCGTTCTTTCGCCAACTCCGGCAAATACCGATATACCGCCGTGCTGCATGGCAATGTTATGAACCATTTCCATCATGATAACGGTTTTACCGACACCCGCTCCGCCAAACATCCCCATTTTGCCGCCTCGGGGAAAAGGAACAAGCAGATCAATAACTTTTACTCCGGTTTCAAGAACACGAACCGTTGTATCCTGTTCTGTGAATTTCGGGGCTTCACGGTGAATCGGCATCAGTTTTTCCTGGCTTACAGGACCCAAGCCGTCAACAGGACGTCCGACAACGTTTAAAACTCTTCCCAGTCCGGCCGGCCCTACAGGCACCATAATCGGGTTTCCTGTGTCTTTAACCGGCATGCCTCTTACCAGGCCGTCCGTTACATCCATTGCAATGCAGCGAACCACATTATCCCCAAGATGCTGTGCAACTTCTACAACAAGATTATCCGGCTCGTCATTGATTGCGGAATTTGAAATCAGAAGTGCTGTAAGTATATTCGGAAGTTTGCCTTCTTCAAACCCCACGTCAACAACAGGTCCCATAACTTGTTTTATTTTACCTAAATTTTCTCCCATCTACAGACCTCCTATAAACTATACACGGTATATTCAGTTCTTACCCTTTAAGCGCTTCTGCTCCGCCTACAATATCCATGAGATCCGCGGTAATTGAAGCCTGCCGGGCCTTATTGTATGCCAGAGTAAGACTTTCGATAATGTCATTGCAAGCCTTGGTTGCGTTGTTCATTGCAGCCATTCTTGCAGCATGTTCACTTGTTGATGTTTCTAAAAGAGCGCTGTAAATCTGAACATATACATTTTTTGGAAGCATTTCATTCAGCAGTTCAGCCGGGGACGGCTCACATATATGTTCAGGAAGATACTGTTTGGCCGCTTCATCACTCTTTTCCATTGCTTCAATAGGCGGTATCGGAAGAAGTTGCTTGACCACCGGAATCTGTCTGGCCGAACTTATAAATTCGGAATAAACAACATAAACTTCATCATACTCTCCGTTTATAAATCCGTCTATAAGTTTTCTTCCTGCATTGACAGAAACATTAAATCCGAATTTTCCGCCCACAACTCCGATATAATCGCTTTCAATCTCAAAATTATTTTTTCGTCCCCAGTCTCTTCCCTTTTTACCAAAGCTTGTAAAAGAAACCTTGATGCCTGAAGCTGCTTTTTCTTTAGCAAACGATTCCGCTTTTGTAATAAGGTTTGCATTAAATCCGCCGCACAAGCCTCTGTCCGAAGTGCAAAGGACGATGTTTATTTTTGAAATCTTTTCCCGTATGGCAAGCAATGGAGCTGCTCCACTGCCTCCACGTTCGGCAAGGCTCCCCAGGACCTCCGCAAATTTGCCGGCATATGGCCTGAAACCTATCATACTGGTTTGAGCGCCTCTGAGCTTTGAAGCAGCAACCATATTCATAGCTTTTGTTATCTGCTTTGTCTTCTTTACTGCGCCTATTTTTGTTTTGACGTCTTTTAATGTTGCCATTCAAATCAACCTTTATCTTAATTATACATCACATGCACATGATTCAGATTTGTTATAAAAAAACCGGGTCGATTTATTTTATTGTATCCTTAAATTCTTCATCATAAGCTTTAAGAGCATCCGTCATAAGTTTGTCAAGCTCATCACTTATGACTTTTTTCTCAGCAAGCTCTTTGAATATTTGCGGATATCTATCGGAAATAAACGCAAAAAGACCGGCCTCATATTTAGCAAGAACATTTACCGGATAATTATCAAGAAACCCTCTTGTTCCGGCATAAAGAATTGTTACCTGCTTTTCCATAGGAAGAGGATTATATTGGGGCTGTTTTAAAATCTCAACAAGCCGCGCTCCTCTTGTAAGCTGTCTTTGTGTAGCTTTATCAAGATCGCTGCCGAAAGCTGCAAAAGCTTCGAGTTCGCGATACTGGGCGAGATCCAGCCTTAAACTTCCTGCAACCTGCTTCATGGCTTTTACCTGAGCAGCTCCTCCGACTCGTGATACCGAAAGGCCTACGTTTATGGCCGGTCTGACTCCGGCAAAGAAAAGGCTTGGCTCAAGATATATCTGCCCGTCAGTAATTGATATAACATTTGTAGGAATATAAGCGGAAACGTCGCCTGCCTGAGTTTCTATAATCGGCAAAGCAGTAAGCGAGCCTGCGCCAAGCGCATCATTCAATTTGGCCGAACGCTCAAGAAGTCTGGAATGGTTATAGAAAATATCGCCGGGATAAGCTTCGCGTCCGGGCGGACGTCTTAAAAGAAGAGAAACCTGACGATAAGCAGCGGCCTGCTTTGAAAGGTCGTCATAAATAATTAAAGAATGCTGGCCTTTGTCGCGGAAATATTCCCCCATAGCGCAACCGGCATAAGGCGCTACATACTGCAATGTTGCAGGATCGCTTGCGCAGGCTGCGACAACCGTAGTATATTCCATCGCGCCGTATTTTTCCAGAACAGCAACAACCTGGGCAACGGTCGATTTTTTCTGGCCGCAAGCAACATAAATACAATAAACATTCTGCCCTTTCTGGCTTAGAATAGAATCTATAGCAATGGCAGTCTTTCCGATCTGGCGGTCGCCAATAATAAGTTCACGCTGACCGCGTCCGACCGGTGTCATTGCATCAATGGCTTTAAGACCCGTCAGCATCGACTCGTGAACGCTTTTTCTGGCTATAACGCCGGGCGCCACCATTTCAACTCTTCTGAACTCTTTGGCATCTATCGGACCTTTACCGTCAATAGGTTCACCGACAGCAGACACAACCCGACCCAGAACCGGTTCGCCGACAGGAACCTGTGCGATTCGGCCTGTGCGTTTAACCACATCACCTTCTTTAATATGGGTAACTTCACCCATAACGGCGATACCCACATTATCTTCTTCAAGGTTAAGCACAAGACCCAAAATTCCGCCAGGAAATTCAACCAGCTCCAAAGCCATTGCTTTTTCAAGCCCGTATACCCTGGCAATACCATCGCCAACAGACAAGACAACGCCTGTTTCGCTCAACTCTACTTTCTTGTCATAATCGGCAATCTGACCCTTAATTATCTGACTTATTTCTTCAGCTCTTAATTCCATTATACACTCTCACCCCTTTTTAAAGATTCTCTCATGTTGAGCAATTGTGTTTTGATGCTACCATCCAAAACAAGATCACCTATTCTGGAAACCACGCCGCCAATAAGACCGGAATCCACCCTGACATCCAGAACAATATCTTTACCTGTCATTTTTGACAGGGTACTGCGGATCTTTGCTATGGTTTCGGATGTAAGTTCTGTAGCCGAAACCAGACTGGCTCTGGCAACGTTTTTAAGTTCATCGGCCAGCTTCTGATAAAATTCGTTAATAGTAACAAGAAATCCTATCCGACCTTTATCAAATAACAGAAAAAGGAATGATCTCATTGCTTTTGAAAGTTTCATTTTTTCAATTAATATTTGCAAAATCTTTTTGCGCGCCACGGCATCATATAGCGGGTTTGTGAGAGCCTGTTCAAGGCTTTTCTCTTTTATAATAAGTCCGGCCAGCTCTCCCAGCTCATTTCTGTAAAGCTCAGCATTCCCGTCCTCTTTGCCGATAAGAAGAAGTGCCTTAGCATAACGCCTTGATATAGCTAAATTTTTCACTATGCCACCACCTTCTCTAAATATTCGTTTACCAGTATTTCCTGATCTTTTGCAGTAATTTTAATTCTTATTTTTTCTTCGGCCTTTTCCAGCGCTTTTACGATCACCTCTTCTTGCAGCTTTAATCTCGCCTGCTTAAATTCATGCTCGATATTCCGGCGGGCCTGTTCCTCTAATTTTAAAACCGTAGCATTTGCAGCATCAAGTATTCTTTTTTTTGCTTCTTCGCCCTGTTTTAAATATTCAGAAATTATTTTTTCAGCTTCTTTGTCAAGCTTACTAACTCTGTCATCACATTGCGCCAGATTCTTTTCGGCCTCGGTCTTCTGTGCTTCCAGTTCGCTCAACTGCTCTTTTATTCCTTTAATGCGGTCGCTAAGAGCATTAGCAGCAGGTTTTTTAAGCAGAATAAAAAGCCCGATGGCCAATGCAGCGAAATTCATAACACGGTATGTATCGGTAGGCAGCCACCCCACAGTGTGTCCGCCTCCATGTTCAGCGCCTTCTTCACCTCCGGAAGAACAAAGACCAATGCCTGTGGAAAAGAGCAAAATAAACGCCAAAAGCAATAGTAAAAATGCGCGACTAATATGTCTGATAAAAGGTATTTTCATTAAACAGCCCTCCCCAGGATTTTTTGACATATGGCATCGGCGCATGTATCAACCTCATTAAGCAGTAGTTTTCTGACGTTTTCAGTATCCTTTACTATTTTCCCTCGCATCTGAGCAAGATCTTCCTGAGCTTTTTTATTTATTTTCTCAATAAGTTGCTTCTCGTCGTTCTGGTCAACCGACATCAAGGTTTCTTTTTCTTTCTGCCCCTTTGATCTTGCGTTTTTAATTCCCAGAGCATAAGAATCATCTTTATCCTGAACACTGTTGTTTAAATTTCTAATGCTTTGTTCAAGGCCATTTATTTTTTCTTTTCTTTCTATTAGAATTTTTCGTATCGGCCTGTATAAAACAATATTCATTGCCCAGATAAGAAAAAGAAAATTGACGATCTGTGTGAGAACAGATATATCAACATTAATCATATTACAGCCTCCATAATTAACAATTTGATATAAAGCGACTTTTTACAAGTTTGTCAAATCTGGCGCTCTATAACACCAGTATCAGTAACTTGTCAAAGGTTTTTTAAAAATATTTTATCTGTCTGAAATTCAATTTTTTGTCACAGCTATCTATCCATATTTATTTGAATAATCAATTAAACAAAAACCTTCTCATGCTGATGTTCAACAATATGCCGATGCCGGTGAGAGTTACAATTATTGATGAACCGCCATAACTGATAAACGGCAACGTTACACCTACAACCGGCATTAAGCCCATTACCATTCCCATATTGACAACTATATGCCACAATAACATTGATGTAATTCCGAAAGATAAGATAGCTCCGAAATAATTTTTACTGCCGTATGTTATTTTCAAGCACCGTGTGATAAACATAAAGAAAACAAGAAGCAAGAGAAAGGAGCCGATAAATCCCCATTGTTCTGCAAATACTGAAAAAATGAAATCGGTTTGCTGCTCTGGCAAAAAAGAAAGGGCGCTTTGCGTTCCTTTCAGAAATCCCTTGCCTGTTACCATTCCTGAGCCTATGGCAATTTTCGACTGTATAATATGATATCCTGAGCCGAGAGGATCAATCTCGGGATTCAAAAAAGTAATAATCCTTTTTTTCTGGTAATCTCTTAGAAAAAACCAAATAGTCGGGAAAGTTACTGTAGCGCTTGTGAAAAGAAATATAGCAGTTTTTTTCTCAATTTTTACAAACAACGTCATTGATACTGCTATTAATAGAATTATCATGGCTGTTCCCAGATCAGGCTGCAGCACAATTAATGCAAAAGGTACTATACATAATACAATTGGTATTGTTAATTCACTGAGAGACAATCCATTAACGCTTGCTGCTTTAGAATAATATCTGGCAAGAACAAGTATAACGGCAAGTTTGGCTAATTCGGACGGCTGAAAAGTTAAAGGGCCAAACATAAGCCATCGCTTTGCCCCCCCGGCGTATTTACCTATGATCAAAACCATTAGCAATAGAAATATGCAAAATCCATATATAATAAAAGCATATCTTTCTAAGGAGTTATAATTGAACAAAAAAGCAATAATCATTAGAAACATACCGGCGCAGTACCAGATGATTTGTTTTACATACAGAATTTGGTGTATATTCGATATCCCGGTTGTTACAGCACTATAAACAGTAATAACCCCCGTAAAAGAAAGAACTATGGTAAGACCGAGTAATTTCCAGTCAAAATTTTGCACAAGCCTGCGGTCAATCATTATATAATTCCATTAGTATTCATCATAAATATTAGCCAACTCTGCGGGTTCGTTTGAGCTATTTTGATTTTCTTCATTTTCCGGGTTCAAATAAGTTTTTACAAGCTCTTTTGCTATCGGCGCTGCCGAGCTTGCCCCATGCCCGCCATGCTCAATAACTACAGATATTGCAATTTTAGGGTCGATAGAAGGAGCATAACAAACAAACCATGCGTGAGGTTTACAAGCGTAAGGAACTTCTTTTTTATCATAATTACTCTCATCTTGCTTTCTGCCAACAACCTGTGCAGTTCCTGTTTTGCCGCTCATTTCAATCCCGCTGCCGGGGCGAGACCAGTAAGCTGTGCCGAAATTTTTATTAACCACATCGAACAACCCTTCTTTTATAATATTAATTGTGTCCTGGCTTACCGGTACCCGTCCTAATTTTTCAGGCTTGCTTTCCATAATAAGCTTTCCATCCGGAGTCATTATTTTTTTGACAACCAAAGGTTTGATCTTTTCCCCTCCGTTGGCTATTTCGGATATCAGCACCAGCATCTGGATAGGGGTAACCAGATTATAACCCTGACCTATAGCTACGGAAAGATTCTCTCCGGCGCTCCAGGGAGATCCGAATCTCTTCTTTTTCCACTTGGTAGATGGAATCAACCCCGTGCCCTCTTGTTCCAAATCAATACCTGTCGGAGAGCCTAGCCCTGAGACTTTGGCATACTTTTCGAGTTTGTCGGCACCAAGCCGCAACCCTACGTTATAAAAAAATACATCACATGATTCAGCAAGAGCTCTTACGACATTAACCCGGCCATGCCCCCCTTTTTTCCAGCACATGTAATTCCGGTTTCCATAAGGCATATATCCGGGGCAAAAAAATGAGGTATTAACATCAATAATATGCTCCTCCAGTCCTGCAATGGCGGTAACTATTTTATAGGTGGAAGCCGGTGGATAAGTTCCTTTGATAGCTTTATTTTCAATAGGCCGATGAGGATGCGAAATGAGATTTTCCCACTCATCATGAGTCATACCTGATACAAACAAATTAGGATCGTAAGAAGGGCTGCTGGCCATTGCCAGGATTTCACCGGAGGAAGGATCCATTGCAACTACAGCGCCGGCTTTACCTGCTAAAAGTTCTTCAGCTTTTTTTTGAACCCGGGTATCAATTGTAAGATAAATATTATCACCGGCTTCGGCGCCGATAGTATTTAAAACTCTTATAACCTGACCTACTGAATTAACCTCAATCTGCCGGTTTCCCGTCTTTCCCATCAAATATTTTTCAAATGCCTTTTCGATTCCGAATTTGCCGATATAATCACCCGGTTTATTTTCACAATATTTTTCATATTTAAGCTCTGTTGAGCTTATCTCGCTTAAATACCCTATGAGGTGGGCAGCTCTATTTCCTTGCGGATAAAATCTCTTTGGTTTAACGTCAACTAAAACCCCCGGTATGTTATATTTATGGGCTTCCACAGCGGCAAGAATATTTCTTCCTATATCCTGTTTCAGTAAAACCGGTTTATAGCATGATAATCCTTTTATAGTATTAATCTGTGAGATTAATTCTTCAGCAGGCACATTTATGTATCGGGATAAATTATTGATCGTAGATTCAACAGGCTTGGCCTTATTTAACAACAAACTTAAATTAAAAGAAGGCCTGTTATCAACAAGCAAAATCCCGTTCCGGTCGAAAATAATACCGCGGGGATAGTCTATATTTTGCAAGCGAATACAGTTGTTTTCTGAAAGTTGTCTATATTCGTCGCCTTCTATAATCTGCAGGTAAAATAAACGCAGAAATAGTAGAGCAAATGCACTGGTGACAAAATAAGCAACAAATGATAGACGATGCCTTAGCCATTTGTTGTCGGAACTTCGTAAAAAATTTTCCATCGCCTAAAAACCAGCTATTTTAAATCTTTTCGGGATGAAGTATCACAAGAACCCATGCCCGTTTTCTTCAATCAACTGAAGGCTAAACAGCCTGGACCATGTGTTATAGGCTTTTTTTATAAGCATAATAAAAAAATATCCCGAGAAAACAGCCCAGATAAATTGTATAAATACTTTGCTGAATAGCCTTCCGAAAAGGGATAATCCGGAATCGGATATGATAAAGAAGTTTATAAAAATAAAATTTTCAAACAGCACTCCTGCCGCAACCGCAAAAATTAAAAACATATTGCTTCTTACATTAAAATATACCGAGCTCCATTTAATGCATACAAACAACCATATATATGAGGTAATGTATAAACCGAACGGACCGTTATAAAGGTTGTCCATCAAAAAACCGGCCAACAAAATTACCGGGATGCTTTCATGTGCCTTACGGTAAAGGCCGAGAAATACAACAAGCACAATAAAAAGATCGTAACATCCTCTAAGTGACCCGAAATAACGGATAACCGTTGTTTGAATGAGTACCAATATCAGGCATAAGCCGGCGTAAAAAAGATATTTCATTTATTTATTGTAAAGCATCACAGTGGTGTTAATGATTTATTAAAACAAGAACCTCTTCCAGCTTTCTGAAATCAACATATGGCGTTACCTGTATTTCCTGAAAAAGCTCCGAACCGCTCAAGTTAATTTTTGAAACATACCCAACAGGAAGCCCCTTGGGATAAACGCCGTCCAGTCCTGAAGAAACTACAGAATCCCCGGTATCTATCTGATGTCTTCGCATAACATACTTTAAAATACATTGATTTGAAGATGCGCCTTTGATAATTCCCCTGGCCCTGTTTTTCTGAACAATAGCATCTACCGCACTGTCCTGATCTATAATCAATAAAATTCTGGAATAATTATCAGCAGTATCAATTACCTGCCCAACTATTCCTTCAGGAGTAACAACAGGCAGTCCGATTTTAACGCCTTTTGCTTTCCCCTTATCAACAACCAATGTCCGATACCACAAGGAAGGGTCAACAGAAATCACCTCAGCAGCAATCGATTCAAAAGGCATACTTTGGCGGAAATCAAGTAAGCTTCGGAGTCTGATATTGGAAAGTATTTCTTCATAATATTGATTGTTCTGTTGAACTATTTGTCCCAACTTTTTTTTGAGCCTGATGTTTTCTTCTGCCGTTGATACAAGAAAAAAGTAATGACCCCATACATCTTTGGCAAAATCAATTGTCTTTGTAAGTGCATTCTGAAACGGAGATACGGCAATCAAGGAGATTCTGCCAAGAGTTGATTGTGAATAACGATGCTTGCCGGAAATTGAGAGCACAATGATATTTACAGTCACAAGTATAATAACACTGACTATCATCATTGTTTTTTTTGAAAACATGAAATTACGATAGTACTATCTTTTTTAAGATTTCGATGCTGTCTAATGCTTTTCCTGCACCCATGGCTACCGCTAATAACGGTTCCTCTGCAACCCTGATAGGCAATCCGGTTTCTTCTCTTAAAAGTTTATCGAGGTTTTTTAGCAACGCTCCTCCGCCGGTTAAAATAATTCCTCTGTCAACAATATCTGATGCCAGTTCAGGAGGAGTATGTTCCAGAGCTATCTTCACCGTATCAACGATTGCATCAATCTGCTCTGAAATTGCAAGCCGGATTTCTTCAGAATCAATAGATAAAATTTTAGGTATTCCAGACGCCAGATCCCTGCCTTTGACTTCTATAGTTTCGATATTTTCTGTATCAGGATAAGCATTTCCTATTGTCGTTTTTATTATTTCAGACGATCTTTCACCTATGAGCAGGTTATATTTTCTTTTAATGTATTGTATTATCGCGCTGTCCATCTTATCGCCTGCAACTCTGACAGATCTGCTGTAAACTATACCGGCAAGAGAGATAACCGCAATTTCTGTTGTGCCTCCGCCAATGTCGATAATCATGTTACAGATAGGTTCAGAAATAGGTAATCCGGCTCCTATGGCAGCTGCCATCGGTTCTTCAATCAAAAACACTTCACGCGCTCCTGCCGATTCGGCCGATTCCCTTACAGCGCGTTTTTCAACCTGAGTAATTCCCGATGGTACGGCAATGATTATCCTCGGACGTACAAAAGTTCTCCTGTTATGTACCTTTTGAATAAAATGGCGCAACATCGCCTCGGTAACTTCAAAATCAGCGATAACACCTTCACGCATAGGACGAACGGCAACAATATTGCCGGGTGTTCTCCCCAGCATATTCTTTGCCTCCATTCCAACCGCAAGTACACGATTTTTTGTATTATCGTCTTTATTTACAGCTACTACAGAGGGTTCGTTCAGAACAATCCCTTTCCCTTTGACATAAATGAGTGTATTTGCAGTGCCAAGATCGATGGCAAGATCACTGGAAAATGCGCCTAAAATTTTATCTACAAAAAGAGTCATATTTCCTCAAATATAAAATAATTTAGTGTGAACAGCTATCAGAAATCATCTTTAATTACAAGTGGAATTTATAAAATAATTAAAGCATAACCCCTTTATCTTTCAGATTTGCCATTACGGTATCATGTAAAACAGGCCTGAAATCTCTTATTTTTAAATTATCCCGATCAGGATGTATCCGGTTTGTAAGCAACACTACAATTACCGACTGTTCAAGGTCCATCCAGAATGAAGTGCCTGTATATCCAAGATGCCCCACAGAGTTATACGAAAAATACCTACCGCTGCTTGAACCGGTTGAAGAAGGGATGTCAAAACCCAAAACCCGGTTTGATCCTTTGTCCCGGCTCAAAAAAAGTTTTATAAGTTCCCGGTCAAAAACTGAGCTTTTGCATAACCCATGAAATACAAAAAGCAGATGAGATAATAATTGATTAACATCGCTTGCCGTTCCGAAAAGACCGGCATGTCCTTCTATCCCGCCAAGCGCATAAGCATTTTCATCATGCACAACACCATCTACAAGCATATTACGCCAGGGACAGAATTCTGTGGCAGCAAATATTTTATTAATTTTCTTTTTGGATTCGGATTCAAGATCAATAAAAAAAAGATTTTCAAGTCCAAGCGGCTTAAATATTCTTTCATCAATGAAGTGATCCAGACGACACCCCGAAATGTTTTCAACAACCCATCTTAAAACCATAAATCCGAGATCACTATATAAAACCTTTTCTCCGGGCTTACTAATTAAGGGTTCTTTAACAAGCAGGTTTCTTAAAGCGTATAGTCTTTTATTTTGCTTAATATTTGAAAGGTTATAATAATATGGACGATAATCAGGAAAACCCGAATTATGCAAAAGGAGGTTTTTTATGCTTATATTATGTTTTTCGGTATTTTTAAACAGAGAGATAACCGAACCGAGCTTATCTTCGAGTTCAAGTTTTTTTTCCTTAACGAGTTTAATAACAGCAAGTGTAGTGGCAATAGGCTTTGTAAGAGAAGCAAGATCGAAAACAGTATCTTTTGTCATCTTTCGGAGTGATAACTTGTTTGCAACTCCATAAGCTTCAAAAAAAACAACCCTGCCTTTAACCGAAACGATAATAACAGCGCCAGGAAAAACATTTTCAGAAAGTGCGCCTGTCATGGCATTATTTATTTCTTTCATGAAAGCATCGGTTCCAGAACAGGCAGCTATGATAATCACTTAATAGCCGGCCACTTAAAAGAGATAGTTTTGCTGTCCGTATCAAGATGGGCAGTTAATCCAAACGGAATAGTAATATTTTCTTTTCCATGTCCGGCTTCTATACCGGCAAGAACTGGGATATCAATTTCTTTAAAAAAATCAGTAATTAGTTTATGGATTATTTTTATTGGTCCGCAATCCGTAAATGAACCAACTGCCAGGCCTGCCAAACCAGTAAAACATCCTGCAAGTTTCATATGAGTAAACATTCTGTCTATTTTGTATATAGGTTCACCTCTGTCCTCAACAAAAAGAATACAGCCATAAAAACTAGGTAAAAACTCTGTTCCGGTAAGATGGCAAAGTGTTGAGAGGTTTCCGCCAAGAAAAGTTCCGGATACCTCACCTGGTTTTAACACACTAGCTTTATTGGTTTTTATTTTAATTTCAGTTTGCGCAGTTAATGCAGATAGCATAGAATGTATTGTTTTTTTTGATGCAGATCCAAGAGTAGTAACCATCGGGCCATGAAAAGATACAAGACCGCATTTTTTATAAACCGCTGACAAAAGAGCGCTTATATCACTATATCCTATTAATATTTTAGGATTTTTAGCAATAATTCTGTAGTCCAGCAAGGGCAGCAGCCTCATAGATCCGAACCCCCCTCTTGCGCAAAACACAGCTTTTATTTTTTTATCGGAAAAAAGATCGTTTAACATTAAGGCTCTTTGATAATCTGTGCCAGCTAAATATCCGTTATTATAATATATATCTTTGTGAACATAAATATTAAACCCCAAGGATTCAAGCACTGAAACGCCTTTATTAAACATATTTGCGTCAAAAGGACTTGCAGGTGCGACTATTCCGATAGTATCACCAGGATTAAGCATCGAAGGTATTAATAATTTTTTATTCATACCTTATTTCATGCGATGCCCCTTAGGCATACCTTGTGGCATAGCCGGCATAGCAGGCATTGACATCTTGGTATAACCTGAAGGAAGCTCAAAAAGTTTATCGGACTGTGAACCGATCTTAACATTTTTGAATTCCTGAACCCACCTATTGTTCAGGTCAGCTGTTTTCACAGGAAAGTTAATATCTGTAGCAATCCACTGATAGATTTTTTCTGTGTTAGCTCCATCCTTAAACGTCACAAGATATTTCTTCGTCGGGTGACCATCTATATTTTCAGAGCCAACAAGTTTGCGATCAATCTCCCCCTTAATGTCAGTTTTAGGAGCTTGCTGAAGATTAAAAGGCATTTCCATATACATGTTTTCCTGAGGCATAAGATGCCATACAACTTTTTTATCAATTCTGGTAATAGTTATCATTTTTTGTCCTTCAGCATTCATTTCCATACGGAAACGCTCTCCTTTGGAAAATATTTTACCTGCCATTTTATGGCTATCGGATGACATTGCCATGTCAGCTGAAAATTCAAGAGCATAAGAGTTGCCGGTAAATATTAATAGTGAAATAAAAGCCAAAATTATCCTAATGATGTTTTTGAGCATATAAGTCTCCTTACCTGGTTAATTGTGGTATCGTTTGTTTTAATAATATCAACCGATCAGATTAAACAGCTATTCAGATAATGCCTGTTTTAAATCAAAACTGCAAATTAAAAAGAGGCTACATATATTGTATGTAACCCCTTTATTTGGTTGGTAGCGGGGGCTGGATTTGAACCAACGACCTTCGGGTTATGAGCCCGACGAGCTACCAGGCTGCTCCACCCCGCAATAATTATTTTTTTGTGTAATAGTTAATCGTCAAGAATAAGTCAAGTTGTTTATTTTCCGGATTCATACTTAAATGAAACCTGAACCCTTGCCCTGAATGCAACAACTTTCCCATCTTCAAGTTTCATATCCAGTTTGGTAATTTCAGCGATTCTTAATTCTCTAAGAGTTTTTCCTGCTGTTTCTACAGCATTTTTTGCTGCATCTTCCCATGATTTTGCGCTTGTTCCAACAAGTTCAATAATTTTGTATACACTCTCAGCCATTTTTTTCCTCCTTTTAAGTTTATTGTTATTGGTTAATGCTGTTTATTTACAACTTACTCTAATAATTTGTTGCTGCAGAATACCAAAACATACAGACATAAATGTTGATCTGGTGTAACAAAAAATTAACGCACTCAAATCGGAAATCTTGAACCTCCTCTTGAATTTAAATAATGAAGCTATGTTATTAGTTAGTAGATTTAGGTTGATTGAGTTATAAACTGTATAAAAATTTATATCTAAACATTTAATAAGTCAAATTAAAT
>DYJH01000089.1 GCA_020723255.1 Desulfonema limicola | reverse complement strand
CGAAATAAAAAGTTTAACCCGGCATATCGGCAACCAGCTTAATTCAACGGCATTGTGCCATAACTGGCTAAATTACTATCATTTTAAAGTAAACAAAATCTCTTTATAATAATAATTGCTTCAAAATTAATTACAAAATTAAATAAATAATTTTAAATATACAATCTGTTGTGATGATTTGATTTGAATGCCCAATATGAAGTATTTGTCTATAACTATATATAAATTATATATAATTTTGCTTGACATATATAAATATAAATGTAAATTATAAACAAAAGTCAATAACATGTGTATTCAGGGTTACGATCAATGGTGACAAATTCATTAAAGAAAATTAGGGAATCTCTTATGATGAGTAAAGCGGAACTTGCTAGAAAAGCAAATGTTTCTTCCATAACAATTTCCCGTATTGAAGAAGGTATGCCTTGTCGTATGGAGACCAAGAGAAAAATTATACTGGCAATGGGGTTTAGTCTTTCAGATAAAAACAAAATATTTAGCGATTGAGAGTGTCTAATGGCATTCGGTACTAAAAATCATCTTATTGGCTTGGATATTGGTTCTAAAACCATTAAAGCAGCTGAAATTATTGAGACTAAAAAAGGGCATCGCCTCAAAAAGTTCGGTATGATAACTATTCCTCCAGGGCTCATAGAAGATGGCACTATAAATGATAGTGATAAGGTGGCAGAGTATATCCGCCAGCTTTTTAAAGAGCATAAACTGATGGAACATAATGTTGCTCTATCAATCGGAGGATTTTCAGTAATAGTAAAAAAAATAAATATTCAGAAAATGGATGAGAATAAGCTCCAGGAAACTATTCAGTTCGAAGCTGAGCAATATATTCCATTTGATATTAGCGATGTTAATCTTGATTTTCAAATTCTTGGAGAAAACGAAAACAATCCGAATCAGATGAGTGTATTTCTTGTTGCTGCTAAAAAAGAGATGGTAAATGAATATATGAATCTTGTTCAGATGGCTGGTTTGAATCCATGTATAATTGATGTGGAGGCATTTGCTCTTCAAAATATATATGAGTTCAATTATGATGCAACTAATGAAAATATTGCATTAATTGATATTGGTGCTAGTAAAACATCTTTAAATATTTTGAAAGGCTTTTCATCCTTGTTCATGAGAGATGTTTCTCTTGGATGCGGGCAGATAAATCAAAAAATTGTATCGCTTGCAGGATGCACTTTAGAGGAAGCTGAACACATAAAATTTGGCAGCCAGAATGATAAAGTTTCTCAAGAAGATTTAAAAGAAATAGTATCATCAGTCGTAACAGACTGGTGTATAGAAATAAAACGTGCTCTTGATTTTTTTTATTCCACATATCCGGATGATTCTATAACAAAAATTATATTAAGCGGCGGCGGAGCAAATATAAAAGATTTTCGCCATCTTTTATCTATGGAGACTTCAGCGGAAGTAGATCTTATAAATCCGTTTAATAAATTGGAATTGGCTAATAGCCTTGATTCTGTCCATCTTGGAAAAATTGCTCCTCAAGCTGCTATCAGTATGGGCCTGGCAATAAGAAGGATCGATGATAAATGATAAAGATTAATCTTCTGCCTTTTCGAACAATTAGAAAAAAAGAGAATATTCGCAGGCAGATATCTATACTGTTTTTAACTTTAGTGTTAGTTCTTATACTTTTGGTATATTATAATTTTATATTAGGCAGTAAAATTCAGGAGATTAACACAAAAGTTGGAAGCACAAAAACAGAAATCGCAAAGTATGCAGAAATTAATAAAGAACTTGCGGAAATCAAAACGAAACTTGATATTTTAAACAAAAGATTGGATGTAATTAAAGGTCTTGAAATTAACCGTTATGAGCCAGTAAGATTGCTTGATGCAATGACAAATCTAATTATTCCCAAAAGGATGTGGTTTGTAAGTTTTAGTTCGAGTGGACAGAATGTGCATATTTCAGGCATAGCTATCGATAATCAAACAGTTGCAGATTTCATGACCCGTTTAGAAGGCTCCGGGCTTTTTAGGGTTGTAAATTTAAATACTTTGAAAAAAAATATGGGCATGCCCAAATGGGCAAGTTTTAAAAATTTTGAAATTTCATGCACTAAAAATACTCCAAAAATTATAGAAAAAAGTGGAGCAAAAAATAAATAATGGAAAAGCCTGAACTTTCAAAGTCAATACCTCCTGTTTTTGAAAAACTTGAAAAACTTTCAAAAACGCAGAGAATACTTATTTTTTGCGGCATATTAATTGCTACAGTTGCTATTTTTATTTATACACTGTGGGTTCCGAAAATAGATAAAATAAAAAAGCTTGAATCTGAATATAAGCAATTAACAAATAAACTGGATGCAGCTAAAAGAACAGCAAAAAACTTACCAGAATTTAAAGAAAAAATGAACATAGCTGATGCTAAACTGAATATAGTTATGAAAGCGCTTCCTGAAACAAGGGAAATACCACATCTTTTAGAAAGCATATCATTATGTGGACAGAATGCCGGACTTGAATTTATTTTATTTCAACCCGGAGGTGAAATAATTAAAAATTTTTATGCTGAAATACCTGTAGCTATTCAAGTTACCGGCAAATATCATAATGTTGCAATTTTTTTCGATAAAGTGGCAAGACTACCTAGAATAGTAAATATTAATAATATTACTATGAACCCAGAACAAACAAAGCAAAATAACGAGCTTATGACATCATGTACTGCGGTTACTTATAAATTTATGGATGTTAAGCCTTCCGCACCTGGCCAAAAATCGAAAAAAGGATCAAGGATACCACCACGGAAATGAGAACACCATAGGAGATATAACACGATAAAAATGCGTAACTATATATCTATAATTTATATCGCAGTCTTTATCTTATTTCCGCAAATAATGATAATAGGATGTGGCGGAAAAAATGAGACACCTCCAAAGGCTGTCGCCGTTAGTAAAAAAATAGTAACAAAGAAGAGCGAATCTATTCCTTCTCCACGACAGGTTCCAGATATAGATGCGAAAAAAGATAACTCTGACACAAAAGAAATAAAAACCATAATAACTGGCGCCAAAGAAAACGATAATGTATTAATAGCTACTTCTCAAGAAAATATTAAAATAAGATCCGGTAAAATAACTAACGAATTACATCTTAAGCCTTCGGGTGTTATTAAAGACATGGAGAAACAGGAAAGTGCTACTGAAATTAAAAAACAAGAAACAGGCATTGTCTCTGTTCCATCAGTTTCGGAGAATGATATAGCAAAGCTTCAGCCTGAAGGAACTACTACTTATAATCCTGAAGGGAAAATAGACCCCTTTGCGCCTTTGTTTGGCGGTGGAGTTCCTGTGAGCAAAGGTAAAAAAATGCGAACCCCCAGAACTCCGCTGGAAATGCTTGATTTGAGCCAATTAAAGCTCGTTGCAGTAATCCAAGCCAAAAGTGGAAATAAGGCTCTTGTGGAAGAAGCTTCCGGGAAAGGATATATTGTAGTAAAGGGAACATATATGGGGACCAATTCCGGAAGAATTGTGAAGATACTCAATGATAGAGTAATTATAGAGGAAGAAGTTGAAAATATTATTGGGGTAAAAAAGATCCAAGAAACAGAACTAAAACTTCAGAAACCTCTTGGAGAACAATAAAATGAATCATTATCATTTAAAAATTTTTAAAGTTTATTCCGTAGCTATTTTACTTGCTGTTTTAATATCTTTTCTGGCGGTTTTCCCACTTGGAGTTTATGCACAGCAAGAAGATCTGAATGCGACTGTTGTCAAAGAATTGGTTGCAAACGAGGATAAACAGCCAAATGAACCGGTTGAAACAACCAGCGAATCATTGCTTTCTGAAGAACCTTCTCCGTCATTTGAATCCGCTCCAACATCTGAAACCAACGATGAGGCAAAACAGCCCGATAAAGACATGGGTGCATCAACCGATAAGTCATTGTCTCCGGGTAATATCCCAGCGCCGGCTGAAGTTGATGTTAACGGAGCAAGAACACTAAAATCCGTTGACGTAAAAAAATCCAAAAACGGTTTGGCTGTGACTATTGAATCTGACGGTCTAATTAAAGATTATAAATCATTTACACTTAAACGTAGAGTTTCGCCTAAGCTTCCTGCAAGAATTGTTTTTGATATATTAAATATGAAAAGCCATTACAAGACAGAACATACTATTCCAGTTAATACCAAATGGGTTAGTAGAATTAGGCATTATGCATCCAATGATAAAATACGCATTGTTTTAGATACAAAAAATGAATTTTTAAATTCTTTTTCTTCCAAGCCAGTTTCAAATGGGCTTTTGATAACTATTGGAACCTCAGAGCTTAAAAAAGAAAATATGTATTCAAAAATCGATGCTCAAGAACAACCGGCAGAACAAGTGGAAGCTGTAAAAAATATCAAAAAGCCTGCTCCGATATCTGAGCTTGATTCGGTTGTTTCAAAGAAGTTTCATGAAAATAATTCAAAGCCAGCATGGGTTGATAAAATCGATTTTACAAACGATGATGCAGGTAAATCCACAATAACTATTGGAACCACTAAACCTGTTGAATTAAATATCAAGAAAGTGAGCAATAAATTACTTCATCTTCAGTTTAGCAACACTAATATACCGACTAAACAAAAAAGGCCGATTATTACCACTCGTTTTAAAAGTGCAGTTGATGGAATTTGGCCTATACAGACACCTAAAATGGGTAAAACATCCATAATTGCCATTGAATTGAGAGAAGAAGTTCCTTATACTAAGGAACAATCGGATAACCTTATCAAAGTCCATTTTGAAGCTTCGTCAGTCTTGCCCAAACCCGAAGAAAGGGATGCTCCGGCATGGAAAGAAGTGCTTGATACAATACCTAAAGAAGCTGAAAAATCAGAAATAAAACCACCCATTGACCAGCAGGTTGTGAAAATCACAAAAGATAGTTCCGAGACTAAACAAAAATATACGGGAGAAAAGATATCGCTTGACTTCTATGATACTGACATTAAAAATGTTTTTCGTATTTTAATGGAGGTAAGCGGTAAAAATTTTGCAATTGATAAAAATGTTGGCGGCAGGGTTACATTGTCATTAGATAAACCGGTGCCATGGGACCAGGCTTTGGATCTTATTCTTAGAATGAATCAGCTTGGCGTGATTCAGGAAGGCAATATAGTACGTATTTCAACTCTTGAAACTATAAAGAGGGAACAAGAGTTGAGGAAAGCAGGAATTATTGCTGAAAAAAAAGCAATGGAACAGGAAAAAGAATTAGAGCCGCTTGCTGTAGAATATATTCCGATTAGTTATTCGAATGCAAAAACAGATATATTACCCCATTTGGAAAAGATACAAACCAAGGGCAGAGGAAATATAAGTGTAGATGAGAGGACAAACCTTATAATAATGGCAGATGTAACCGATGTTATTAAGAAGGCAAAAGAAATTGTTAAAAAACTTGACAAAGTGACGCCTCAGGTTGTTATAGAAGCACGAATAGTAGAAGCAAGCGCAAATTTTTCAAAAGAAATCGGAGTTTCTTGGGGCTCCGCCGTGGGAGTCCAGATGTCATCGCTATTCCCCTCTCAAGTAAATTCAGCTGTTGGCACTGCAAATGTTGCATCAATTAATAACAGGGTCGGAGATACTTCTCAACAAAGTGGCGCCGGCGGCATTGGAGGGACTTATGGCCTGAATACATCTATTAATTTTCCGGCTACTTCACCTAATGCCGGGAGCTTAGGATTTAATTTTATCAGGATAAACGGTACTCCCTTTTTATTGAATGCAAAACTTCAGGCAATGGAAGCACAGGGAGAAGGAAAAATTGTTTCCGCGCCCAAAATATCTACCCTGGATAACAAAGAAGCTACAATCAAGCAGGGATTGCGTTATCCTTACAATAAGCTTGATACCTCAGGAAATACAACAACAGTATTTGAAGATGTTGATCTTGAGCTTAAAGTAAAACCACATGTTACGCCTGATAACCGCATTTCAATGGTAGTAAAAATTAAAAAACGTGATCTTGGAAGTGTAATAAACAGTCAACAGTCTTTTACTACAAAAGAGGCTGAAACCGAGTTGCTTGTTAATGACGGAGAAACAGTTGTAATAGGAGGTATCATTAAGACAACTAAAAATAAAGACAATTCCGCAATTCCCGGACTTTCAAGACTTCCTGTGTTTGGATGGCTATTCAAATCGGATGTAAAAACCGACAACAAGGAAGAACTCCTGATATTTATAACTCCGAAGATAGTTACGCTTGAACAGATCATATAACTCTATAAGCAGTAGAGCAGATTATTATAAACAACCTGCTAACCCTAAATCCTTATTGGGTTGTAGAATCTCCAAGAAGTTCTTTAAGCCTTTTTGACGCAGAATCGGTAAGCGTTCCCTTTGCTTTTGCTATATCAATGGTATATAGCCCCAGTATTTTATAAAGAGAAAGAAGGGCTGGTGTTTTCGCAGCAATCTCAGACAAATGATTTTCAATAGTTTTGATGTCGCCCCGTGCAATCGGACCTGTCAAGGCATCCTGAA
This sequence comes from Desulfonema limicola, assembly GCA_020723255.1. GTDB lineage: Bacteria > Desulfobacterota > Desulfobacteria > Desulfobacterales > RPRI01 > RPRI01. Next base: position 8,663 of record DYJH01000089.1, on the reverse strand, counting down.
CGCTCATATGCTCAATATTGGAAAGGGTGCCTTCTATCAGCGGTTTTAAACCTTTGAAAGCGTCTTTTGCGGGAACACCTGCCCGGCAAATTAAGTTTAAAGAAAGATCAAGCAAAGTAACAAGATAATTCGATGCTACAACTGCGGAAGCATGATAAAGAATTTTTGTGTCTGTTTGTATTGAGATGCAAACAGAACCCAGATCCTGCGTAATTAAAGTTGCCTCATCGACCGCTTTTTTATCGCCTTCAACGGATGTTACAATTCCTGAAAAAGGATTGATTTTATATTCTTTAGTTGATGCAAAGCTCTGCAAAGGATGCATGGAACCAATGCTTGCGCCACAGGCTCTTGCAGATGAAAGTATATCTGATGTCAGGGCTCCGCTGCAATGCAGTATTACGCATTCTGGCTTAAAACCGTTTTTATCTGCTATTTTGCTGCAAACATCTTCAATGGTGCCATCCGGAGTAGTTATAAATACTATATCTGCTTTATTTGTTGCTTCCCACAAAATATCAGTGTAATTCAAGCAGCCAATCAAGTCTGCTGCCCTTTTTGCTGATGTGAGGCTTTTGCTTGCAAGTCCTGAGGGAATATAGCCCGCTTCCGTAAGAAAAATAGCAAGAGCTGTGCCTACCCTTCCGCAACCAACTATTGAAAATGAAGGTTTCATAGATTCTTACCTTAGTCCAGATGCAAAAAAAGCACCCACGCTTATTAGCATGGATGCCTTTTTTGTTAACTATTATAATTTAATTACTGTTTTGTCACATTTGCTGCGCCCGGGCCCTTTGGGCCGTTTACCACATCGAATGTTACACGGTCGCCTTCTGCAAGCGATTTAAATCCGTTTGAATTGATAGCTGAATGATGAACAAACACATCATTGCCGTTTTCCTGCTCAATAAAACCGAAACCTTTGCGGTCATTAAACCATTTTACAGTTCCATTTGCCATAGTGTTTTCCTCCTTTCAAAAAATATAATCAAGGTCCCCACTTCAGGCCGCCACTTTGACAACATGGAATAATCCTTTTAGCTCGAAACCGATCTGCATAACCATGCAAATCTTTACTGATTTAGTATAAAATACAGTATCCAGATGGGAATGTCAAGATAAATTCTCGTAATTTCTAAAAATATTTTAAACTTTGAGCAGTCTTTTTACGCTTTCAGCAATCTGCTCCGCCGATGCGGGTTTCGGCATATAATCATCGGCTTCCATGCTCATTCCGTCATAGTGTGAATAACGTGTTGATGTAACATGCGAAGCAACCGCAGTTAAAAGAATAATCGGAATATCGGAATACTGGCTGTCACTTTTTAATTTTGAACACACCTGATAACCATCCATCTCAGGCATCATTACATCAAGGACTATTGCATCGGGAGGATTATTTTTAACCTTGGCAATACCTTCAGCTCCATCGTAAGCAAGTTCAACATCAAAGCCCTCTTTTTCCAGATTCTTTTTTACGACCATTGAAAAATCAGGTTCATCATCCACCACAAGAATTCTCTTCTTACCGCTCATAGCCACCTCCTTTTTTAGTTTCCGGTAAATTTAACGAGTTATTGCCAAACATTTATACTGACATAAACATATATTATTTATTTAGTTGAATTATAATATACTAATAATAGATAATCAAACTATTATGTGATTTATAATTTTTTTCACCTTGAATCATATGTTACATCATGCTAAATTGTCAAAAAAACAACTAAAAAAAGGATGAGGTTTTTCATCATGACCGATATAGCTCCTTCCATTATCAATATAGCTCTGGTTGGCGGAGGTGATTTATGCAGGGAACTTCTTGAAAAAACCACTTTATATTTTAAACAGGAAGGAGTTTATACTCCCATTATTGCAGTCGCCGATCCAAATCCCAATAGTCCTGGGATGTTGTTTGCGAAAGAAAAAGGGCTTATTACCCTTGCCGACTATCACGGACTTTATGACACCTCTTATAACATCCATCTCATAATAATTCTAAACCCTGATACACAAATACTTGAAGACATCCTTAAAACCAGGCCGCCCAGAATCCGCATTCTTTCATATCATGTGTTTGAAATTTTCTGGAAAGTGATAGGGCAGGAAGGGCGAAAGCTGAGGGAACAGAATAAAGCCATGGAAACTATTTTAAACGGCATCCAGGACTTTATTTGTGTTATTACTCCCGATATGACAATAGTGGATGCAAACGAAGCATTTCTCAATAATATGGGCCGTACTAGAGATGAAGTAATAGGCCGTAAATGCCATGATATACTACAGAGAAATTCGGATGAATGCATAAACGGTCTTTATCCATGCCCGCTAAATGAAGTTATACGCAATAAAAGACCGTTTTACCAGGTAAGGACATATATAGGCCGTAAAAATAAAACACGTCATATAGAAGTTAACGTATATCCCGTATGGCAAAAGGACGGAAAGATAGTAAAGTTTATCCATATAAGCCGTGATGTAACACAGCGCATGGAAGAAGAAGAAGAAATCACGAAACGGCTTGAGAAAATGGTCGAAGAGCGTACGAGCCAGCTAAAGGAAACTCACGAAAAACTGATCCATAAAGATAAAATGTCTTCCTTAGGCAAACTTTCCGCTTCAGTAGTTCACGAAATCAATAACCCCATAGCCGGCATTCTTAATCTCATTTTACTTATAAAACGTATGATTCAGGAAAAACAAGTTGAAAAAAAAGATATCGATGAGATTTCGCGCTATCTTAATCTTATGGAAAAAGAAACCAGACGGACAAGCAGGATTGTATCTTATCTTCTGGCATTTTCAAGACAGAACAAGATGGAGTTAAAGCCGTTGAACATGAGCAAACTTATAGAACATACCCTCTTTCTGCATTCAAACCTTTTTAAGATAAATAATGTGAAGATAATCAACAAGCTCGATCCCAACTTGCCGGATATTGTGGGTTCTGAAGATCAGCTTCAACAGGTTGTCATGAATCTTCTGTCAAATGCCGTAGAATCTATTGAGTCTAAAGGAGAAGGCGCTATAACAGTTGAAACAAAGCATTTTCCGAAAAAAGGAAGAATTACAGCGATATTCAAAGATACTGGGATAGGAATTCCAAAAGAAAATCTGACCAAAATTTTTGAACCGTTTTTTACAACCAAAAAACAGGGAAAAGGCGTTGGACTTGGCCTTTCACTTGTGTACGGAATTATTCAGGAACATGGCGGTTCCATACACGTTGATTCCAAAGCAGAAAAAGGAACCGCTTTTAAAATTGATCTTCCGATAAGACAATAATTTTTCTACTAACCTGCGGAGGTTCTTTGATGAAAAGAGCAAGGCTTCTTATTGTGGATGACGAGCTGATAATGAGAGAATCTTTGGCCGGCTGGCTTCAAAGAGACGGTCATGAAGTTGTAACTGCGGCAAGCGGTGAAGAAGCTCTTATTAAAATCAAAGAAACGCGCTTTGACATACTGCTTGTTGATATAAAGATGGAAGGAATAAGCGGCCTTGAAGTATTAAAAAATGTTAAAGAAAGTGATCCTGATACAGCCGTTGTTATGATTACGGCATATGGTTCCATTCAGACCGCAATAGAAGCCATAAAAAAAGGCGCCTATGATTATCTTCTTAAGCCCTTTGATCCGAATGAACTCGGGGTGCTTATTGAAAAAATACTTGAGAATCAGGCTCAGGCAAGGGAAAATCTTTATCTCAGGGAACAATTCAAAGAAACCGCCAGATTTGAAAGCCTGATCGGCCAATCCAGAGTTATGCAGGAAATATTCGAGCTCATCCAGAAAGTCGCACCTTTAAATTCAACAGTACTTATCACAGGTGAAACCGGAACCGGAAAAGGTCTTGCCGCAAAAGCCATACACTCTCACAGTCCTAGATGCCACGGCCCTTTTGTTGTAGTTAATTGCGGAGCTATCCCTGAAAATCTGATGGAAAGCGAACTTTTCGGATACCAGAAAGGCGCCTTCACAGATGCCAAAACCACAAAAAAAGGCAGGCTTGAAATGGCGCACGGGGGAACACTTTTTCTGGACGAAATAGGCGAAATCAGTATGCGAATGCAGATAGATCTTTTACGCGTCCTTGAAGACAAAATATTTTACAGAGTCGGAGGAACTCAGCCGATAGAAGCAGACTTCAGAGTTATTGCCGCCACAAACAGGAATATTCAGGAAAGCATCAAAGATGGAATATTCAGAGAAGATCTTTATTACCGGCTGAATGTCATTTCGTTTAAAATGCCTTCATTAAAAGAAAGAAAAGAAGATATCCCGCTATTGGCCGAGCATTTTCTACATCGTTTTTCACAGGAAACAAACAAACAAATAGAGCGTATAAGCCGTGAGGCCATGGATGAGATGATGCTTTATGAGTGGCCCGGCAATGTAAGAGAACTTGAAAATGCCATTGAACGTTCCGTGGTCATCTCAAAAACAATAGCAATTATTCCGGAGGATTTGCCCATCATCCGACCTGACGGAATTTTTATTTCACCTGACAATACTCTTGAGCAAATTGAAAAAACCCATATCAACAGGATGCTTTGTGAAAATGAATGGAATATTTCTGTTACAGCAAAAATATTAGGTATTGACAGATCAACACTATACAGCAAGATCAAACGCTACGACATATTGAAGCCATAGTACAGAGTTTATTAAATTCGGTTACGTATTTTTTGTCATTTCGAACAAAGCGAGAAATCTTAATAGATATGAGAGCCGGTAAAAGATATCTCCCTTCAGTCGATATGACACCGAAATTATGAAATGGAGTACTTAGCTAAAAGAGACGCTTGAATATATCCCCTGAACATAAAATTCTCATTTCTCCGATCGGCAATTTTGATGCGGAAATAATAGTGTCCATTGAAAAGGGAATTAACGCCATATTCGGTTTTCAAACAAGGATTCAGCCCTTGCTTGACGATATCGGATTTGCGCTTGATGCCGGCCGGGACCAGTATAATTCAACGTCTATTTTAAAAAAGCTTGAAAGCTGCGCCCCTGCAAATGCCCTTAAAGTTATTGCCATAACTGACGTTGACTTATTTATCCCCATCCTGACGCACGTTTACGGAGAAGCGCAGCTTGGGGGGAAAACGTGCATAGTATCCACGTACAGACTGAAAGATTCCATACCGGTCCGCACCGGCATATCTCTGCCCGGAAGAATAGTAAAGGAAGCAATCCATGAAATAGGCCATACATTCAAGCTTCTTCATTGCAAGGATAATTTATGCATAATGCATTATTGCCGCACAGAGAAAGATGTTGACAAAAAATCGGATCACCTGTGCAGATACTGCAAAATACTTCTCGATGATGCGATTAAAAAATTATTATAGTAAGGGCGAATTATCATTCGCCCCTGCCATATGTGCGTAAAAACAGCCTGCTTAATCTCTCCCATCCTAACTGAGGTATGTTCCCATAAATATTTTCAGCAAGATAGCCCCCGTCGGTATTTAAAAGACTGCCTGATTCCTCGATGGCCTTATATAGAGTATTTACTTCCTTTCCTATATATTCCTTCGATTGATCGCCGATATAAAGATCTTTTATTTCATTTTTTAATGTTTCCGAATGAAGTCTTAAAACCCACCCATCGGAATAAGGATTTTTTCCTGCATGCTTTGCATCTTCTCTTATTTTCGGATTAATTTCCGTAACGACCCCGCTTACGGGCGAAAGCAAAGTTGCCGCATGATCGCCGCGTTTCAGAATAATCTGCGGGCTGTCTTTCTTTATCTGTTTTCCGACAAGAGGCGCTTCAATATTTTCAAGAGGGCCAAAAACCTTGAGAGCAAAATCATCAAGTCCTATCCGTACGGTTTTTCTTTCTTCAATTTTTACCCATGTATGACCTTTATGAAGATAATAGCCCTGTGGAATCCTGAATCCATCGATATTTAAAACATCAACCGGCTTAACTGTCGCATGAACAGTATATTGATCGGAGAAATACTGGTCGAACTCGCAATTTACACACATATAATCATGCCCGCAGTTTCTGAAATCTATCCGGCCTTTCATGTAATGTATGCACGGCCTTTTTGATAAAGGCCTTTCCTTCAGCTTTTCTTTCCAATAAACAATTTTTTTACGTTTGCCTTGCCTATCATTACTTTCTACGTCAATATTTCTGTTTGCATCCACCAGGTTCATCATGTTTCTATCATAGAGGCAGGTAGTGCAATCGTAGAGATTCTTGCAATATTTGGAGCGAACAACTCCTGCCTGCATCCAAAGACAAGGGTTCTGATTATTTTTTTCTTTATTTGGTTGAATAGGTTCCATTTTTGACCTCACTATTATAAGGGACCATGTGCCGTGTGTAAGGCGTCGGGGGTTACCTGGTCACTTATTCCCTGATTCCCGGCCACCGATCCCTGATCCCTATTGCTCATGTTTTAAGAAAGGTTTTTGTAAGATTTCTCCAGTCAAGCCCCGGAAGATTCCCATAAATGTCTTCTTTAAAATAACCGCCATCCGCAGCAAGGGGACCGGCAACATCTTCAACCATCTTCTCAAGCGCAACCACTTCTTCACTTATCCAAGAAAGACTGGTTGTATCATCCATAAGTTTTTTTACTGTACCCTTTATATCCGGTGAACGCACCATAAAAAGCCAGCCTTCTCCGTATGGTTCGCGGTTGGCAAGTCCGGGGTTTTCCCTTACATCCGCATTCACTTCAACTATTACTCCGTTAATAGGAGAAAGAACATCCGCCTTGTTATCCTTGCGCCTCAATCCCCAGCCAGCCGCTCCCTGGTCAAGCTCTTTTCCCATTAACGGAAGGTCAAGAGCGTCGGCCTTGCCCAGTAATTTTAAAGAAAAATCATCAAGCCCGATTCTAATAAATCCTCCGCTTTCGATTCTTGCCCATGTATGACCGTTATGAAAATAATACCCGACGGGAACATCAAAACCTTTAACCTGCTGAACTTCTCCCGGCATTGTTTTGTTTTTGGTTGTCCATATATCTTCAAAAAACTGATCGAAATCGCAAGTTGCACACTGATAATCATATGCGCAGGCTCTTTTTTCAATTCTATTTGTGAGGCTATGCCTGCAAACCCTGTTCATATGAGGTTTCTTCCTCATAGCATCCTGCCAGCTGATGCTGTTTCCCTTTTCGACTTTTTTGCTCATGCCTAAATCATATTTGCACGAAGTGCAGTCATAAAAATTATTGCAGTCTTTGAAATTAACAAGTCCGGCCTGCATCCATATACAAGGGTTGGAAGTATGGGCGCTCTTGTCAGGTTTTACCATCCAGACCTGTCCTCCCAAAACAGTTTTTATTTCGCTTGTATTTGTTTCTTTAGCATTACCTTTTCTATAGGTTGACCCATATCCCAGACTGCTTCTTTGCTCTCTTTGAGTTGCCATGTCTATCTCCTTTGGTCTTTATTATTTATAATTTTTTTATTTTTTTTATTTCTTTTTGATTAATATATAGAGCAATGTATATGCCAATCCATAATGCAAGTCGTAATAAATTAATAACATACTGATATTATTATAATAATAACAGAGATGCTTTTTGATAACTCCAAATTTATAAAATCATCAATATGATGGATTTTGCAACAATATCGTCAAAGTTAGTTAATTAGTAGAGACGAAATTCACATTATTATCTATATTTATAAGTAGTTATTGCATTGATGGATTTTGCGGCACAAATAAAGCCATACTGTTGTATATTGCTACAGCATGGCTTTATCAAAACCGCATAAAAAGGAGAGCTTTAAATAATTTACTTTAGCCGTATAAGAGCATTCTTCTCCCCACCATTATATGTTATTTCAGGTTTAAGGCGACATCTCTTCCAAAGCGAACACAGTTGCCAACCGCTTGAGTGTTTGGGTTCCATTTCTCTCGTATTCCATCATTCAATAGTTGAAATCCACCTTCTTCAAGTTTGTCCGATATAATCTTCACCGCCTCGCCGCTCCAACCATAACAGCCGAATGCCGCTGCTTTCTTATTTTGAAATCTTAATCCCTTTATTTCTTTCAAGATAGCGGCGACAGCGGAAAGAACGCCCTTATTAATGGTGGGTGACCCAACTAGAATCGCTCTGGATTTAAAGATTTCTGTAATCACATCATTTTTGTCTGATCTTGCTATGTTAAACAACTTTACGGCAATGGTTTGATCAGCTTCCATGATTCCTTTTGCTATAACTTCTGCCATTTGCCGCGTTCCGTCCCACATGCTATCGTAAACAATCGTAATCTGATTTTCAGCATAGCTATTGGCCCATTGAACATACTGGTTTACGATCTGAAGCGGTTCCTTTCTCCATATTATACCATGACTAGGGCAGATCATATCCACCGGAACATTTAATGCAACTACTTCCTTGATTTTCTTATCAACCAGCGCACTAAAAGGTGTGAGGATGTTGGCATAGTACTTAATGGCTTCCTGAAACAACTCTGCTTGATCTACCAGATCATTATACATCAGTTCCGACGCTATATGCTGGCCGAAGGCGTCATTACTGAAGAGGATGTTATCGTTGGTCAGGTAACACATCATGCTATCCGGCCAGTGTAACATCTGAGCTTCGATGAATATCAGCTCTCAATGTCGTTGAATTAAGAAAGATGAAACCGTAACTAGTCAAAAAACCCACTATC
>DYJH01000088.1 GCA_020723255.1 Desulfonema limicola | reverse complement strand
GCTTTTGCCATTAAAGATATTACATTTTTAAAATCGTTTGCTGCAAGTATATCGGGAAGAGTATCTAAAAACTTGGCAAACGAATCTCCTTTAACCCAGGGTGAAGCAAAATCCTTTTCAGAAACCTTGCTCTTTCTGCCTGATATTGAATAAGTTTTAAGTTTTTCAGTATCCAAAGGTTTAAAAAAACGCACCATATTTACCCTTTATTTAAAAATTGCTCAGGAAACAGGGTTCTATCAACAAGCTCACAAAGAATATGTCCCAATAGTATATGAATTTCCTGAATTCTGGCTGTTATATCGGACTCCACAGGAAAAACCATATCTGCTAAAGAAGCAAGTTTTCCGCCTCGACCTGTAAGAACAATGGTATATATGCCGTTTTCTTTTGCAGCATTTATTGCTTTGATAACGTTTTTTGAGTTACCGCTTGTACTGATTCCTATAGCAACGTCATATTGCTTTCCAAGAGCAATAATCTGTTTTGAAAAGATATCATCAAAACTATAGTCATTTCCTATGCTGGTCAATATAGATGTATCGGTTGTAAGGGCAAGAGCCGCTAGTGGCGGCCGTTCGATTTTAAAGCGGTTTACAAATTCAGCCGCTATATGCTGAGCATCAGCGGCGCTGCCTCCGTTTCCGAATATTAAAATTTTGTGGCCTGATACAATACAATCCGATATTTTTTCAGCTCCCTTGAGTATAAGGTCTATATTCTTTTTTATAAACTTTTTTTTCAGTTCTATACTTTCTTCAACTATATTTTCAATTATGTCTTTCATAATTTTCATTTTTTCTTATGTTGCTGATATACAAGCCTGATTCACAGCCAAGTTTTTGTGCTCTTTCAAGCTCGGATAGAGCTTCTTTAAAAAGATTCTGCTTGAGATAAAGCCTTCCCAGCCTCTGTCTGAACAGGCCATTATCAGGATTTATTTCAACGCTCTGGCTGCAAAAAGCAAGAGAAACATCGCTGTTTTTATTCTCAATTTCATATAGCCAGCCAAGAGAAGACAGGGAAGCTGCATCATTGGGATTAATTTTTATCGCTTTTTTATAAGCAGCCTCAGCTTCACCTGCCATGCCTGTTGCGGCGAAACTTTCTCCAAGATAAAATGATGCTACGCTGGATTCCGGTCTTATATTCAAAGCTTTCTCCAAATACTTCCTTCCCTCTTCAGGTTTTCCCAGATCAAGCAGAAGCTTTCCTGTCTGAAAATCGATTTCAAACAAGTCTTCGCCAAGATCGCCTGCCTTCATAAAATACTTGAGAGCCTTTTCTTTTTTGCCGGTCAACTGATAAACAAGACCGGCATTATAAAGCGGCATTATTTCTTTAGGGGCAAACTTTATCGCTACCTTGAATTCCTTGATGGCCTTTGAAAAATCTCCAAGCACTCCGTAACAAACTCCAAGGCTGTTGTGGACATTAACATTATCAGGATCAAACAAAAGAGCTGTCTTAAACTCTTTTATGGCCCCATCGATATCTCCATCCTGATAAAGTTTGTCACCGCTTATATTCAGGCTCACAGCGTCAAACGCCACAATGCTGCCATAGCCGAAAAAATCCGCATGTTCGAGAGCCTTTCCGGCATTTATGATTATATCATTTTTTCTGTATATAAAAGCGGGATAAGCTGCGATTCCGATTGTCACCGTATTTGCTCCCAGCTTTTCAACATTTGCTTTAAGTTTAACAGCAAATTTTAAGCATGCCGAAGCATTTTCATCAGGGAAATAACATGCAAACTCAAAATGGCCCAAGCGTCCCCAAAACCCGTTTTCGGCATTGCAAATATTATTTATTTCTCCGGCTATATCTGCAAGCGCCTTATCCGGATTCTTGGGATTCTGATCCTGATCATGGCCTTCCAAATTATCTATACGAACGATCATAACACCGAAAGCGAGATAAGTAGCAAGTTGTTTCATAGCATTTTCAAGAAAGTATTCTCCGCTTTGCATACCGGGAAAAAGATTGTTCAATATATCTTTTTTATCTTCTTCTTTCTTTTTGCCGGTTTTGTGTTTTGATTTCAGGTCTGGGTTTAAATCAGCTTTTGAAAGTAAAAATTCATTTGAATTGCTACGGTGTTGAAACAAATCAAAATGACCCCGGTGGTTAGTTTCTTTCATTATTATTTCCTGTTTAAAATGGAGGTGACAGCATCTTTGATAATTACCAGCTCATCTTCCTTAACGGTTCTTAAATCAATAATATAATTATCGTCTTCAATCCTTCCTATTATAGGCGGCATATTCTCCCGCATATTTCTTTCAAAAGAATTTACCGACATTCCGGCAATTTTTATGGCAATACATTTACTGGGAAGATCAATAAGCGGCAAAGATCCGCCGCCGGCTTTGGAATACATATCAACAGGCTTGATGGAAAGCGCTGAGTTGTTTATACCGGAAAGCAGCTTGATAAGTTTTGCTGCACGTCTTTTTATTAAATTAACAGGAACGGTCAACATACTTAGAGTTGGGATAAGCTTTACAGCTTTTTCAGGATCTCTGTATAACCTGAGAGTGCTTTCAAGAGCAGCAAGGGTCAGCTTGTCAATACGAAGCGCTCTTGTTAAAGGATTTTTCTTAATATCATCAAGTATAGTTTTTTTGCCTACTATAATCCCAGCCTGGGGACCGCCCAGCAGTTTGTCCCCGCTGAAAGTTACAATATCTGCTCCTGCCGACACAGATTCCTGGACAGTTGGTTCTTTTGCAAGGCCGTATATTGAAAAATCAATAAATGTTCCGCTGCCTAAATCTTCCATAACAGGAATTTTATATTTTAAACCCAGTAATACAAGCTCTTTTAAATTAACACCTTCTGTAAAACCGACAACACTAAAATTGCTGGTATGGACTTTAAGCAATAAGCCGGTATCGCTTTCTATTGCTCCTTCATAATCCTGATAACGGGTTCGGTTTGTAGTTCCTACTTCCTTTAATATTGCCCCGCTCTTTGCGATAATATCAGGTATCCGAAACGAACCTCCTATTTCAACAAGCTCACCTCTTGAAACTATAACCCTTTTATTTTTAGCTATGGTATCAAGGCATAACAGGACTGCTGCGGCATTATTGTTTACAGACATGGCGGCCTCAGCGCCGCTTAATTCACATAATATTTCTTCAACGCTGGCGTACCTTAGACCGCGTTCACCTTTTTCCAGATCAAACTCGAGGTTAGAATAGTTTTTTGCAATTAAAAGAAGATTCTTAACGGCATCGTCAGCAAGAACAGACCGGCCCATATTTGTATGAATTACCACGCCTGTTGCATTAATAGCCGGTTTAAGATTTGGTGTCATTGCCTTGTTCACAGCATCTTTTATTTTTCCCATGACAATGAAATCGGTAAGATCTTTTTCATCAGAGCACTTGCTTGCATCTAAAATTTCATTTCTTAATTTTCCTACAACCTTTCTTATGGAAAGAACAAGAACTGATCTTGGAATGTTATCAAAAAATGGCTCATTTTTTAAGATTTCAAGAATACGGTCTATGCCGGGAAGCATTTTTAAGAGATTCTGCTGATTCTCATTTATTTCCATTGGTTAATGTCCGGTTAAACTGTTTGTATTTCTTCAAAATATAAGCCGTATATGACCAGGTTTATTGTTGTTCATGTCTGTTTCCCGGCAAATTACATATCATTTTATACTCAATTAATCCAACATATTTCTTTGCTGTTGCATATAAAACAATATTTGGTATATATAAATGCTATTATGAAAAATATACTTATTACAGGCGGCTGCGGATTTATCGGGTCAAATTTCATACACTATCTTTTTAAAGAAACTGAATTTGACGGATGTATTCTAAATATTGACAAGCTGACATATGCAGGGAATCCCGAAAACCTTACAGGCATTAAAGAAGCTTTCCCTGATCGCTATTTCTTCAGCAAAACAGACATATGCAATCTTAAGGAGCTTAAAGAGCTGTTTGAAACATTTGAAATTGACGCAATCTGCCATTTTGCCGCGGAATCGCATGTTGACAGGTCAATAGTTAAGCCGGAAGATTTCATCCGTACGAACATAGAAGGAGCCTTTTGCCTTCTGGAACTTGCAAGGTTGTACCAAAAAAAGCTTGAGATCTTCCATCATGTGAGTACAGATGAAGTTTTCGGTTCACTCGGTGAATCGGGATACTTTGTGGAAACAACCCCATATAATCCCAGCAGCCCTTATTCCGCTTCCAAAGCATCCTCGGATCATCTCGTACGGGCATATTCCATAACTTATGGCGTTCCGGTTACAATTTCCAACTGCTCCAACAACTACGGGCCATATCAATTTCCCGAAAAGCTGATCCCGCTTATGATTCTAAACGCCATAGAAAATAAACCGCTTCCGGTATATGGTGAAGGCGTCAATATACGCGACTGGCTTTATGTTAAAGATCATTGCAAAGCCATATGGATAATAATGAAAAACGGGCGCAGAGGTGAAACATATAATATAGGCGGAGGATGTGAAAAACGAAACATTGATGTTGTGAATATAATCTGCGATCTTGCGGACAAAATGATCCCCCAAGCAAATACAGATTCAAGAAAGAATTTGATAACTTTTGTAAAAGACAGGCCGGGGCATGATTTAAGATATGCAATGGATTTTACAAAGCTTAAAAATGAGCTGGGCTGGACTCCATCGGAAACCTTTGAAACGGGAATAGAAAAAACCATAACATGGTATATTGAAAATAAAAATTGGGTAGCCAGAGTCAAAAGCGGTGAATATAAGCAATGGATCAAACAGCATTATGAAGATCGGTAATAAATCTCTTATTATGAAAGATGCCCTAAATTGAAGTGCGCAAAAGATTACATCATATTTCCTCTCGATGTGCCGTCGGTCGAAGATGCAAAGCATTATACAAAGCTTCTTTCCGGACATGTTGGCTTGTTTAAGGTAGGACTTGAACTTTTCATAAGATCCGGGCCTGATATAGTAAAAATGATTAAAGATATGAGCGAAGCAGGTATTTTTCTCGATCTTAAGCTGCATGATATTCCTGAAACCGTAAGGCGCGCCACAGAAAGCATAGCGGATCTTGGAGTGGATTTAACAACTGTCCACTGCGCGGAAGCAATTGAGATGCCAAAAGCCGCAGTTGCAGGCTGCAAAGGCAAGGCAGTCGTTCTGGGGATAACATTATTAACCAGCGTATCCGTTGCGGATATTCAGAATGCCGGTTTTGATAATCAATACTGTGCAGACATTTCAAAGCTTGTATTAAAAAGAGCAAAAATGGCAAAAGATGCTGGCTGCAAAGGAGTTGTCTGCTCCGGGCTTGAAGTTAGCATGATAAAAAAAACCTTCGGCAACGATTTTATTGCTGTCACTCCCGGAATAAGACCAGCCTGGAGTTTATCGGAAAAAGACGACCAGAAGCGAATTGCAACACCTGCTGATGCGATCAGAAACGGCTCTGATTATCTTGTAATCGGAAGGCCTATAAGGGAGGCAAAAGATCCGGTTAATGCAGCCTTAATGACGGCGGAAGAAATTGAAACCGCTTTGAAACCAAGCAAAAATAAAACAGCTAATGTCAAATAGCTGACAGACTAGAATTTTTTATTGCATCAGCTATTTGTATAGTTGAAACAGTATTTGCAACGTCATGCACTCTTACTATATGTGCTCCGGCAAGAACAGCTGCGGCAACGGCTGCTTGTGTGCCGGTTTCGACAGCAGAATCTTGAGGGTTTAATTCTTCCTTTGCCCTGTTTTCAAGAATTTTTCTTATAAATGCTTTCCTGGAAACTCCTATAAGAACCGGTAGATCAAGGTCTGCCAATTCGTTCAGATTTTTTATCAGCATAAGGTTGTGTTCAATCGTTTTACCGAATCCGATCCCCGGATCAATAATAATCTTTGACTTATCTACCCCGTATTTTATTGCTTTTTCTATTGCATCCTTAAGGAAATTTTTTATTTCTTCCAAAATATTATCATAATGAGGGGAAAGCTGCATGTTTTTTGGCGTTCCTTTCATGTGCATCATAATAAGAGGAACGCCGTGTTTTGCAGCAACTTCGGCGAGTTTTTCATCAGAATGCAAAGCGCTTATGTCATTTATGATACCGGCTCCCGCATCAATTGCATGCTGCGCAACAACAGCTTTGGTGGTATCTATAGAAATTGGAATTAAAACCTTTTTTGCAAGTTTTTCTATAACCGGAACAACCCGTCTGATTTCTTCTTTTTCCGAAACAGGTTCTGAAAAAGGGCGTGTAGATTCTCCTCCTATATCAAGAATATCGGCGCCTTCTTGTACAAGCTTTTCTCCATGAGCAATAGCAGAATCAGAATTGAAAAAAAATCCTCCGTCTGAAAAAGAATCCGGGGTAACATTTACTATACCCATTATACGGGTGGTATTTCCTAAAACAAGTCTGTGTGAACCCCAAGCTATCTCATATGATTTCATTACAAATATTTATTAAATCCGGCATGTTGTTACACAGTTTCCTCAGAACCGTTAGAAGAAAGCACAACACCCGGTTTCATGGAAACAATCAGCTCATCCAGCTCCTTTCCCATAACAGTCTCTTTTTCAAGCAGCAATTCAGCAAGCTTGTGCAGAATCTCTATATTATCATTAAGAATTTGCTTTGCTCTTGAGTGTGACTTTTTAATAAGGCTGATTATTTCCTCATCAATTTTTCTTGCGGTTTCCTCCGAATAGTCTCTGTGCTGGGAAATTTCCCGTCCGAGAAATATATGCTCTTCATTTTTTGCATATGAGAGAGGGCCAAGCTCATCGCTCATTCCCCATGAGCGAACCATCTGCTGAGCGATTTCGGTTGCCTGCTTTATATCATTTGATGCGCCTGTGCTTAAGCGTTTGAAAACAATTTCTTCTGCGGCACGCCCTCCAAAAGCGATGGCAAGCTGGCTTTCAAGCTGGTCTTTGTATTTGAAATCTCTTTCTTCGGGAAGAAACCATGTTGCGCCTGCAGCACGTCCTCTGGGTATTATCGTTATCTTGTTTATCTGATCGGTATCGGGCAGGAGGCGAGCCACAAGTGCATGGCCTCCTTCATGATAGGCCGTGGTTTTCTTGTCTTCATCTTTTATGACTTTAGACTTTCTTTCAAGCCCCATGTAAACCTTGTCTTTGGCGTCTTCAAAGTCAATCATCTCAACTTTATCTTTGTTTCTTTTCGCAGCGTATAAAGCCGCTTCATTAACAAGATTTTCAAGATCCGCTCCGGAAAATCCGGGAGTTCCCTTTGCAAGTACAAGGGGAGTTACATCAGGCGCTATAGGA
The DNA here is from genome assembly GCA_020723255.1 of Desulfonema limicola. GTDB lineage: Bacteria > Desulfobacterota > Desulfobacteria > Desulfobacterales > RPRI01 > RPRI01. Next base: position 7,906 of record DYJH01000088.1, on the reverse strand, counting down.
GATTTTTTCATATGAACCTGAAGTATCTTCTCACGGCCCTTTATATCTGGCAGTGATACCACAACCTGCCGATCGAAACGTCCGGGTCTCAGTAACGCGGGATCCAGAACATCCGGACGGTTGGTTGCAGAAATAAGAATAACGCCTTCATTGGATTCAAAGCCATCCATCTCGACAAGAAGCTGGTTTAAGGTTTGTTCTCTTTCATCATGGCCTCCTCCAAGCCCGGCTCCACGGTGTCTGCCCACCGCATCTATTTCATCTATGAATATGATGCACGGTGCATTCTTTTTTCCCTGGATAAAAAGGTCTCTTACCCTGGAGGCTCCAACACCTACAAACATTTCCACAAAATCAGAACCGCTTATGCTGAAGAAGGGGACTCCGGCTTCTCCTGCTATAGCGCGCGCAAGAAGTGTTTTGCCTGTGCCGGGGGGACCCATGAGAAGCACGCCTTTTGGTATGCGGCCTCCAAGACGTGTATATTTTTTGGGTTCTTTTAAAAATTCGACTATTTCGCTCAGCTCTTCTTTTGCTTCTTCTATTCCGGCAACATCCTGGAAGGTAACTTTTTCAGATGTATCCGACATGAGCCTTGCGCGGCTTTTCCCGAACGACATGGCCTTTCCGCCTCCGGACTGCATTTGCCGCATGAAGAATATCCACACTCCTATAAGAATTATCATCGGAAGCCATGAAACTAGAAGAGACATATACCACGGAGATTCGGAAGGAGGTTTGGCTTTTATAGATACGCCTTTGTCTCTTAAAATTTTAATAAGATCATTGTCGGGTGGAGCATAAACCTTAAAATGAGCTTTGTTTATATCAGTAACATAAATATCCTGGCCCTGGATAACAACCTCAGCCACTTTTTCGTTTTCAACCATTGTGATAAAATCTGAATAATTTAAACCGGTTTCACCAACTTGACGTTGGTTGAAAAGGCTGTATAACATTACTACCATAAGAGAGATGACTATCCATAAAGCCAGATTTTTATAAAAAGGATTCAATATATTTAACCTCCGCACAACATTATTTTCGTACCAATATTAATCATAATTGTATATTAGGCAAGAAAAAGTTCTGCCTTGAGTATTTTTCTGGTATTTGGAGTTACTTTAACAGAATCGTCAATAATATGCCCTGCCAACCAGATTATTTTGCTTTTACTTAGCATCACAGGAACTTTTGAGCGGCTTTCCACCGTTATTTTTTTATTTGTCAGATATCTTGCAACTGTTTGTGAGCCCGACATTCCAAGGGGAGTAAAACGATCTCCTCGCATGCGATTTCTCAATACTAAAGGAAAACACAATTTGTCCATATCAAAAAAAGCTACTCCCGGTTCGGATTTAAATATATTTTCAAAGCATTTATCCTTGATCTCGGATAATATTATTTCAAAACCCTCCTTTTTGGTCAGCATGCATTCCGGTTTATTGATTACATAGTTATAAACGGACTGCTCTTTATCGGCATGTTTAAGAGAAATAGTGCGTAACGCTCTTTTTTCTTTAGAAACAACAAGCCGCCCTCCAATCCTTGTCACTCTTATGCGATCAGGCAGATCGAGACTCCAATTATCCGAATTACTTTCAAGCTGGGTTGACACAAGTTCTATATGGGCCAGCGCTATACGCCTCAGATCTTTTTTGACTTTTAAGATGGCGCTTCTGATTATTCTTTTTTTTTCAGCCGGACCAAGAACCTTAATGCCTGATACGGAACACACGATCCTGTCCGCTTCTTCCGTTATTATTAACTTTTTTAAAACAGATGTCAGCTCGGTTTCCATCCATTCGTTTTCGGACCGTATTATTGAAGCAAGTCTGTTTAAAGTTTCAACTATTTTTGGATTATAATTATTCTTTAAGTCCGGGATAAGTCTGTGCCGGATCCTGTTTCGTAAATATTTTTCATCGATGTTAGATTTGTCAACAACATGTAAAAGGCATTTACTTGAAATATAATCTTCAATTTCCGATCTTAGTATTTTTATAAGAGGCCGAATAATCAATAAATTATTTTTTAGCCCCCATCTAAGTGGAGGTATCCCCGAAATGCCCAAAGAACCGCTTCCGCGCATTATATACATCAATACAAGTTCCGCATTATCATCGGCTGTATGACCCAAAGCAATTTTGTTGAAACCCTGTTTTTCAGCAATATCTTCAAAAAAGGCATAGCGCATTTGCCTTCCGGCCTCTTCAATTGAAAGTCCATGCTCAACCTTATATTTAATTACATCTTTTTTTTCAATGAAACAAGGAAGATGAAGCTTTTCCGATAGAGAACGTACAAAACAGGCGTCGTCATCGGATTCTTTTTCCCGTAAAGAATGATTAAGGTGAACTATACCAAGTCTTAGTGTATATTTTGAAGCGATTTCATTTAAAATATGCAATAAAGCTACGGAATCAGCTCCGCCGGAAACCCCGACAAGCACGCTGTCATTTTTATGAATCATGTCAAATTCGGAAACAGTTTTTGTTACTTTTTGAAGCAAACTGTGGCCGGAATCATTTACAAAACTTCGCATATTTCTTATTTTATCTGCCATACTATCCAAACTATATGAACTTTTTATAAGTTCATCATAATTGATCGATTTTAGCAATAATTCTTTTTATTCTTAAACTTTTACTTGAAAAAAACCATATAAAGAGTATGTTTATTTCAAATATCATTTCTTAAGAAGTTTGTTAGTTGCCGGACACTGCGCGACAGACGGTTACGAACCTCGTCAGGTCCGGAAGGAAGCAGCGATAAGTAATGCAGTAGGTGTCGCAGTTGACCCCGGCAACTAACAAACTTCTTAAGAAAAACAGCAAACTTGATTTCCTCATAAATCCATCAACTTTTCTCCTGTAAAAAGCAATAATTAGTCCTTGACATCGCTTGAAATAGTCTTATTTTTCAAACGATGATTAGTTTGTCACAATATTTTAATAAAAACGGCAGAGAAATATATTGGACAGCATGCCCGGAGTGAGAAGAATTGAAGATGACTAACAAAAACAAAATCAATATTTCTATTGACGGCGAAAGTTCAAATCAAGAGACGCCTGATGAACATGAAACAAAAAATGATAGCAAAAAAACAACACATGAAAGTTTGGAAGAACTGGAGGAAAAGCTAAGAAATGCAGAGATTGAAGCAAAACAATCACATGAACGCTTTTTAAGAGTTGCCGCAGATTTTGAAAACTATAAGAAGCGAAGTTCGCGTGAAATGAGTGAATTTAAAAAATATGCAAATGAAAGCATTTTGAGCGAACTGCTGTGTGTGGTAGATAATCTGGAAAGAGCTATAAGCTCTTCGAAAACGGGTGAAAATGTTAACAGTTGCATTGTAGATGGAATTAGGATGACACTAAATGAGTTTAAAAAGGTTTTTGAAAATTATGGAGTAAAACCGATAGAATCTTTATGCAAACCTTTTGATCCGAATTTTCATCAGGCCATAATGCAGGAAGAAAGCAATGAACATCCTGAAAATACTGTAATATCTGAATTTCAGAAAGGATATACGATTCATGACAAGCTGCTTAGGCCTTCCATGGTCGTAGTATCCAAAGCAAAGACCGATAACGGTAATAACAACTAAGAACAGCAGTAATGTTTAAATATATTAAAAAGCAAACGTCCAAGGAGGATACAATATGGGCAAAATAATTGGTATTGATTTAGGCACCACAAATTCATGTGTAGCAATTATGGAAGGTGGCGAAGCCAAAGTAATAACAAATGCTGAAGGAGGCAGGACCACTCCATCTATTGTCGCCATATCCAGCAGCGGTGAAAGACTTGTCGGCCAGATAGCAAAAAGACAGGCAATAACAAACCCCGAAAATACGGTCTATGCGGTCAAAAGGCTGATAGGCCGCAAATACAGTTCTGCCGAAGTGCAAAAAGACGCCAAAAGACTTCCGTACAAAATCAGGCAAGCTAGCAACGGAGATGTGAGCATTGATATTCAGGGTAAATCTCTCAGCCCTGCCGAGATTTCGTCATTCATACTTGCAAACATCAAAAAAACCGCTGAAGATTATCTCGGTGAAAAGATAACGGATGCTATTGTTACTGTTCCGGCTTATTTTAACGATAGCCAGAGGCAGGCAACAAAAGATGCCGGAAAGATAGCAGGACTGAATGTATTAAGAATCATAAACGAGCCCACTGCCGCATCTCTTGCTTACGGCCTGGACAAGAAAAAAGAGGAAAAAATAGCCGTATTTGATCTTGGCGGCGGCACTTTTGACATCTCAGTTCTTGAAATCGGCGATGGTGTTTTCGAAGTAAAAGCCACAAACGGAGACACTCATCTTGGCGGTGAAGATTTTGATTTAAGGCTGATTGATTATTTTGCCTCTGAATTCAGAAGAGAATCCGGCATAGATATAAGAAATGATAAGATGGCGTTGCAACGACTTAAGGAGGCTGCTGAAAAAGCAAAAATGGAGCTTTCAACCTCTTTGGAAACGGATGTGAATCTGCCATTTATAACAGCCGATGCGAACGGGCCCAAACATCTGAATCTTAAGATTACAAGGGCTAAGCTGGAAAGTCTTGTTGCAGATCTTCTTGATAAAATTGAAGAGCCTTGCCGTGTTGCCATGAAAGATGCCGGACTTTCAACAAATCAGATAGATGAAGTTATTCTGGTTGGCGGCATGACCCGCATGCCGGCTGTCCAGGAGCGCGTAAAGAGATTATTCGGAAAAGAGCCTCACAAGGGGGTTAATCCCGATGAGGTTGTCGCAATAGGAGCTGCCATACAGGGCGGGGTTCTTAAAGGAGATGTAAAAGATGTTCTTCTTCTGGATGTTACGCCGTTATCTCTGGGGATTGAGACCTTAGGCGGCGTTATGACCAAGCTTATTGAAAAGAACACGACGATTCCCACGAAAAAAAGCCAGATATTTTCGACAGCCGCTGATAGTCAGCCCGCAGTGTCCATCCATGTCCTGCAGGGAGAAAGAGAAATGGCAGCCGGGAACAAAACTTTGGGGCGTTTTGAACTTGTAGGAATACCGCCTGCCCCGAGAGGTGTGCCTCAGATTGAAGTTACTTTTGATATAGATGCAAACGGAATAGTCAATGTTTCGGCAAAGGATATGGCTACAAGCAAAGAGCAGTCCATTCAGATCACCGCTTCAAGCGGCTTGTCAAAAGAAGAAATAGACAAACTTATCAAGGACGCCGAGCTTCATGCGGAAGAAGATAAGAAGAAAAAAGAGCTCGTTGAAGCCAGAAACACAGGTGATGCCCTGATTTATTCTACCGAAAAATCGATAAAGGATCTGGGAGATAAAGTTGATGCATCAACTAAGAGCAGTGTTGACGACGCCATTGGACGCCTCAAAAAAGCTATGGAAGGTGAAGATATTTCCGAAATAAAAAGAATGACTGAAGAATTAACCCAGGCATCTCACAAGCTTGCCGAAGCTATGTATAAGCAGGCTTCCCAGCAGCAGGGCCAGGAAGGACCAGAGCAGAATGCCGGACAAGGAGCTTCGTCTGAAAGACGAGCAAAAGGTGAAGAAGATGTTGTGGATGCGGACTTTGAAGAAGTAAAAGACGATAAGAAATAAACCTTTTTTATTCCAACAAAAATCCCGCGGTATGCTGATTACGGCTTGCAGCGGGATTTTTTTTATGGTAGGTGTAACAAATGAAATCTACTGTAAAAACCCCAACTTCTCCAGGATATACAGAGACTTGTTTGGGCGTAGGAGTTCTGCTGTTCCTTGCGCTGATAGGAACCCTGTTATTTTTGAGGCAGTTTAAGTACGACCCGTCCGTTTTTACTTCGGGCATAAGTTTGTACGAACAACCCGGCTTACCCTCATCTGATATCAAGCCGGAAAAAATATTATCTTTTAAAGATATGGAGCCATTATCGCCTCCTGAAAACTTTGATAAGGAGAATCTTTCAGAAAAAATAAACGGTAAAGCCGAGTTGTATCTTTCTGCAGGATTTAAAAGCCTGATTTGCCGGAGATACAAAAAACATGATAATCCTGATTTATGGCTCGAGACATTTATATATGACATGGGGAATATTATGAATTCTTTTGCTGTTTACAGCATGCAAAGAAGGGAAGGCTCGTTAGATCTTGATTTAACCAAGTTCTCATATAAAACGGAAAACGCTGTCTTTTTTGTATGTAATAATTATTATGTCGAGATTGTGGCTTCAAAACCGTCCGGTTTCCTTATGGGTTCTATGGTTGCCTTTTCCAGGGACTTTATTAAAAAAGCCGGCGCCATGCAAGGAACTATTACGGAAATTAATAGTTTTCCAACAGATAATCTTGATGCAAAAAGTATTGCTCTTTTAACAGCAAATGCTTTCGGCTTTGATCGGCTCAGCATGGTTTTTACGGCAGATTACAAATCAAGAAACGGGAAAATAAAAGTATTTATTTCAAACAGGGAAAATCAAGCACAGGCAAAAGAGCTTGCAAAAAGCTATTCGGAATTTCTCATTTCTCTTGGCGGCAAAACCATAAAATCGGATATGAAATTAGAAGATTTGGCAATAATTGAAATTATGGATGAGTATGAGATTATCTTTACAAACGGCTCTTTTCTTGCCGGAATACATTCTGCAAATGTTTTAGAGAATGCAAAAGAGCTTGCATTTATTTTAAATAACAATTTGAAGAAAAATTCTCATGCCCGATAAAAACCCTGATAAAGAAACAAGCAGAAGAGAATTTATTATCAGATCCTCCAAAGCAGGGCTTTTGGTTCTTTCGACCGGTATTACCGGGTATTTTTTTTATGACCGTAATAATTCAGTTTCATCTCTCAAGAAAGAATCGATAACGGCTCTTCCTGATTTTTCCGTTAAGGAGAAAGCCGGCAAAATGGCGATTGTAAAAGGAGATGACAGAGTTAAAACGATTAATCTTGCTTTAAAATCAATGGGCGGAATCGAAACCTTTATAAATAAAGGCGACCGGGTCCTTTTAAAAGTTAACGCCGCTTTTGCATCTCCGCCCGTACTCTCTGCAACTACGAACCCTGTGCTTCTTAAAGAAGTTATCAGATTGTGTTATGCGGCAGGAGCGTTATCCGTTGTTGTAACGGATAATCCGATTAATGACCCTATGTCATGTTTTTCTCTTACCGGCATAGAAAGCGCTGCAAAAAGTTGCGGGGCAAAAATAATACTTCCGGATGAGAGCCTTTTTACTCAAATATCGATTGAAGGCGGAAATCTCATAAAGGACTGGCCTGTTTTGTATAAGCCGCTTATAAATGCCGATAAGGTTATAGGTATTGCTCCTTTAAAAGATCATCATAGAAGCGGTGCATCCATGACTATGAAAAACTGGTACGGGCTTCTTGGCGGAAGAAGAAATATTTTCCACCAGGATATAAACAACATAATAAAAGAACTTGCCGTCATGGTTAAACCCACACTTGTAATACTTGACGGAACAACAAGCATGATGTCAAACGGGCCTACAGGCGGGTCTCTTTCCGATTTAAAACAGACAAATACAATGATAGCAGGAACCGATCAGGTTGCCGTTGATGCTTATGGCGCAACACTTCTTGGTAAAAGAGCGCAAGAGCTTGCTTACATAGAAAAAGCACACACAGCCGGAGCAGGCAATATGGACTACCGCCTGCTTAATCCGGAGATAATTAACACTTTATGAACCATGATGCCATTCATTCTTTTTAGTTACAATATAGCAAGGAATGGCCATGAACTCCATCCGAACGAATATCTGTCCCCGTCTCTACGATTTCGCTATAGATCCCATTCTTTGTCCCTGTCGCCAACGACAGCATCACCGGGAGGCAAGCACTTTTCCTTGCCGATCCGGTTCCGGGTAGAAGCATCGGTTGCCCGACGCTCCCCCCACAGACCCGGACTTGA
>DYJH01000087.1 GCA_020723255.1 Desulfonema limicola | reverse complement strand
AAAGGGCGGTCTGGTAATCAGAGCCCTCCCGCCCTTTGTAAATAAAAAAAGCCTCTACAATGAGGCTCTTTTATTCCGGTAATCTTATTTTCCCGTCAAGATATTTTGTTTATCCCTGTATCCCTTCCTTTAAGATTATGCGGTTCTCTACAGACCGGAAACCAAAGCAAATCTTAACAATATAATCTTTCATCTTAACAACGACAACCTTAAAAACAAAAACGGAACATTCAATGTCGTCACTGAAAAAGAAGTAAACCTTGAATTTCAAGAAAATCAAGCTGAACAATTTATTTATGCTTTTGATACCCGAAGAGGCATTTACTTCCTGCACGTGCGCTCTCCGCATGTCAATGCTTTGCCCATGGTGATGACACACGGCTGGCCTAGTTCAATTGTCGAGTTTCACAAGATCATTAAATTCCTGACCAACCCCACTGTATTTGGCGGTAGAGCTGAAGACGCTTTTCACCTTGTTTGCCCGACGTTGCCTGGTTATGGGTTTTCCGACAAGCCGGAGGTCCCGGGCTGGGGGCTCGAAAAAATCGCAATGGCGTGGGACGTGCTGATGGTACGACTGGGCTATAACCGCTATGTTGCGCAAGGTGGTGACTGGGGATCAGCGGTGACACATCACCTAGCGCAAAGCCATACGAAGAATTGTATCGCTGCGCACGTAAACATGGCGTTAGCCCTGCCCACCCCTGACACGATGAACGATCTGACGGAAAGCGAAAAATCCGCGCTTGCCGGGCTCGAATATTATCAGACAAGCGATTCGGGCTACTCGAAAGAACAAAGCACCCGTCCACAAACACTTGCCTATGGACTTGCTGATTCGCCGAGCGGGCAGCTCGCCTAGATTATTGAAAAATTCTGGGCGTGGACGGATTGCGGCGAAGGTAACAAACGTCATCCGGAAAAAGCGCTCACGAAAGACGAAATGCTTGACAATGTGATGATGTACTGGCTCACCAACTCCGGCGGCTCGTCGGCCCAGCTATACTGGGAAAGTTTCGGTAATCAGAAGCGCGGGCCGATTACCGCACCGATGGGCATCAGCATTTTCCCGCGCGAAATTTTTCGCTAATCGCGGCGCTGGGCGGAAAAGCGTTATCTGAATCTGATTCATTTCAATGAACTTGATCGCGGGGGACATTTCGCGGCGTTCGAGCAGCCGGACTTATTTGTCGATGAACTGCGTGATTGCTTTTGGCAGTTGCGCTAACCAATTATAAATTTGCAAGGGATGCCGGTAATAATGAAGAAATTTAAAGTCTGCATATCAGTCCTGATAAGCGGGCAAACATTTTTATTTATTATTGCAAACAATCTCTCAATATATTATATAATTTCAAGCTAATTTAAACGATTTCTGAATGTTCAGAAGAATTAAAATAATTATTTATCTTTCCGGATAAATCCCTGGATGTGGAGATCTTCAGAACTGCAGAATCACTTGTGTTGGGCCGGAAATGACGATATAGCAATGAACACCGAAGGAGAGCCATATGAGCATCAAAGAAATCGAAGCTGAGATCCAGAAGCTGAATTTGAAAGACCGCGCTACGCTCGCAAAATGGATAGTCGAGAACCTTGATGAATTGTCCAAAGCTGAGGTCGAGGCGTTGTGGGCTAATGAATCAATGGCAAACTTGACCTCACTCACCTCACAAGCGACGAGAAGAAAATAGGGGGGTATTATGAAGGTAATGGCATTTAACGGCAGTCCGCGGAAAAATAAATGGAACACTATAACCCTGTTAAAAAACGCTCTTCAAGGCGCTAAGTCGGCAGGGGCAAAGGCCGAGCTTGTCCAGCTTTACGACCTGAATTATTCCGGCTGTATAAGCTGTTTTGCCTGCAAGAAACTCAGCCGAAAGGAGGATGGAGTTTGTGCGGTAAAGGATGATTTAACGGAAGTGCTTAACCGCGTTAAGGAAGCCGATGCTTTGATTATCGGCACTCCTGTTTACTACGGCGTCGAATCTGCCGCCACACGGGCTTTTTTGGAACGGCTTTGCTTCCCTTACCTTAAATACGCAAAAGACATGCGGTCTCTTTTTCCGAGACGTATTAATACGTCCATGATTTATACAATGAATATATCTGAAGAGATGATCAACCAGATGGGTTTCGATCGAACTTTTGCCACTACAAAAATGATGCTTGGAATGCATTTTGGCGCATGCGAGTTGCTGTTATCCACAGATACGCTTCAATACAGCGACTACGATAAGTTTGAGGCGGAGATGTTTGACAAAAAAGCCAAATACAAACGGCATGAAAAAGTTTTCCCTAAAGATTGCAAACGAGCCTTTGAGTTAGGTGTTCGAATGGCATCCGGCAAGGTTCCCGAGCCGGAGCCGATTCCAAAGTTCGATTTTAAATAGCAAGTGTTAAAATATGTTAAAATTTATTTCGTAGCTCTCATTTTGACTTCTTCTACTATACGGTGAAGAGTTTCGCCGGTTTTTGCATGAATTACCACATCGGCAAGCCTATCCATGGAAGTTTCCGTCATATTTATGATAATCAATTTAGCTCCGGCATTAGAAGCATACTGAGGCAGGTAGGCTGCCGGATAAACCACCAGAGAAGAACCAAGAGTAATCATCAGATCGCAGGACTCAGCCCTGCGATTGGCTTCAGCCAATTCCCTTTCCGGCATGGATTGGCCGAAAGAAATGGTGGCGTCCTTTAAGAATCCATTACAATCACTGCAATGAGGCACTTTGATCGAATCGTCTGCTTCCATCTGCTTCTGGATAACGTCTCTTGGATAAGTCTTTCGGCAGTTCAGGCAGATTGCAAAAGCATTTGTGCCGTGAATCTCGATGATTTTTTTATCCGAGTTGCCAGCCTTGTGGTGTAAACGGTCTATGTTTTGAGTAACTATGCAATCAAGCTTTCCCATTTTTTCAAGCTCAGCCAGAGACAGGTGTGTATGATTGGGCTTGGCGTTACTTATAAGAGGATAAATTGCTTTACTTCTAAACCAGTATTTTTGGCGGGCATCCTCGCTTTCTACAAAATCCTGATAATAAACCGGTTGATATTTATCCCAAATCCCGCCAGGGCTTCTGAAATCCGGAATTCCCGATTCAGTGCTAACTCCTGCACCTGTAAAAGCCACTATTTTTCGTGAGTTATATATTAAATCAACTGCGCGTTTGATTAATTCTTCCATTCTATTCCCCCAACGAAAACCCAATCATCCTGCTGACAGCTTTTTTTGCCTTTATCCTGATATTTTCAGGAACCTTTACTTCCCCTTCCATGAATTCAAGGCTTCTTGCCACATCTTCAAGTGTTATTTTTTTCATGTCTTTGCATTCCATATCCTCTGAGACCGGATAAAATATTTTACCCTGGCAGGCTTTTCTCATCGGATGAAGTATTCCAACCTCAGTGCCTACAATAAATATTTTGCTTTCGGATTCAGCGGCATATTTTATCATTCCGGATGTGCTTAAAATCAAATCGGCCAGCTCAAGTACTTCGGGACGGCATTCCGGGTGAGCCATAAAAACCGCTCCCGGATGTTCTTTTTTTGTTTTCAGCACTTTTTGTGCTGTGAGGCTGTCGTGTATAGGGCAATATCCGTCCCAATAATGAATTTTCTTTTTTGTATGTAAAGCCGTGTATTTTGCAAGATTTCTATCGGGCGCCATTAGCACCTCGTCGGCTTCCAGGCTGTTAACAACACCAATAACATTAGCAGATGTACAGCATATTGTAGAAAGCGCCTTAACAGCAGCGCTTGAATTTACATATGTAACAACCGGCGCGGAAGGAATTTCTTTAATCTTTTTTGCAAGCGCTTCCGGCGTTACCATATCGGCCATGGGACAGCCTGCATCTTCTTTCGGCAGCAATACCACCTTTTCAGGGCACATGATAGAAGCTGTTTCAGCCATAAAATGGACCCCGCAAAACACAATAATTTCGGCATCGGTTTGAGATGCCTTAATACTCAGTTCAAGGGAATCTCCACAAAGATCCGCCACATCCTGTATTTCGGGCGGCTGGTAATTATGGGCAAGCATAATAGCCTTTTTTTGCTTCAAAAGACTCCTCACTCTATCTTTCATCTGACTTCCTCCAATCACTCACCTATTTTCAGTACTTCAACACCTTTTGGTATCTTAAAGGTAAAAACCGAATCAGGGTTATCAACAAACCTTGAATCAATAAGCTGAAGTTCAGTTTCATCCTCGTACAAATTGTATATCTGTATTTTTTCAATTTCAAAAGAAGTTTTTGAAACAAAAAGATATACATGTGATAAATCTACCTTTTTCTCATTAGGGATGAGTTTTAATATAAAATATTTATCGGTGTTGTTTTTCATTATAACCGTAAAGTTGCGCCTGATAATACTTATATCCGATAAAAAGCTTGCTCCCTTACCTGCTCCAAAAAATTCCGGGGCTTTACCAACCATAACCTGATTATCTTGAGGCCTGTAAATCCAGATACTCTCTCCGTCGGTTACAATAGTCTGTTTATCAGGTTTTTCATATTCCCATCTCATCATACCGGGGCGCTTAACAAATATTTTGCCATCTGCCACATCAGATATTTCCATAGCTTTTAATGTTGACATCTGTATAAATTTTGCAACAAAGCCGGAAACAGTGTATTTTTTTTCCACCTTTATCATAATCTGGCCGGCAGTTAATGATTCATCTTTGCCTATTGCATCAACTGCAAAAAAAAAGATAAGACAGAATATAAAGGGGAAGTATAACATTATTGATTTTGAGTTCATTTGATATATTTAACCTTCAAAAGTTTGAAATAGATTTTAACCCTTATACAGCATATTTTTTCATCAAAACATTAAATTATGTTTCTGCCTGTTTTCTACAATAAATCAAAGATGCTTGCAAGATATAAGGTTGGGAATATCACGGCGATTGTATGTCTTTAATGATGGAAATGCGTATTGATATATGCGTATTGATATATTGATTGCTTTGAATTTACCGACTATAATGACAAAGCCAAGCGGTAAAAAGGTCAAAGAGATGTCTAATATCGGGTCGTTCGGCGTATTTTAACTTTTAAATCAATTATATAGATATATTACTTAACTTTTAAATCAAATTATAATAGGAGAAAACAAATGAGTTTGGGCTTTCTTGTTGATACAATAAAAAAACATCCTGACTATAATAAAGTTGGTATGATACTATGCCACAATGGCGTTGTAAGAGGCACTTCCCGAGACGGTAGGAAGGTATCCGGGATTAAGGTTGCAGTAGATCATACAAAATTAAAAAAAATAATAACCGAAAGCAAAAAAAAGCCCGGAATTGTGGAAGTGCTCGTAGAAATTTTTGATGGTAAAGATCTCATGGTAGGAGACAACGTAATGTATCTTGTTGTTGCAGGAGATATACGTGAAAATGTCATTACGACGCTTCAAGACACACTTAATGAAATCAAGACAACCGTAACCACGAAAATTGAATATTTTATATGACAACAGATAACAGTCAAACAAAAACTGACGGTGCCGATAAAATTATTGTCGAAGTCCGGCGCGAAAGAGAAATTCGCGAAAAGTCTTACAGAGAACGCGCACTTAAACTTTTTCCGCATGTTTGCGCCAAGTGCTGCCGGGAGTTTACAGGTAAAAAGCTGCGTGAACTTACCGTGCACCACAGAGATCATGACCATGACAATAATCCTCCTGACGGGAGCAACTGGGAACTTTTATGCATTTACTGCCATGATAATGAACATTCCCGGAATCTGGATGCGCAATGGTATGGCCCGGAAAGACCCGGTATAGACAAAGGCTCGTCTTTAACTCATAATCCGTTTGCTGATCTTGAGGCGCTGATTAAAAAGAAAAAATAGAAATCCAACAAGGTCAATTAAACTATGGCCCGTTCATCAATTGCCAAATATGCCTGGTTGTCGATTATGGCAGCAATTTCCACCATCGCTTTAAAAAGCAGTGCATACTATGTTACCGGATCGGTAGGCTTGCTTTCTGATGCGGCTGAATCACTGGTTAATCTGCTTGGAGGCGGCATAGCGCTTGTCATGCTCACCATTGCTGCACGTCCGCCGGATGAGGAGCATCTCTTTGGTCATGACAAGGCTGAATATTTTGCCTGTGGCGCGGAAGGAGCATTGATTCTCGTTGCAGCAGTCAGCATAGGAGTAGTGGCTGTTAGACGATTTATTAATCCTGTTTCTATCCAGGAATTAGGGATCGGGTTGATTATTTCCTCTGTCGCATCCCTGATAAACTTTGTTGTCGCCCGCGTTCTGCTTAGCGCAGGAAAGAAAAACCATTCTGTTACCCTGGAAGCTGATGCGCATCATCTCATGACCGATGTCTGGACTTCTATGGGCGTGTTTGCCGGCGTAGGCGCGGTGGCTTTGACAGGATGGCAGCCTCTGGATCAGCTTGTAGCCCTTTGCGTAGCTTGCTATATTACATGGACAGGTTTCAGGCTTATCATGCGTTCGGTTCTGGGTCTTATGGATTCGGCTTTGCCGGATGATAAATGTAAAGGTGTAATAACGGTTCTGGAAAAATATAAGAACCGGGGAGTAGATTATCATGCCCTTCGAACAAGACAGGCCGGAGCGCGCTGCTTTGTATCGGTGCATATTCTTGTGCCGGGAATATGGACGGTGCAGCAGGGACATGAACTGCTTGAAGATCTTGAAGCAGACATCCGCAGCGAAGTAAAGTATGTTACTGTTTTTACGCACCTTGAACCACTGGAAGACCCGGTTTCAGGACATGATATGGAGCTAGACCGTTGCGGCGATTAACTTGCTTTATTATATAAGGCCCATAAAGTCCTTTGCTACCGCATACAGCAAGTATCCTCCCGATATGTTCGATGCGTTGAATCCGTTTTGCCGTAGTATCCTTGAAGCAAAATACGACCTTTTGCCGACAAGGCAGTAAATCCATATGTCCTGTTCTTTTGGTATTTCATTTATGCGGGATCTTATGCTGTTTAAAGGAATATTAACAGCTCCTTCAATATGGCCTCTTCGGAATTCAGACGGACTTCGCACATCCAATATATATGGGTTAGATTTTGGCAGATCTTCCCAGTGTTTTATAAAAGAATATCCTTTAAGAACATTTGCTCCTATCATGCCTGCCACATTAACCGGATCTTTTGCGGAACCGAACTGGGGAGCATAACAAAGCTCTGTTTCTTCAAGATCAAATACAGTCCCGTTTTTTTGTATCATTGACGCTATTACATCAATCCTTTTTTCCACCCCTTCAAGTCCCACGGCCTGTGCCCCAAGAATTTTGCCATCTTTTTTGGAAAAAATCAGTTTTATGGTCATTGTTTTCGTATCTGGATAATAGGAAGCGCGATGATCGGGATGAAGATATATTTTTTCATAAGGAATCTTAAATCCGGCTTTTTCATGGTTTTTTATAATCGTTTCACTCAAACCGGTTGAAGCTATTGTCATTCCCATTACGCCACACACGGCAGTCGCCTGAACTCCTCTAAACCGCGAAGTATTGCCGGATTTACCGAAAATCGATTCGGCTGCGATGCGCCCCTGCCTGTTTGCCGGTCCTGCAAGGGGAATAAGACTTTGAAGGTTTGTAACATAGTCCTTTGCCTCGACGGCATCACCGACTGCCCATATGCTTTCATCGTTTGTACGCATGTATTCATCAACAACTATCCCTCCCATAGCGCCTGTTAACAGACCGGCATCCTGAGCAATCTGTACTTCAGGACGCACACCTATCGACAGTATAACAATATCAGCCTGAATTGATTTTCCCGATTGCAGCATAACGGATATAACGCTGTTTACTTCCTGTTTAAATCCAGCAACTGCTGAACCGAGGCATAAAGATATGCCGTTTGTCTCAAGATGTCCATGTACAAATGCCGCTATTTCAGGATCAATAGCAGGCATTACATGCTGCTGCATTTCAATTACTGAAACATGGATGCCAAGCCTTTTTAAATTTTCCGCCATTTCAAGCCCTATAAAACCA
Organism: Desulfonema limicola; assembly: GCA_020723255.1. Classification (GTDB taxonomy): domain Bacteria; phylum Desulfobacterota; class Desulfobacteria; order Desulfobacterales; family RPRI01; genus RPRI01. Next base: position 7,357 of record DYJH01000087.1, on the reverse strand, counting down.
CCGCCGACAACGGCTGCGCGTTTTACATGCTTTTCCTCAATCCATTTTTTGATTTGTCTTGCATCCGGGATATTTTTTAGTGTAAAAATTCCCTCAAGATCAATGCCTTCAAGTTTTGGTTTTACCGGCGAAGAACCGGGAGAAAGAAGCAGCGCATCATATTTTTCAGTGTAAACATCCCCGCTAAAAAGATCCTTTACCTTAATTTCTTTTTTTTCCCTGTTTATTGAAAGAACATTGCTGTCTGTTCTTACTTCAACATTAAACCACTCATGAAAAAGCTCAGGGGATGCCACAAGAAGATCCTCTTCTTTTTTAATGATATTTCCTATGTGATAGGGAAGCCCGCAATTAGCAAAAGAAACATAAGGGCCTCTTTCAAAAATTATAATTTCAGCATTTTCGGAGAGTCTACGCGCCCTTGCAGCGCATGATGCTCCGCCTGCCACTCCGCCTATAATAAGAAGCTTTTTGCCTGACATAAACAATTTCTCCTTTTCAGCACTTTATTGCTTATAGCTCAGTTTTGGCCTTTTGATGTTTAAATATGCTTAATATGTTTTAATAATATACAAAAGAATGTTATGCGATGTTATTTACAACACCTTTTTTGTAATTATGTCAAAAAACGGTTTGTATTATCCGTCTAATACGGATATATGATACAAACAACATAAAAATTAAAGAGGAATTATAATGAGCGCAAATGATCAGGTTGTTAATGTTGATGTAAAAATGGATGGGGATAATCTTTATATCGAGGAATCTATTACCGATTTAACGGCCGGTTATATTAGAAGACTAACGCCTGTAACATCTGATGGATTGCCTGATAACAACAGGAAAACACTATTTATTGCCCAGACTCAGATTATGACTCAGGGCGGGCTTTTACCGATCCAGGGTCAAATAGAAGCGGGTAACCTTAAGGAAGCTTTGGGAAAATTTCCTGCTGCGGTAAATAAAGCCGTTGAAGTGCTTATAGAAAGAACAAACGAAATGCGGCGCCAGGAAGCTTCCAGAATTGTTGTGCCGGGTTCTAACGTAAGCAATCTTTTCACGAAATAAATCGATAAAGTTGCTCCTTACCCTAACCCTTGCTCAGACATACCTTTCCCATGTCGGACAATCTCGCCTTCGGTAAGATATATTACTTCTTCAGCGATATTGGTAGCGTGATCGGCTATTCGCTCAATATGGCGTGAGATAAGAAACATATTAATAAAAGGGCCTGTTTTATCAGACATTTTTTTAATAGATATTTTAAGCTGTTCATAGGCTTGCTTTACAAACGCATCAACGTCATCATCACTAAGGCATACTTTGAAAGCCAGGTCGGTATCCAGTTGAACCAGAGCATCCAGGCTTTGTCTTAGCATGGTTTCAGCTTTTTCCGCCATAGCTGCATAGTCGAAAATAAATTCGCAATCTTTATCTTTTGAAATTGTTTTTACCCGGCGGGCTATATTGACGGCTTCATCAGCAATTCTTTCCAGATCATTGTTGATCTTTATAACGCACGCAAGGAAACGAAGATCAATCGCCACCGGCTGATACAGAGCCAGCACTTTCAGGCATTCTTCTTCGATATCCACTTCCATCTCATCAATTTCGTAGTCCATCCTAACTATGTGATCGGCAATGCCGGCGTCCCTGCCAACAATACTTTTTATCGCAAGACGTACACGTTCTTCTACCATAGCACCAAGAGTTAAGATGCTTTTTTTTATTTTTTCCAGTTCCCTTTGCAGATGTTTTGGCATATTCACCTCTAATCAGCCGAATCGGCCGGTGATATAATCTTCAGTTTGTTTTAAACCGGGTCGGGTAAACAATGTATCTGTTGCACCCATTTCGATCAGCTTTCCCATATAAAAAAAAGCTGTCATATCAGATACTCTTGCAGCCTGCTGCATATTGTGCGTTACTATTATAATCGTATAATATTCTTTTAGCTCTCCGATCAAATCTTCGATTTTTTGTGTGGCTATCGGGTCTAAAGCAGATGCTGGCTCGTCCATCAATAACACTTCCGGTTCTACAGCCATAGCCCTTGCAATACACAGGCGCTGCTGCTGACCGCCGGAAAGCATAAGCGCCGACGCATGCATCCGGTCCTTGATTTCTTCCCACAAAGCGGCTTTTCTGAGGCTTTCCTCAACACGTCTTTCAATAAATGCCTTATCTTTTACGCCATTGACCTTTAGTCCGTATGCCACATTTTCAAATACGCTTTTAGGAAAAGGGTTTGGTTTTTGGAAAACCATGCCTATCCGGCATCTCAGCATAACCACATCCACCGAAGGTGCGTTGATATTAAAATTATCAAGTACAATTTCACCTTCAACCCTGCTTATCGGAATAAGGTCATTCATGCGGTTGATACAGCGCAAAAAAGTGCTTTTGCCGCAGCCTGAAGGTCCGATAAGCGCTGTAACCCTTGAAGGTTTAATATCCATTGAAATATCATAAAGAGCCTGAGTCTTGCCGTAATAAAAATTGAGATGCTTTACCCGTATTTTGTAATCTTCACTCATCATCAATCACTTTATTTCATCCTTTTACGAAGCACGGAGCGCCAGATTATTGCTACAAGGTTCATTCCCAGCACCATAGCTACCAATAACAACGATGTTCCATACTGAAGCGGACGGGTTGCTTCAATATCAGTTCCTGCTGTAGCCAGAACATATATATGGTAAGGCATCGCCATGATTTTATCAAATATTGAAGCCGGTAAATGAGGTGTAAAAAAAACTGCCGCTGTAAACATAATCGGAGCTGTTTCTCCGGCAGCTCTGCTTAATCCCAGAATTGCTCCTGTCAGGGTTCTCGGCAGGGCCGCAGGAAGGACAACGCGGTAAATTGTCTGCCATCGTGTTGCTCCCAAAGCAAGAGAAGCTTCCCGGTAAGTATCCGGCACTGATTTCAATGCTTCTTCCGTTGAACCGATGATAACAGGAAGTGTAAGCGATGCGAGTGTCAATACCCCTGCAAGAATACTTTCGCCCATTTTCAGATATATAACAAAAAAGGCCAACCCGAACAAACCAAAGACAACAGACGGAACCCCAGCCAGATTGCTGATTCCAAGCCTTATCAGTTTCAGCAAGCGGCCAGGGCGCGCATATTCACTTAGATAGATAGCGGAAGCAACGCCGACAGGCAATGCAACAATAATCGAACCGATTCCAAGACAAAGTGTTCCTATAATACAGGGCAGTATGCCGCCTTTTGTCATGGAGTCTATAGGCGGCTGAGTCAAAAATTCCCAGGTAATTGCCTTATAACCCTTTAATGCTATAAAGGAAACGACCAGAAAAAGACCGGCGCAGTTAATCAGTGCGGCCAGCCGGAAAATAATAAATATTACATGCTGAATAAGTTTGCGGCGTCTGTGAACCCGTTCAAAGGAATGCTCGATAATATTGTTTTCTTGGGTCAAAGCGATGCCTCTCCTGTCTGACGGTATTTATGAGAGATGCGGTCTGCTATGATGTTAAACAGCAGCGTGAATAAAAATAATACTATGCCGGTTGCAAAAAGGGCGTAATAATGATCTCCGCGAAACGGCGCTTCCGCCATTTCTGCTGCAATGCTTGAAGTCATGGGCCGCACCGGATCAAAAAGAGATGAAGGAACCATAGCTGCACCTCCGGCTACCATCAAAACCACCATGGTTTCACCTATTGCTCTTGACATGCCAAGTATAACTGCCGTGCTGATACCGGAAATCGAAGCCGGCAAAATAACACGTATCAGAGTTTCCAAATGAGTTGCTCCCAAAGCAAGCGATCCTTCCTTTAGAGCAATTGGCACACTGTAAATGGCATCCTCGGAAAGGCTGCATATTGTGGGTACGGACATAAAGGAAAGCATGAGCGCTGCATTAAGCAGATTCAATCCCGTTGGAATCCCAAAAGTGTTTTGAAGAAATGGTGCAACCACAACCATTCCGAAAAAACCTATCACAACCGATGGCAGAGCGGCCAGAAGTTCTATTATGGGTTTTAATATTTCAGCCGTACGTTTATGAGCAAGTTCTGCAAGATAAACGGCAGTCATTACACCCAGCGGAATTGAAATTACTGCTGAGACAAGTGTGACTGAAATAGATGCCGCGATCAGTGCAAAAATGCCGAAATCCGGGGGGCTTGAAGTGGGATACCAGTATTTCCCGAAAATAAACTGATGCACGCTTACTTTTTTGAAAATCGGCATGCCTTCTGTAAACAAAAAAATCATAATCATAAACAGAATTAAAGTTGAAGCAAGCGCTACGACAAAAAAAATGAAGCGAACCGATTTATCTGTTTGCTGACGTGCATTTGTCATTTGGAAAAACCTTTAAAATCGAAGACCGAATAGCTAACATCCACACATTATTAGCTATTCAGTATAGGTTTGCGGTTTTTAGTTTAAAGGTACGAAACCGCTAATTTCAACCAGTTTCTGCCCTTTATCTTTATTCAATACATAATCCATAAAAGTTTTAATATCACCTGCAGGCTGAATCCTTGTGTACATGAAAAGCGGTCTGCTTATCGGATATGTTTTATTCAATGTGGTTTCTTTTGAACCCATTATTCCATTTACGGAAAGCGATTTAACGCTTTTATCCACATATCCATGCCCGACATATCCGATTGCATTGGAATTCTTTGAAACCGTCTGAATAATGGCTCCGCTAGATGCCGTGAGCAGCGCTCCGGGATAAACCCTTTCTTTTTTCATAACTTTTTCTTCCCAGACTTCATAAGTTCCTGAAGAAGTATCCCTTGAAATAACCACAACAGGTTTATCAGATCCGCCGATTTCTTCCCAGTTTTTGACTTTTCCCATGTAAATAGCCTTTAATTGATCCACAGTTATATTTTTAAGAGGATTATCCGGATGCACAACAGGCACAATACAATCATAAGCAACAACAAATTCAACCGGCTTTGTGCCTTTTCCCTTTGCCATTTCAACTTCTTCATCTTTCATGGCGCGTGAGGCATCGGCGATATCGGTTGTCCCGTCAATAAGCGCCTTAATGCCATTACCTGATCCTCCGCCGGATACGGATATTTTTACATCCGGATGTTCTTTCATAAAGGCTTCGGCAACTTTTTGTGCAATAGGAAGCACTGTAGTTGATCCGTTTATGGCAATATTTCCCGCAAAAACAATGCTTGAGATAAAAACCGCTGCAAGCAAAACAACTCCGACAACTAACTTACTTCTTTTCATTTAATTCTCCTTTTTTAATTGTTTTAGATGGTTATGATTGATAATAGACCTAAACCCTATAATCTTTTCACCGGTTATTAGGAGAATAAATATTAATTGTTAGAAAATTGTTAGAGTATTGTGAAAATTTGATTTAAATTATTGTAGCGTATCAAAAATGAGGATGAAAAAACTGTATCCCGTACATAAATAAAGAAGAAACAAGGGCTGAAGCCGGAATAGTTATGATCCATGCCCAAACTATGCGCGCTGCTATACCCCACCTTATACCAGAAAGCTTTGAAGTAGCACCGACTCCGACTATTGAACCTGCTATTGTATGAGTTGTAGAAACCGGAATGCCCGCATAAGTTGCAAAAAAGAGTGTAAAAGCGCCGGCAGTTTCGGCACAGAACCCACCAACAGGTTTTAACTTGGTAATTTTCATACCCATTGTTTTAACTATTCGCCAGCCACCCATTGCGGTACCTATAGCCATTGCGAGATGGCATGACAGTATTATCCATGCTGTGGAATAATTACTAAGTTTAAGAGTGACGGAACTATCCATGGCGCCAGAGGCAACCAGCAGGGCAACAATAATTCCCATGGTTTTCTGGGCGTCATTGCCTCCATGCCCAAGTGAGTAAAGGGCTGCAGAAAAAAGTTGACCTTTGCGGAATAAATGGTCCACTTGTTTTGGGCCCCATCGCCGGAAAATCCATAATACAAGGAACATAAAAAGCAAACCCAGCACAAAACCCATGAGAGGCGCTAGCGGTATAAAAGTAATTGTAGCAAATAATTTATCCCATCTTGGCGCGGACAAGCCGGCATAGGTGATTCCCGCGCCTGCAAAACCGCCTATCAGAGCATGTGAAGAACTGGTCGGCAGACCCCACCACCATGTCAGTAAATCCCAGGCAATTGCTCCGATAAGACCTGATAACACTACATATACATAAGCCGGGTCATGAGAATTTATATGAATGATTTTTGAAATGGTATCTGCTACTTTGGGCGCAAATATAAACATAGCCACAAAATTGAAAAATGCCGCCCAAATCACAGCAACTCGCGGAGAAAGCACGCGGGTTGAAACAACGGTGGCAATCGAATTGGCTGCATCGTGAAAGCCATTTATAACGTCAAAGACAAGTGCAATGATAACAGTAAATATTACCACATACCATATAGGAGCCATATCTAATCTTCCTCTAGTATTACTCCTTCAATCAGATTGGCCACTTCTTCAGCATAATCTGTAGCACATTCAAGATCCTGTAATATTTCTTTGTACTTTATAAGCTTAATTGGATCTTTTTCCTCTTTAAATAACCTGGCAAGCCCTTTGCGCAAAATATCATCGCCGCTATTTTCAAGTTTATGGATAATAAGACAGCTATTGAGTACGGCCTCCCGCCTTTTGGGCTTATTCAGCATTTTTAAAGCTTGTTGAAGTTCCATAGAGATCGTTGTAAGCAAAAGCGCAAGTTCTTTCATCTCAGGAAGAAATTCTGTGACCTCGTATATCAAAATGCGTTCCGCTGCCGAATCTGTGGCATCCATTATATCGTCCAGTTTTTTAATCATGGCGATTATCTCAGTGCGATCAAAAGGAGTGATAAATGTTTTACGTAAAGCGCTATAGCATTCGTGAGTAACAGAGTCCGATTGATGTTCTATTTCCTTAATCCGTAATACCCGATCTTCAATATTATCCCCCTTTGTCACAAGCTCTATAAACTCTTCCGCTCCTTTTATGGTAAGGGCGATTTGCCGTTCAAAAAATTCAAAAAACGCTGTTTCCTTTGGTAAAAATCTTTTTAGCATAACCCCTCCCTTAAAAATTTAAATGCTTCTACCATACTGAAAAATTTTAGACAAGATTTTATCTTGATGGACTCGTAAAAAGAAGTCCATCATCAGGCCGAGGGCGGGTAAGCTCCGGCCTGGGGTGAGGATGGAACCGGTTGAATTAATTTCAAGTGGCGCGAGAGGGAATCCCTCTTCCGCTGAGTAAAAAGTTGGAAAACACCAACTTCCGTCATACCGGCGAAGGCCGGGCACGAAGTGAAGCTTTAGCGCTAACCAGTAAATTCAATATGTTCTGGATACCGGCTTTCGCCGGTATGACGGTTCGGGG
>DYJH01000086.1:7107-15380 GCA_020723255.1 Desulfonema limicola | reverse complement strand
GCCCTGTACAACGATTCAAGTTAATGCCTTGATAATCGATGAAAAAATAGGGACTGTTACATTTTTACTGTTATTTGACCGGTATCCCGGATCGCCGTGATAAACCTGAAAACAGTAAAACAGTAAAGGCGATCCGGGTGCATTTAAATGGAATAAAAATATTTTAAGAAATATTACTCTGTTTTGCTAAATTGGTGGCCGGCCTAATTTTTACGGGTTTTTACAACATCGCCTGTTACTCTCCATCCGTTCTGCCCGTAAATATAGGGGATATAAAAACCCCACGACTCGACAACCGCATCGGTTATAACATCTCCGCCACCTTTTGCAATGGCATCATCAAGCGCGCCTTCAAGTGTGGGGGGGCCGCTTGTAGGGATAAATATAATGACATGCTGAACGTCTTCTCCAACAATCCCTTTAGCACGATCCGCCTTGGAAAGTTCAAAATTGGAAACGTTGACCAGTTTATTGGACAATACTGAAAAATCCCCGTGTCTAACTGAACATCCGCTTAAAAAGGAAAAACCGATAAACAACAAAAAACTTACTATGAATACTTTTTTCATGTTCTATATCCTCCTGAAACAGGCTTTATTGGCTATGCCTGGTTTTAACTACTGTACCTTTTACTTCCAGTGTGTTTTGTCCAATAAGAAGAATACTCCACCCTTTACTGTAAAGTACTGTGTCTATCATGACATCTCCACCGCCTTTTTCTAAAGCATCATCAATAGCATCTTCCAGATGAGGTATTCCCAAAGGAATAAAGAGAAACATTAATTTAGAGTCAACTCCTATAATCCCTTTAGTTTGTGACATTGCGTCAAGATCAACTTTATCCAGGTTTACATTTTTTGTTGAGATTACGCTGAAATCGGCTAATCGGAGTGAACAGCCACTAATTAAAAACATACAAAACAAACAGATTGTACAACAACATGTTTTAAGCCCATTCATTGAATTCTTTCCTCCTTTATTCTTAATATTATGTATTCTGCAAAACATCTAACAGCTTTAAATAATTAGGGAGAAGATAGTGTGACGCCCTTAACTTTTTAACTTACTTAGATAACTTGCTGTATTACTGATCAAATCATCTAAACGAAAAACGTTAAAGTTAAGAGCGTCTCTATTTCTGCTGCTACTTCCAAAACATAGAAACAAAATTTACCAACTTCTATATTTTCATCCTATCTGTATATCTTGCACCTTCCCAATTTAAGGCCGCTGTTTGCGACCTCAAGGTTTCCACTCCAATTTTTATCAGTTCAAAACATTTAAAAACAAAAGCCCCGTGCTTCAATTAACTGAAGAGCGGGGCTTTTTTGTATCCGGTCATGTTAAATCCTTTATACCGAGTCGCATTCAAATTCTATCTGCGTTGGCTTCTTACAAAAAGTTCTCGGACATTCGGATCATTGCTTTCCGGCGCCACCCTGCCACGCTCGGCGAAAGTCCTCAAAAACCGAGCTGCTGCTCGTGCTTCTTGAACAATTGCTGCTGCATAGTATTGAGAATCTTTTCCGATTAACTCTGCTACTTCCTTGAGATCATTGATAGCGGTTTCAGTCCACCTTACGTTTCGAGCCACTTTGATAACCTTGCATCAAATTCGTCTTCTGAAATCGTATGTCCTGCCTCGATATCTTTTATCCCACGATCAATCTTTCGCCGTACGTATATATGGTACTGAATATCATCAAAAGTTGAATCATCGGGAAGTTCATTTATTATGCGGCGAATTTCTTCTTTTGCTGGAATCATAAACATTATCTCCTTTTACAAATCTATATTCAATTTTTTCTTTTATACCAATATCCATTTAAAATCAAATAATTATTACTGAAGATTTATATATAACATATGTTTATTATTAAATAAAACGCAATATGCATAAACAAGTAAAAAGTCGGAAAACACCTTTTTTCGTCATACCTGCGAAAGCAGGTATCCAGTAATATCAATTAGTTCTGGATGCCGGATCAAGTCCGGTATGATGGTTCGGGGGCTTTTTACGGGGCCTTCATAATTGGCTGATAAAATATCACATATAAAAATTGACAAAACACCATTTTACTTCATACAATTAAACCAATTTAAAGGAATTTTATGTTATATTATTACATTAAGGTGCTTAATATTTTTTATGAGGTTTTATTAGGAGTTTTAGATATAAATATGGAAGGATTTTATGCCTGCCGGCCGTCCGCTGACTGACATCAATCTGAGTTCAGATGAGAAAAAAACCTTAGAGCAATGGTCTCGCAAGATGGCAAATCCTAGGGTAGCCTTTCGGGCACGTCTCATACTATCCTGTGCTGATGGCAGGAAGAACAGCGATATAGCAAGCGCATTCCGAATTACTCTTTCAACAGTGGGAAAATGGAGAACTCGATTTATCAAAGCTCGTCTGGACGGCCTGCTGGATAAACCACGCAAGGGAGCTCCTCGAAAAATCACCGATGAAGACATAAAACAAGTAATTGAAAAAACGCTCAAATTAACTGAAGAAAATTCAAAATACCCCAGTACGCGTTTCATAGCAAATGAATGCGGTCTTACCCAGAGTGCCGTGAGCCGCATCTGGAGAACATATGCCATACCACGTTTTAAAAGGGTGAACTCATTGAAGACCGGGGAATTTAATAAACGGCATAATAAATCTGTGCCTGCTGATTTCATATTCTATAAATCGCTTGGTTCGCTTATCAAGGATTATCGGCAAATACATGCCATAAACCAGGAAAATCTGGCAAAAGATATTGGCATCAGCATACGGGAATTACAAAGATGGGAAACAAACCGCCATCGCGCTCATATTAATAACCTGCATGACCTGTCTGAAGTGACAGGCATACCAATGCAGGTTTGCCTTGCTCTTAATGCAGATCAACCGATCTGGTACTCGTCAAGGGAAAGACGATTTGCATACTCATCAATTGAAATGGAAAATTTTAAGATCGAAAATTTATTGAAAAGCCGCAAACAATCCAGCGTTGGGGATATAGAAAGATATGACCACATCAAAAAGGACAAGCACATCAGCTTGGTACTTTCATATCACGGCGATATTTATGGAAAGGCGCAATTATTGTCAAGAGAAGTAATCAAGAAGGCAAACAAAGTACTTCCCGATCTCAATTATATCGCTTTCGACTGCTGGGGGCATTATGTGGGACATCTTGTATGTTTACCAATGAATATTGAAATATATGATCAGCTCAAGAAAGAAAAAAACTGGAAAAATTTTCTGACTGTGGACAAAATAAGCGACATATTAGCCGTTCACGAAGGGGTGTTTTTCTTTTATTCGGCTTTTATGGCCAATGCCAGTGTCGGATATGCCCAATTGATAAGAAGCGCCTGGCACCTTGCAAGTATTGAACCCAAGAATAGATACCTGGTTGTTTATAACATGGCCGCAAAAGAGGTTAAGGAATTTTTTTATAATTTCGGAGCAAGAGCTATATCCTGGGATGCGGGAGGATATGAAAACGCTAATGCTCAATTTGCCCCTGCCATGTATGAAATAGAATTGGATGTCATGGTCGGACGGCTCGGATCTTCAGGGGCCTTGCAGCAGATTATTGAAGAGCAAAACCGGAGAATGGCGCATGCCTCCAACATATCATTTTTTAATTGACTGACTGAGGGCATAACCGGTTTTAAGCAGAAACGCGCCGAGTTTTGGAAAATGTTTATTTAATTTATTTACCAGGCGCTGAATCCTGATTGCCGGTTCAATTTCCATCCCCCAAGGGATATACGATGGCTTGTCGGTAGTTGCATTGTCGCCGGCTATCCACCCGCTGCTGAAGGCAAGCCCCACACTGGAAAGAACTGACGCAGCAACCACCCCTTCACCGCTGGTTCCGCCTGCTGTAAGGCCGGCTGCGTAAAGTCCGGGAATTGGATTAAGATTCTTATCCAGAACCTGGAAATTATGATTCACCCGTGGGCCGCAGAAAACACCGCCAATTATAGCTCCGGTTTTAATTCCATAAAAAGGCGTCTTGATTATGGGTTTCATGTTCTGCGGAAGACGTCCGAATTCGTCAGGTTTGCCTGCGGCAGCTTTCGCATTCCATGCCTTGACCGCAGCCGTTAATTTGATCGGATCCAGCCCCAGCTCTTTGGCCAGCTCTTGCACAGTATCTGAATATTTGATTCCGCCATACTCGATCGCCTGTTTTACCGAATCGAGCCAGTTCTTAGGTGCAAAATCTCTGAACTTATCAAACCATGGAGATTCCGGATCATCCGGGGTCATCGGGCGGTCGTCAAGCATCGGCGGCGGCAAAGTCTCCCATACGGTCTTGGGGTAGTCAGCATCGAATATCACATATGCCGCTGAACCGGCCTGTGAAAAGCTTGCCTTCGGGTGCATCTCATAATCCAGATGCGCCGTATCGGGTATATATTCTTCACAAGCTGCATTGACCTCAAGCCACCCGCCGCCGCGTGCCAATTGGAGCCACCCCTGGCGCAAATACTGAAACCAGGGTCCAGGTTTTGATTTTCCGGTATAACCGGTGTCAAAGAAAGGAATTCCTCCTGCAAAAGCCGTCCAGGAGTTTTTCCCTGCCAAATCAGCTCCCGCTCCAAATGCCATCCGTGCAACTTCGCCGGTATCCGAAGGCGGAAGGAATGTTCCGAAAGCTTTATTATATACATCGGGGCAGTATTTTTTGAGCATATCACGGTTGTTCGTAAAGCTTGCGCCTGCCAGTATTACAGCCCTTTTTGCCTTAGTATATAGTATCTTGCCACCTATAGTTTCCGCTTTAACGCCAACAATTTTTTCACCCTCTTTGACGAGAGCAAGCGCTTTTGTGTTCACAAGAATCTTTGCGCCCTTTTCAGTCACATGCTTTTCCAGCCACTGCGTCCACGGATACATCTGGGAAGTAAGTTCAGTACCAGACGTAAAGGGGCCTTTTTTCAGAGCGCCCTTTACTATCATTCTGGCAACACCCTGATCGGGAAGAAATCCCAGAGTAAAAGCATCCCATCGCTTACCCCAGCTTTGAGTTTCCGACCAGTCGTATATCTCATGAGCACGGTCAATCAATGTGGCAAGAAGCCTGGGATCTATGGTTGCATTACTTTGCACGTTAAAGGCATGTTTGAATGCAGCTGATCTGTTGGCTTTTAATCCTTTCCGTTTGGCAGCTTTTGTGAAAAAAGTAGCTGCGGCGCCCGCATGCTGACTATGACCGCCTGCTGTAGCCTGCTTCTCCAGAATAAGTACCGTTGCTCCGTTCTCCAGGGCCTTAGTAGCGGCGCAAAGCCCGGCTCCGCCTCCTCCGACACACACGATATCAACTTCGCAATCCCAACTGGCAGGCACGCCGACCGGTGGTATATCCCTTGCATCTTCAGGATCTTCAGCCAACGATTCGCTGCTTTTTGATGATTTATAAATATGTTCCATAGATATTTTTCCTTAAAACCGATATTAGATAACTTTTACAGCAAAACTGACTAACAACGCACTGCCGGAATCGGAGCTTGGTGAGTGGCTTTATAACTTGCTCAGGTCATCGAGCATTGCTTTATATGTTTCAGCGCTGATGCCGGCTTGAGGCAAACTAGCTATCAGTTCCAATGACATGGTATATCCCATTTTTAGCATTGGATTAGCCGATATCCCAGGAATATGCTTCTCCATGACTGCTTTACTTCCTTCATTTTCCATTAATTCCTTAACTGTTGAGTCTTCTGAAAATCCCATTTTGATCCTCCTTTTATAATTTAGCAATGTTACAATTTAACTTATCAGCTCATGAACTTAAAATCTTTTTCATGCCGGAAGCCGGATTGCGCGGGAAAATTTGCGCAAATACTGAGGATGGTTAGTCATCTCTACATAGTTCACCTTGTCAGCTATAGCCGATGCCAAATCCCGCTGTTCTTTCGACAGGAGAGCTAATTTAGCTCCCGTGCCCGCAGCATTGCCTACCTGGGAAAATCGCTCCATGGGAAGTGGGGAAAACATCCCGATTTCAATTGCGCTGACCACATCGATATAGCTGCCGAAAGCGCCGGCGATTATAATTTCTTCAACCTCATCCCACGGCAGTTTTGCCTCTTCTAAAAGAATGTTCAATGCGGCAGCGATAGCCGCTTTCGCAAGCAGTATTTCACTGATGTCGGGCTCGGTTATGGTAATGTCATTACCGCTTCCGCTGTTTTCCCCAGATACCAAAACAAATTCCTGACCGTTTTTGGCGGCACGTATTTGGGGATGAGCAAGCATTTTGCCGGTACGATCTATGACACTTGCTTTTCGCAATTGGGCAACAGCATCAAGAATGCCGGAACCGCATATGCCGACAGGAGGCTTGTTGTTTATTGTTCTGATTTCTACCGATGAACCTGTTATCTTGACTTTTTCTACAGCCCCGCCTTCTGCCCGCATGCCGTCCTTGATATGTGCACCCTCGAAAGCGGGTCCCGACGCACAGGAAGTGGAAAGCAAACGACCGTGGGCGGCAAGAGTAATCTCAGTATTTGTGCCTATATCTATGCCGATTACCGTTTTTTCAGTATCATGGATTCCGGTTGCCAAAAGCACAGCTACATGGTCGGCTCCTACAAAACCTGCGATATTAGGCAACAAATGGACATAGGCGCCGGGGGCAATGGTAAGACCTATGTCTCTGGCCTTAATATCGACAGCATTGCTGACAGCCGGTATATAAGGGGCCAATGCCAATTGCCTCACAGGCAAACCGAGAAAGAGATGATGCATGGCCGGATTGCCGACAACAACTGCCTCGGCAATCCGGTCACATGCCAGGTCTGTCTCTGCACATAGTTCGGCAACTAACCGATTTATATCGTCAGCGGCGGATTGCCGGAGTGTCTCCGCCTCTTTGCCCATGGCGTAATCAAGGCGAGACATCAAATCATCGCCATAGGCCATCTGCCGGTTAACCGATGCATTTGCTGCCAAAACCTCTCCTGTTTGCAGGTCGGCTAAGTAAGCTGCGATCTTGGTGGTTCCGAGATCTACGGCTAAACCAAGCAATCTATCCCCGATTTGGCCGGCCATTATTATTTCCCGGCCGCGCAAAACTATTCCTGCCTGCCATTCACTTGCCCTCAGGATGTCCGGCAATTGGCGTTGTGCCGGCAGGTCGATGTATATATCTTTTAATCCATATTCACGATCCAGATATTCTAGAACTGCTCTTTGATCGGATTTTTGGTCCAACATGGTAGGAGGAGGTAAACTTATGCTATATTTCTGTACAAGAGGGTTTAGAACCGCCGTCTTGCCGGAACCTGCTACCTGTAGTCGCTGGGAACTGATCAGACTTTCAGCAGCAATCTGAACCTTAACGTCATCATAAGCCCTTGTCAAACATGCCAGCCGGTAACCCCGGTTAATGTCTTCTTCGCTTAACTTCTCGCTTTCCTCAGTCGTAAGAGGCGATACTGTGCCCGAAACAATGCGGACCCGGCATTTGCGGCAGGTGCCCTGGCTGCCACAGGAGGAAAGCAGGCTTACCCCGGCATTGCGGGCAAGCTCTGCAATAGTTGTTCCATCTGTAATGGGAAAGCGTCTGCCAAGTGGTTCAAATACTATGCTGCTCATTAGCGGCCTTTTCTACATAAAATGCAAGGGTCTTTTAGCTGCAATCATCACTGCCTCATGGAAAGACTCGCTTAAGGTAGGATGAGC
Organism: Desulfonema limicola; assembly: GCA_020723255.1. Classification (GTDB taxonomy): domain Bacteria; phylum Desulfobacterota; class Desulfobacteria; order Desulfobacterales; family RPRI01; genus RPRI01. Next base: position 7,687 of record DYJH01000086.1, on the reverse strand, counting down.
GTGGATGGTTTCTATTATTTCTTCCAGAGTAGCTCCCTTTTGCATGGCCAGAGTTGCCTCATGGATCATTTCAGTTGCTGCAGCACCAATGATAAAGGTTCCGACTATTCTATTATGTTCTTTTTCCGCAATCACTTTGACAAAACCTTTTTCGTCTCCACCGGCCACAGCCTTGCCGCTGGCAGAAAAAGGAAATAGACCCACCTGTATTTCTCCATATTTTTCTTTTGCCTGTTTTTCAGTTATACCGACCATACCAACCTCAGGAACGGTATAGATGCAATTCGGTACAACCCGATAATCCATTTTTTTCTTGTGCCCCATACAGTTCTCGGAGGCCGTTGTACCTTCATGGCTTGCAACATGGGCTAACTGATATCCGCCTATCACATCTCCTGCCGCATAAATGCCGGGGATATTTGTTTCAAGGTATTCATTAACAACGATGGCTCCGTTTTGCGTTTCTATTCCCAGCGCCTCAATGCCTCCTACACCTATGAAAGGCTTGCGGCCTGCCGCAACAAGCATTTTTTGAGCTTTTACATCCCAAACTTTTTCTCCCTTTTGTAGGGTGGCAGTA
>DYJH01000086.1:5948-7097 GCA_020723255.1 Desulfonema limicola | reverse complement strand
TTTATTACTTTTGTATTTATATTTATAACCACACCCTTTGCGGCAAGCTCGGATTTTAACAATGCTGTGACTTTCGCATCACAAAAGGGCAAAAGTTCCGGCATGATCTCAACCATGGTTACCTTGGTTCCGAACTGCGCATAGATGCTGGCAAGTTCAATTCCGACAATACCGCCGCCCACAACAAGAAGTGATTCGGGAATTTCTTCAAGCTGTAACATATCGGTGCTGTTTAGTATTTTATCGCCGTCAAAGGTCAGCCCAGGTAATTCCATCGGCTTTGCGCCGGTTGCGATAATTATATGTGAGGCATTGATTATCTGAGTTTCCCCGTCTTTTAATGTAACTGTGACCTTCTGGGGACCGGTTAAGTCGGCTCTTCCTGTGAAACATTGCACTTTATTTTCTTCAAGAAGATAAGCAATGCCCCCCTTAAGGGTTTTCACAACTTTTTGCTTTCGTGCCTGCACGGATTTAAAATCCAAAGAAATATTTTCAGCATTAATGCCCATTTCTTTACACTTTTTCATCTTACCGTAAAGCTCCGCTATCTTTGCAAAAGCCTTGGTAGGAATGCAGCCAACGTTTAAGCAGGTGCCTCCAAGATCATCTTTTTCTATTAATGCCGGCGATGCGCCTAATTGCGCAGCCCTGATGGCAGCAACATAACCTGCAGGACCTCCTCCGATGACAACTACATCCTTGTTTATCTCTGACATGAATATAAGCCTCCGATTAAATTTTATGAAACTACATTTAACCAAAAAGATCAGCAGCGCTGCGATGTGGTTTGCGGCCATCCCAGCTAAGATGCGCCTGGTATATTGCATTCATGAATCCCCAGTCCATTTCACCAATCTGGAGAACTTCGATAAAGCAACCGATACGGTCAATAGCATCAAACATGCAGTTGCGGCTATTAGGTGCAGCAATTGATGACCACACCATTTTCAATCCGGCATTCTCATATCCCGCTATCTTTTCATCATATTCGGACTCAGTTAATGGCCGCATGTTGGGATAAATGTGATGCAGCGCTTCGTCTTTAACAAGTGCTATTTCTTGCCATACCGACTTTTCATCATTAGTCGGCTGGACAAACTCAAACAAAGTCGATCCGGAAAAACCAAGAGCAGCTTTGAAGGTCGC
>DYJH01000086.1:0-5938 GCA_020723255.1 Desulfonema limicola | reverse complement strand
AGGGTTTACCTCTATAAATCACGTTCTGAACCGCGGTGTCCACCTCAAAAAATGGGCCGGCTCCGATCGTATCGGCCCACGTGGAAACGCTTTTCCCAAGATTAGATACAACGTAACATATCTCGCTGATTGTTCCGTATTGTAAAGTCATAGTATATTCCCCCCTAAATTTTATTATGAACCAGGCTGATTTTACAACCCCCTTTATCCCCCTTTTCTAAGAGGGAATTTTAGATGGCGATCTCCTTTCATTTAATTCCCCTCCCTTTAATAAATGGGATTAGAGGGTTGTTAATAGAGTCTCTGAGCGCACAACATCTGCAAGCAGTTCACTTGCGCGATATGAACTGCGCACAAAGGGCGCCGAGGCTACTCCACGAAACCCCATCTTTTTACCCTCCTTTGCCAGATCCTCAAACTCCACAGGCGGAATAAATCTTTTCACCGGAAGGTGATCTTCAGAAGGGCTTAGATATTGTCCTAATGTGAGAAAATCGCAGTTTATCCTGCGAAGATCCTGCATCACAGCGATAATTTCCTCTTTTGTTTCTCCCAGTCCCAGCATCATGCCTGATTTTGTATAGATGTCTCCGCTTAAGCCTTTTGCTGACCTCAAGACGTCAAGCGAACGATGGTAATTTGCCTTCGGCCGGACTTTATTATATAAGCTTGACACCGTTTCCATATTATGGGCAAAGATATCAGGTACTGCTTTCACAACTGTTTCAACGGAAGCTTGAGAACCTTTAAAATCGGGCACCAGCACTTCAACCGTAGTGTCGGGGTTGACTTCACGTAAAGCAGCAATAGTTGCAGCAAAGTGCAACGCCCCACCATCCGGTATATCATCCCTGGTTACTGAGGTAACCACGATGTGGCTTAGCCCCAGATCTTTCACGGCAAGCGCTATCCTGAGGGGCTCGTCTGCCTCCAGAGGCGCAGGGGTTCCGCCTGCAACTGCACAAAATTTGCAATTTCTGGTGCAGATGTTGCCCATAATCATGAAAGTAGCCGTCCCCTGGGAAAAACACTCGCATAAGTTGGGGCATAGTGCGCTTTTGCATACGGTATTTAGCCGCCAGCGAGATAGAATTCTGCCGACCCCAGGCGGATGCTTTTCTTGCGGAAAGGGTTTGATCAGCCAGGAAGGCATCCCCTGAAAGGACATATTATTTTCATTCAGCATTATATACTCCAAAATCATTCCAGGCAGCGGTTCTGTATTTCTCTTCCGCAAGCCGATGGCTTAGTTCAATCTCCTCTGATGTCAAACTGTCTCTGTAAAGTTCTATTCCAAGTGAGTGCTGAAACCCCTCAAAAAGGGCATCTGCCAGTTCCTGCCAGCCAACTCGTTTCCCTAAAGCCGTTTTGATATCCGTTGCTTTTTTGCGAAAAACACTCAAAGCCTTTTTTCGGATATCAGCTTCTGGATATTTGATAACGGCATGGCATAACTCAGCATCAAGACTGACAGGAAGTGAACCATGCTGCAGCAATGCTTTACCTCTCCTAAACTGGGCGCTCCCGGCAATTTTTCGTCCCTTATAAGTCAGATCTGCGGTTGCGGCGGCTGCAAAGCAGGCAGCGGAGGAAAGCCCTCTCTCGCTTGATACCAAGCTGACATCCAGGCCAAGAATTTTATAAGCGGCTATCAACCCTTCATTAAGAAGCCGGTAAGATTCTAAAACGGCTTCCGGTAGTCCATATCGCCCTGACGCAACCACAGAATATGTCATTTCGTCACTATGCAATACGCCGCGGCCGCCGGTCAGCCGGCGAACCACATCTATTCCCAATCCCGAACACTTTTTACAATCAATATCATCTTCTATACGCTGCAAGTAGCCGATAGACAGAGCCGGCGGATTCCATCTATAAACCCGGAGAGTCGGGGGCGTCCGCCCCAGAATATGCACTTCCAGCATGGCTTCCTCAATAGCCATATTCATAAAGCCGTCATGAATGCCGGTATCTATAAATCGCCAGGCATTCTTCTTATCTATCAAGATTGTCTTTCCTTTAAAAAATGCGGTACAGGGGGTGCTCTTTTTTAATATTTATTCCCTTCCCCTGCTCGCCATAGGCAATCATAGCATCCAATGTTGCACAAGCCGGATAAACCCAGGAAGCATTTCCAATAGGTCCGTAAAGAATAAAATTTGCACCCCAACTGATGGGCAATAAATAACTTGAAGTTCCGCATACCTCGAATTCAGGGCTGCCTTTCGGTTTTTTCTTCTTCCACTGGTACAGGGCATTGGCCGGCGCACAACCACCGGGATAGCCTAGTGTATTCTTGATTTCCCAGATGGCCTGGCTTGACCAGCTTATGCTGGGAATGTCCAGAACTCCTGTGTCAACAAGAATGTTTTCCACGCCTGCCTTTTGGGCTGTGCCTAGCAATGTTTCCTCAAGCAATTTAATCCGTTTCTTGGGCCTTATGGACTTTACATTAAAAGCCAGGATTACGGCGCTCTTTACACCACATTCCTTTATACAGGCCAGTTCTTCCTCGGTGTGATGGTCTTCAATGGAATTATATACCAGTCTTGGTAATACCTCTGTTCTTGCAAAGTGTTGTATAGCTTCCATGCGTACCTTTGCAATGGGAGAATCCACAAGTATAGGCGATGTGGAATTCGCAGCCACAAACTCAAGGTAATTAATCATGGCAGGCACAGTATCGCCAATGACATCAATTATGCGTGGGTTTCCCGTAATCGACGATATCTCTGCTTCCTTATTCAGCAGATCCATAGCTTTTTGTTTATCAAATATACCCTTGACCGGGTCACTGACAATGTGATGTCCCTGGTAAAAAATGCTGCCCATAAGAACAGTTGGATTTTCACCGGGCTGACCTCCTACCGGGACATCGCCGATTTTATATGTTTTTTGTTTCTGAGCAAACGTCAACACTTCTTTGTAACTCCTAATTAAATATTTATTTTATAAGACACCTATGCCAGAGGAACAATGGCTTCCGCTTGTTCCTCTATCCACTGCTTCGTATCTTCTTCTTCGCCTTTCATTAGCTCTTTAAGCTCATCATCTGTTCTGCTTGTCCTTTCTATCTCAATAAGCCAACCCTCCCCATAAGGGTCGCGCATAATGGATGCAGGATCCCCGCCGGATACTGCCGGATTAACGGCTTTCACCACACCTGACACCGGAGCAATGATTTCCCGCACAGCCTTGCTTGTCTCAACTGTTCCCAGAATATCTCCTTTGGTTATCGCAGTGCCTTCGGCGCATGCCAGTTTAATGGTCACCAGCTTTTTGGCCGATCTTACTATTATATCACATAAACCGGCGCGTATTTTCCCTTCTTCTTCTTTCACCCATAGAAAATCGGGAGAATATAAAAAATCCTCGGGAAAAACGAGTTCATAACCCCATAGGTTCTCCATATATCAATACCTCTTCATACACACTAACTTATTTTATCAAGTTTATTAATAAAAAAAACTTAATATCGAAATCAACCCCTTAATCCCCCTTAACAAAGGGGGTTAGGGGGTTGTTAGTTTATTCGATATTCGGTTGTTCACTATAATAACTATCTGTCTTTCAGCATTGGTATTTCGCCTGACTTTATAAGCTTAACTTTTTTAATAGCATCAACAGCACTTATACCTGCTGCGTCTGCCCCGTATTCTTCCGCCTGCTCGTCGGTAAATGCCCAGCCTCCGACAATATAAATTAATTTATCCCGCACCCCTGCATCAACAAGTGCTTTATTTACATTTCCACAATAAGCTTTAACCGGCGATAAAATTGCAGAAGCGCCAACCACCTTTGCATTATGTTTTTTCGCAGCATCTGCAAAATCCTTGGCTGATTTATTCTCGCCGATATCAATAACACTATAGCCTGAAGCGGTAAAAACGGCTCCCACTATGCGCTTTCCGATGAAATGCACATCTCCTTCTACCGTGCCTATTACCATCGCCTCTCCCATAGGCTTGCCGCCTGCCTCAATCAGGGGACGCAGTTTGCCGGTGGCATCATTTAACATGTCTCCCGCAATAATCAGGTCGCTCATGAACCGCTTGCCGGTATCGAACCCCTCGCCGATGATGTTTAAACCCGGATTCATTCCTTCCATGATCATTTCCAGCGGGGCTATATCTACCTTGAGACCCTCGTCAATCAGCTTGTCCAAAAGCTCGTCATCAAGATCAATGACGGCATCTTTCATCTTTTCCAAAATCTCTGTTTTAGTTGACATATTTCTCACCTTCCCTTTCAATGAATATTACATCTTAGCATATTTCATGGCTGCCGCTATACTGGCATCCAGATGTTCAGGGGTTGTATAATAGTCAATAGCACCCAAGCCTATCGTACATCTGTTGTTTGGTATTGCCTTGGCGGCATCGCATCTTCCCTTTATCTCTTCTTCGATTTTGGATATAGGCCCGCTGACAAGAAGCTTGTCCGAAGGAGCATAGCATCCGTACATGTTGTTTTTTTGCAGAAAATCATTTGCAATTTTGTAGTCGGTAATATCTCCCGTACACATAACGCCGTCAAAGCTGTCATTTCCCAAAGCGCCGGCTTTAAGCAATTCATCCAGCCAATCGATTGCTCCGTTGAATGCCCATGCATGAACGATAGGCTTTTTTACCGCAGCTTTTACAGCCTTGCCGATCCTTGCATATTCACCTGCAATCCACTCTATGCCTTTAATGGGATACATTCCGACAACCGAGCACATATAGCTGTAATCTACTTTCCCCAAATTGGTTACCGCTGTACCCAGCTTTATCAGCCAGTCGGAGGCCAGGTTTGCCGCCTTCTTGCAGAGTTCGGGGTTCTTGCGAAGATTTTTTAAATATTGATTGTAGCCCATCATATGAGAGCAGGCGAAACCGTCCGGTCCTTCGCAAAATGATCCTTCGATTGCCATAAGATTACTTAAGCCGTACTTGTCAAATATCCTTCTAATTTCCTGACAAAACCACAGATATTGAGCAAACATGCCATGCCTGGTCGGGTCAGGCGCTTCCAGTCCTTCCATATCTTCAATTGTTTTTATCGGCGGATCTGCTTCATGAACCGGATTGCCGTTTTCAATAAACATGGAATCACAACCGAACAATTCTTCGCCATAAGAAATAGGCCCGCAAAACATTCTTTCCATCTTATAGCGGGCTGTGGTTGCAAGATGTGATTTAACCAGCAACTTGGGATAATAATAAGCATCGATGGACTTGACTGCATCGGCAAATCCGTCCAAGGCACGCATTGCATAAGAAGGATGAAAAAAAGTCTCAACAACCAGTCGGTCTCTTTCCTTGCCTTCCAAAGTAGCCTTCAAACGCTCCATCGGCGTCATCTCTTCTCCTGAGATATTTTTATGAATCTTCTCACAGTAACGCTCGATCTCTCTTTCCTCTTCGGGGCTCCATGATAAGCTGGCGTTTAATTCATCCAGTGATTTAGCATAATAGGGCCCTGCTCCTTTCATTTTTCCTAGTTTAATAGCCATGTTTTTTCGCCTCCTCTTTTAATTTGGTTTATAAATTAATTTTTCAGTCTTTCAAATTTATTCAGTTGCGCTGATCTTCCGGCTTTAACGCTCAATATGATTTTATTCAGATTCAGACCATTTCTAAAAAGAGAGCCTTCCTGTATAGTGATGTTGCCCTCAAAAATCATCACTTATATCAATTTTGCACAATATCATATCAAAATATCACATTCAACGACAAAAAATGTCTGTTTGAGTTATAAATATATTGCATAAATATTTCTTAATTTAAGGTCTCAGATCGCTATCATAGCTGCGCAAAGCGGGGGTAGCGCTCGTTGTTGCATCCTCTTGTTGTTAAGGCATTTATTTCGAAAAGATATTGATATGGCGGCATTCGGGTGTGTGACAAATTTATGGGTAACGATTTCAGATTGCGGCTCGATGTTCCCAAAAATCTTC
>DYJH01000085.1 GCA_020723255.1 Desulfonema limicola | reverse complement strand
GCTATCATAAGAAGTTTTAGTCTGGCTATTCGAATCGTAGAATCCATCAGTTGAGCAAAGCCGTGCGGTTTGTTGTTACAAACAGCCGACTCTTTATCTTGTGAACTTTTTTGCGCTAATATTTTGAGATACCGCCAAATATTATAGGCAAGCATCACTATTTGGAAAAACGCATAATTGTTTTTGAATTCTCCGTCTGCCTGAATAAGAACCTTCCGAACACCGGCAGGTAAAAGAACCTTTATCTTTCTTACCAACTTCGCTGTCTCAACACCGCTTATCGTTTCACCCTTGCGCAATTTGCCGTAAAGATATTCCCGTGTCTGTTCAATAAAACACAAAACAGGTCTATATCCCTTTTTGCCCCTATGCTTTGTATTGTGACCCTTCCTCCCGCCTTGCTGATTACCATATACCGTCTCCACCGTCGTATCGATATCAATCGCAATTTCTTGATGGTTAATCCCGCAAAGCGACCAAACCCGGCATCTCAGAATACTCATTATATTTATAAGCGAATTAGCCTGATTTATCCCCATACTGTCTAAATAACGCCAAAACGTACTGACAACCGGCAACCTCTCAACACCGAAAAAACCGCAAAGCATGGCATCAAGCCGGATATATAAAAAATGCCATACGCGATTAAATCCTATAAAAAGCAGCATCACTACCCCTGCAACCATCGCATAATGCCCCATCTTGGGTTCTCGATGAGGCGCTATATATGCCGAGTTAAAAATCTCTTTGAACTTGAATAAATCAAAAACTTTATTAAAGCTAACAAACCTCCAAACGGACACAAATGCTCAGTGCAGGTTTCATAATCCGTTGAAGCATTGATTTTTCTGGCTCTTTGCCGTTTTCTATTAAATCCTTTACCGGAACTCTTTTTCCTGATATTGTTTTTTCGCTTATTTACCATCTGGGTATCTCCTGTTATTTCTATCATGAGTGAACGATTTCCATATATTCGTCCTCAGATTGTAAATCTATTTGAACCTTTTAATTTCATTGTAAAAATATCATAGAGAAATCTGCTGTCAATAATAGCTAAATCTACGTAAATTTCAGATAAAATCCAAATGCGGTTACCCTGAGGGTGATTTTTTCTGAACTTGACATAAAGATTATTCATCTGCTACATAATTGCAAAATATAACATTATCAGGAGGTAAATATATGAATAGAAAAATAAGAACTGCCGCTGTTATCGGCTCCGGTGTTATGGGCGGAGGAATAGCAGCGCTTGTTGCCAGCGCCGGTATTAAGACATTATTGCTGGATATCGTACCCTTTGATTTAACAGATGAACAGAAAAAAAACCCGAAAGAAAGAAACAAGATAGTAACGGCCGGTTTGGACAATATTTTAAAATCCAGGCCTCCTCTTATTATGCATAAAAAAGATGCCGATCTTATTTCAATAGGAAATCTTGAAGATGATTTTGAAAAGCTTGCATCATGCGACTGGATTGTCGAAGTAGTTGTTGAAAACCTTAAAATCAAACGCGATCTTTTTGCAAAAATAGAAAAGGTGAGAAAAAAAGGCGCCATCGTTTCTTCAAACACTTCCGGCATTCCTTTAAAATCAATGTCTGAAGGGCTTAGCGATGAGTTCAAACAACACTTTCTGGGGATTCACTTTTTTAATCCCGTGAGATACATGAAGCTTCTTGAAATTATACCCGGAAAAGAAACCCTTCCGGAAGTTATGAAATTCATGTCTGATTTCGGTGAAAAAATCCTTGGAAAAGGTATTGTAACGGCAAAAGATACTCCGAATTTTATAGGAAACAGAATAGGCGTGCAGTGTATGATTAAAGCCATGCAGCTTATGGTTGAAGAAGGCCTCATGATCCATGAGGTTGATGCCCTGCTTGGTCCTGCCGTAGGAAGACCTGCGACAGCCATTTTCAAGACTTCCGATCTTATCGGGCTTGATACCGTGGGACATGTTTCAAAAAATACCTATGAGCTTGTTGTTGATGATGAAGTAAGGGACAGCTTTCTTTTGCCTGAATTTATAAACAAAATGATTGAAAAGAAACTTCTCGGCAATAAGGCAAAAGCCGGTTTTTATAAAAGCGAAAAAACTCCGGACAATAAGAAAATCAGCAAGGTAATAAATTATAATACCCTGGAATATGAAGATTACCCAAAGCCGGATTTTACCTGCCTTGCAGAAGTTAAAAAAGCAAAAACACTTCCCGACAAATTAAAAGCAATAGTATATGCCGATGATAAGGGAGCAAAATATGTTTGGAAAGCAATTGCTCACGGGCTGGTCTATGCTGCTAACAGAATTCCCGAGATATCGGATACCATAATTGATATAGATAACTCCATGAAGTGGGGATACAATTATGAAATGGGACCTTTTGAGACATGGGATGCAATAGGCGTTCAGAAATCCGTTGAAAAGATGGAAGCGGATGGTTTCAAGATTCCGGCTAATGTAAAAGAAATGCTGGCGGCAGGAATATCTTCTTTTTACAAGACCGAAAAAGGTAAAATATATTATTATGATTTTGCTTCTAAGGGATATATTGAATATGTGGTAAGCAGCAACATAATATCTCTTGCCCAGCTTAAAGGAAACAACAAGACAGTTAAAGACTCCAAAGTGGCATCACTTATCGATCTTGGCGACGGTGTTTTCTGCTGTGAATTTCATACCAAGATGAATGCATTAAATAATGATGTTACCGATTTCATCCATGCAGCTTTAGAATACGTTGACGAAAACGGTGCGGGGCTTGTTCTCGGCAATCAGGCCGGTGTCTTTTCGGCAGGCGCCGACATTGTGCCGGTCAGCATGGGAGCCAAGGAAAAGAAGTATTCCGAAATTGAATACATACTGAAAAATATTCAAAATGCTGTTCAGAAACAAAGGTATGCTCCTTTTCCGGTTGTAGCTGCACCCTATGGCTTGACTCTCGGCGGCGGCTGTGAAGTATGCCTTGGCGCTGACAGGATGGTCGTTCATTCCGAACTTTATATGGGTTTGGTTGAAATAGGCGTGGGACTGATTCCATCCGGCGGCGGATGTTTGAATCTTTGGAAAAAATTTGTTTCTTCCATCCCCGAAGCGGTTACAGGTGTTGACCTGGCAAAATATTTCTTTCCCGCTTTTATGGCAATCGTAACAGCCAAAGTTTCAACTTCTGCTGCTGATGCCAGAGCTATCGGATTTTTAGGGCCTAAAGACAGAATAGTATTTAACCGCGATTATCTTATAGGCGAAGCAAAGAAAGAAGTATTGAAGATGATTGATGAAGGTTATACTCCGCCTGTAAAGAGAAAACTCAAAATCTTCGGGGAAGCGGCCCAGGGTATGGTTGATGTTGAAATTTTAAATATGCAAAAAGGTAATTATTTAAGCGAGCATGATGCATTTCTGGCAAAAAGAATCGGCTACGTTATGAGCGGCGGCGAAGCCGCAACAAACAGCGAAATTGATGAAGAAGTAATTTTAAAGCTTGAAAGGGAGGCCTTCATCGATTTTCTTAAAGAAGAAAAAACAATTGCAAGAATTGATCATATGCTGAAAACAGGCAAGCCGCTTAGAAACTGATAATTTTGGAGAGGAAAATAAAATGAGAAATGCATATATTGTAACAGCAGTAAGAACCCCGGGCGGTAAAAGCGCAAGGGGAAATTTTAAGGATACCAGGCCTGAAGATCTTCTTTCTTTTATTGTAAATGCGGCAGTTGAAAAAACACCAAATATTGAAAAGAAAGATATAGAGGATCTTGCAATCGGATGTGCTTTTCCGGAAGCCGAACAGGGAATAAATATAGGGCGTATCGGCGCTCAAATGGCCGGCTTTCCTGATTATGTTTCAGGATTTACAATTAACCGTTTATGTTCCTCAGGACTTGAAGCTATAGCCGGCGCTACCTTGCGGGTGAGAGCAGGTTGGTCTGAAATTGTTATTGCAGGCGGTGTGGAATCCATGACTATGGTTCCGATGGCAGGAAATCTCCCAAGACCGCATCCGGAGTACACAAAAATAAATGCCGCTTTGTGGGGAGCTATGGGAACTACAGCGGAAACCGTAGCAATAAGATATAATATCTCCAGGCACGCCCAGGATGAATTTGCGTACAATTCTCAAATGAAGGCTTCTGAGGCATTAAAGAAAAAGCTTTATAAAGAATTAGTGCCGACGCCTGCTACAAAATATGTTCTTCAGGGAGATGGTTCTTACAAAAAAGAAACTGTTATTATAGACTATGACGATGGAATAAGGCCTGAAACAACTATTGAAGGTCTGGCCAAATTGAGGCCCGTGTTTGCAGCCGGCGGTTCCGTTACCGCAGGAAACTCTTCCCAGACAACAGATGCAGCCGGCGCAGCAGTCATAATGAGTGAAGATAAGGTGAAAGAATTAGGCATAAAGCCGATTGCAAAAGTCAAATGCTATACTACAGTAGGTTGCCGTGCCGATGAGATGGGCGTTGGGCCTAAATATGCGATTCCCAAGCTTATGAAACTTGCAGGAATTGATTTAAAAGAAGTGGGATTGTTTGAAATAAACGAAGCCTTTGCTTCACAGGCTATTTACTGTATTAACGAGCTTGGAATAGACATGGCAAAAGTAAATATCCATGGCGGTGCGATTGCGCTCGGTCACCCTCTTGGAGCCACAGGCGCCAAACTGTGTGCAACCCTTTTGTCAAATATGAAGGAAAAGGGCGTCAAATATGGAGTAGAATCAATGTGTATCGGCGGTGGTATGGGCGCAGCAGCTTTGTTTGAGTTGTGTGAATAGTTATTCATTAATTTTCAATATTCAGCAGTCTCTGGCAGGTTATCCTTATTTCCCTCCCCCTTGATGGGGGAGGGAATTTATTTTATTTCTCTCCATACAAGTGAAGATGAAAGACATTGGATGATGTCATCCGGTATCTTTTGGCCTCGTTTCATATAGAATGCCGTTTGTGGCATAAAACTGCTTTTTATATATTATAATGTCCAAAATTCCTTCTTATGCCTCGAAGACGATCTTGTTTTCGATTGCAGGACTATACGTCTCCAGTTGCGGGACTTGTGAATATTGTTCATGTTTCAGAGATGCTCTGACCCGCTTGATCAAGTCGCCCCTGTTTATCTTTCCCTGAGCGTTACGTATGTGTTTGCAGAAGTAATAAGTGAAGGCTCCGTTAAAGCTATTTCCGATCAGAGCGTCGGCGGAGGTTTGAGAGCTTTTACAGCCTGACCAAAGGACATGATTAAGCTTTTTAATTGCTTCCTTCATGCCAAAGTTTCTTACTTTCAAACTTTCCTCGTTTCTGCATTCTATGTCCATAGGAGGGGGCAGAAACCTGATCTTCATCTCTTTCATTGCCATGATCTCTCTTGTGCCTGTTCCCGAATGGCATGAATCCAGAATAACCTCAAAAGAAACACCGGTCTTCAATCCCTCAAAGATGTTATACAGATCGTCATCAAGTATCAGGCCTCCATCCCAGTTGGTGTCCCAGGGACAAATAGCCTCATCCATGTGATCCTTCAATTCATCTCCGTTTCGATCACGAACCCGGGTACCATGCCCTGAATAATGGAACACCAGGGCATCACCCTTCTTTGCGCCGGTGACGAGCCATTTAAGTCTGGCAAGTATGTTTGCTTTAGTCGCCCGACTGTTGACAAGAACCCGAATGTCGGGCACCGCAAAACCATAATACTTCAGCAAAATATCCCTGATGTTGGTGACATCGTTTATACACCCGCTCAGATCATTGATCTCTCTGTAATCATTGATTCCTACCAAAAGTGCTTTCTTTGCCATAAAAAACCTCCTTGTGATATAGAAAAAAACTTTTTTGTTGCTTCATGCTTTTGAGAAAACCAAACAAAAGCTAATTATTCTTATTCTTATCCTCATCTTCTTTCATATCTTTATACCAGTCTTCATTGCCGTAAAGTTTATCTGCACAGCTCGGGCAGATGCCATGACTGAATAATGCATCGGAATGTTCCTGAATATAATTTTCTATCTGCTTCCAATAGCCTTTATCGTCACGTATCTTTTTGCATTCGGCACAGATCGGCAGCAGTCCTTTTAAGGTTTTTATGTTATCAAGAGCATTTCGGAGTTCTATGATCAGCTTTTTACGCTCTTCTTCGGTTTTTTTCTTTTTTGTTATATTCGATATTATTGTGGCAAATTGCTCTTTCCTGGGGCTATACGATACTATATCATAATATCTGTCAATTTCTTTAATATAAGTCTCAAAATGAACTGGTTTTCCGGTCAAAGAGACTTTACCGTAAGTATCAATCCAGTAAGATTCTGTTTGCGGAAACGCTTCAAGAATTGTTTTGCCGACGACTTTATCTGCCTTTAATCCTGTGATCTTCTCAAAAGCAGGATTGACTTCGAGAAATCTATAATCTATCGGCCCACCGGTCTCATCGCAGATTATCTCCTGCAAAGCAAATCCGAGCGTCATCTTTTCGATCAGTGTACGGTACCGCTCCTCACTCTCCTTGAGAGCATTATCAATTTTCTTTTTTTCTGTTATGTCTCTGCCGATACCCAACACCAAATTCTGGTATCCTATTTTAACAGGAAACGTCCTGGCTTCAGTAATAATCTGTGATCCATCCTTGCGATTAATGATCATCTCAAAAGGTTCGATGGTAAGCCCCATGTTACTTTTCTTTAAGGCCTCAGTGGCTTTCCCAAATTCTTCAGGAAAAACCAACCCCAGATCCATATATTTCTTTCCTATGAGTTCTTCTTTACTGTAACCGGTCAATTTTTCTGTAGCCGAGTTGCAGTCAATAAGCGTGGTTTCGTTATCATGAAGATAATAAGCATCGGGCGAAGATTCAAACAAAACCCTGAATTTTTCTTCGCTTTCTTTGAGAGCCTTTTCTGCCCGCTTGCGTTCTGTAATGTCCTCCATAATGCCTTCAACTAATATAACAGAGCCATCTTTGTCCTTAACGGGATGAGGCTTGTCTATTACAGTGCGCTTTGTTCCATCAGGATGAATAAAAGATAGTTCAGCACTCTCAATGTCAGCCCCGGAAAGCAAATGATTAAACCGCTCTTTAGCGAGCTTATAGTCGTTGTATCCCCATTTGGTTATACTTTTAAATATATTCGAACCAACAACTTCTTCACTGGCAAACCCAAATATAGGCTTTACTCCTGGACTCATATAGTTAAGAGTTCCGTCCACCCCATAACTGTAAATCAAATATTGGTCGCCTATATCTTCCACCAATCTCTGATATTGCTCTTTGGATTCCCGCAGCGCTTTTTCTGCTTGCTTGCGCTCTGTGATATCCTCAAGAATACCTTCTATGAATAAATTACCTTTTTTATCCTTAACAATACGGGGAATATTAAATACTGTGCGTTGCGTTCCATCCGGATGTGTGAAAGATAGTTCAGTACCCTTAACTTCAACTCCGGATTTCATATTTCTAAGTCTTTCTTTCATCAGCTCAAAATCGCCGGAATTCCAGTTAGCTAATTTACTTAATATATCCTTTCCAATAACATCTTCGGGAGGAATTCCGAATATCGATTTTATTCCCGGACTCACATAGTTTATAGTTCCATCTGTGCTATAACTGTAAACAATAAAGTGGTCACCTATATCTTCAACCAATCTCTGGTATTGTTCTTTGGCTTCCAGCAGTGCTTTTTCAGCTTGCTTGCG
This sequence comes from Desulfonema limicola, assembly GCA_020723255.1. Classification (GTDB taxonomy): domain Bacteria; phylum Desulfobacterota; class Desulfobacteria; order Desulfobacterales; family RPRI01; genus RPRI01. The sequence goes on along the minus strand of DYJH01000085.1, from coordinate 7,889 downwards.
CTCTGTGATGTCTTCAACAATTCCTTCGACGAATAAAACCGAGCCATCGCTGTCTTTAATGGTATGAGGGTTGATAAAGACTGTGCGTTTTGTTCCATCCGGATGCATGAAAGACATTTCAAAACCCTTAACATCAAGCCCGGAAACCATATCCCATAGTTTGTCTTTGTTAAGATCAAAATCCACTGGGTCCCATTTAATATGATCTCCCCAGGTATTTTGGCCGGTAACTTCTTCGGCGGAAATTCCAAATATTGGTTTTATTCCTGGACTTACATAGGTAATAATTCCATCCACACTATGACTGTAAATCATAAAATGGTCGCCTATTTCTTCTACTAACCTCTGGTATTTCTCTTTGGCATCCTGAAGCGCATTCTCAGATAGCTTTCGCTCTGTGATATCCTGATTTACTCCAAAGATCTTGAAGGGCTTACCATTGGCATCTTTGACAATGGCATAAAGGACATTTACATAGACTATTTTTCCGTCGGCTGAGAGAATACGGTGTTCAAGCTGTGTGATGGCTTTAGGATCGGTTGATTCAATTGATTTGCGAAATACTTCCTTAATGTAGGGTACGTCCTCAGGATGGATAAAGCGTCTAATATGTTCAGCCGATGACATTATATATCCACCAACTTCCATGGCAGTGGTATTATAGATCTTGTAAAAATAATCGGTGAAAGTAAAGAGGTCATTAGCGAAATCATATTCCCAGGGACCAAGGTGTGCCATTTCTATAGCGTTACTGAGCTTTATCTGAAGATTCTCCAACTCTTCCTCAGCCTGCTTGCGCTCTGTGATATCCTCAATAATACCTTCTATGAATAAATTACCCATTTCGTCCTTAACGATATGTGGTGAATTAAATACCGTGCGTTGCGTTCCATCCGGATGTGTGAAAGACAATTCAATTCCCCCGACTTCAATCCCGGAAATCAAATTACTTAGCCGTTCTTTAACTAATTCAAAATCGCCGGAATCCCAATTAATTAATTTGCTATTTATGTTCTTGCCGATAGTTTCCTCAACGGGAATCCCGAATATCGATTCCATTCCCGGACTCACATAGAGAACAGTACCGTCCGCGCGATAACTATAAATCATAAAGTGGTATCCTAACCCTTCCACAAGTCTCTGGTATTTCTCTTTAGCGTCCCGAAGCTCCTTCTCAGCTTGTTTGCGCTCGGTGATGTCTTCCACAATGCCTTCGATTAATTTAACCGAGCCATTGCTGTCCCTAACAACATGAGGGTTGATAAAGACTGTGCGCTTTTTACCATCAGTATGCGTGAAAGACATTTCATAACCCTTAACTTCAATCCCGGAAATCAGGTTACGAACAGTCCCTTTGTTAAGTTCAAAATCTGAGGGATCCCACTCAATCACATTTTCCCATGTATCTTTTCCAATAACTTCTTCGCCGGAAAATCCAAATATTGTCTTTGCTCCCGGACTCACATAGGTAATAGTTCCATCCACATCATTGCTGTAAATCATAAAGCGGTCGCCTATATCTTCAACCAATCTTTGGTATTGTTCTTTGGCATCCAGAAGCGCTTTCTCTGTCAGCTCGCGCATCTTGATTTCTTCTTCTGTTTCCTTAATCTTTTGTTCAAGGTTTTTATTAAGCTGCTTTAATTCTCCAGCTCGCTGTTCTACACGGCTTTCCATCTGATTACGTTCCTCGCGCAACTGCAAGGATATATTATTAAAAGATTTAACCACATCGAATAATTCTTTTTCTTCCGGATATTCGATTTGTTCTCCCAACCTTTCCGGATGATTGATTATTTCAATAGTTTTTTTCCGGATGTTATTAAGTGGGACAAATATAATTTTTTCGGTCAGATAGGTTATAGAGCCGAAAAGGCTGACTAAAATCAATAACAGCGCCAAAGAAAAATATAACGAAAACTTGTCGATTTGGGCATATATATCTTCTACAGGTATCCGGATTGAAATTGCTGAAACCGCTTCATCAACAGAACGGTTAAAACTTCTGACAGGCCCATATTGCTTCACCATATCAACTGGTGCTTTATCCGGTTTGCTGTGACATCTCAGGCAACTTTCTTCCATTACCTCGCCGCGCCTTAAAATAACTAAAAACCGCTTTCCTTCAATTTCCCGAATTGCGGTTAGTTCCTTGATATCTGATGCTTGGTTCAGCTTTTTTATGAAGGAACTTTCAAATGCGTCCGCCTCGTTTTCCGGGCTTCTGGCATTAATGGCGCATTCTTTATAGTAATAGTTTCTGTCGGTTATAGATTTGAAGTATTTGTCTATTTCACGAACTGCATATGTTGATGACATCCAAATAGGATCGAAATAGTCAGGCATTTTCATTGAATCAAATTTTTTAAAAAGGACCGGTTTCAGTTGGTGTGAAAAATAAGTGTGGATGGCAAGGTTCCGGTTCAGTATCGTCATAGCTTCTTTTCTGGTCTGATCCTGCGCATATTGTTTCATTTGCCAATTTATAATGCAAATTAATGCGATCCCGGAACAAAAAATTATAAAAGCAATCCAAAGAGACAGACGGACTTTAATTTTATAAGGAGTTTTCATATGTTACTATCTCACTTTATTTCCCGACACCGGTTGTTATAGTTTTAATAGCAATAATAAGCGTATTTCCAGCCGTTTGTGGCGGAGAATCTTCAAAACTTTTCACTGCCTGATCATTAGTTATCCGGCTAATATGTTTTCATTTTTTATAATGTAAGCAATTAATATTCCAAAAAATTCCAAAAAGCCACCTCAATAACAGTAAAGAGGGTTTTATTTATTGTCGCATCGAATGAATATATTTTATTATCTAATACTTAACTTGATATATTAAATATAATAATTGAAACAACCGGCATAAAGATTTACAGATTGATATATAGAATATTGAACTTAGCCGTCGGATATTTGTATATGTGCCAATTTTATCAATAGATATGGAGATTGTAAAGTTTGTTTTTAGAATTATGTTTGGAGTTATGCAGGGTAACCGTATTGGGAATATATATGTTCTTAGTTGAAAATCTGATCCAGTTCCTCATCGTTTATTTTGAACGTCACATTGTTTGGCGGGAGAGGTTCGTTCTTAAAGAATTCCGGTAGCCTGTCGTTATTTGCGCAAAAACCGGCTTTTGCGTTAAATTCCCTTTCATTCTTTAATACGGATTTTCCAAGATCAATTATATCTTCTTTTGTCATTTCACGGCCTGTAAATCCGTTAATAAGATCAACATAAAATTGAAAGTTTTCCGGCTTGCTTAAAATTGCATAGTTTATGAATAAACACATTCCTGTTGAATCAAGTGCAGCAGTTGCTATCTGTAAAATTCTTGAAAGCTCTATCTGGCTTTCAGGTTTTTGGTAGTCAAGTTTAATCCCCAAGCCAAGCAGATTCGTTATACGGGCATGTCCGGCCGTATGATCTGCTCCCATAGGACTTGTTGCATAAGTAACGCCCATACCCTGAATCGCACGAGGATCATAAGCGGGCATTGACTGGCCCTTTACAACCGGGACTCTTTCCACGCCAAATACTTTACCTGTTATTGCAGCTCCGTTTCCGAGTATGCGGCCAAGTGGAGTTCCTTTTCCAACCTCTTTAACCAGATATATTGCGGCTTGAGCATCTCCGAATTCTGCAATTCCTGCATCCATTGCAACAGCAATCGCTGCTCCCATTTCTATGGTATCGAGCCCGAAATCATCATCCAAACGGTCAAGCATTGCAATAGCATCAAGATCATCTATGCCGCAGTTTGCGCCATGTGCCCAGACGGTTTCATATTCCGGCTGTTTTGTTAAATAATTACCGTCTTTGTCATTAAAAATTCCTGAACATCTGATAACACATCCTCTATGGCAACCATGTGTAACAAGCCCTCCACGGGCTCTTTCGGTTTCCACCTGTGTTTCGCCGCTGATTTTTGAAACGCCCTCAAACTTACCCATTTTAAAATTGTTTGTAGGCAATCCTCCGGATTCATTCATTACATTGATTAATGCATTAGTTCCTAAAGCAGGCAGCCCTTTTCCGGTAACGGGATTATTTTTAAGCGCCTGAACGAAATTCTTATTTGCTTCTCTGAATTTTTCAGGATCTTTCGGGCTTCTGTTTTGCATGCCTGTATCATCCAAAACAATTACTTTTACACCTTTTGCTCCCATTACTGCTCCGGTACCGCCGCGGCCTGCATGACGGGTCGGCCTTAATTCCATATCTGTAAAGGCAATAGAAGCCGCCGACAGCTTCATTTCTCCTGCAGGGCCAATTGAGATGCAGCAGATCTTATCGCCGAATTCTTTTTTAATCTTATCTATAAGATCATAATTACCCAGCATTCTAAGGCTGTTATCGGCAATTATTTTTACCCCGTCCTTATTGATGACAATCTTATAAAGAGTATCATCTTTAGGCTTTCCCTCAAGGACAACAGCCGCATAACCAAGCCTTGCCAGAACCTGGGAAGGTTGTCCTCCGGCATTTGATTCTTTTATGCCTCCCGTAAGAGGACTTTTGCAGCCTACAGAAATTCTGCCCGACATAGCGGCAAGAGATCCGCTTAAAAGACCCGGAGCAATTATAAGTTTGTTATTGGCGCCAAGAGGATGGCACAAGGGGGGAACTTCTTTTGAAACAATAGCGGAGGTCATGGCTCTTCCTCCAAGTCCTGAGTAATCACCGATAGAGTTTATTACAACAGCAGGACATCCTTCTTCTCCCATATTGATTCTTAAAATCTTGTCCATAATAACCTCCATTTTTGTTCGGTTTAATACCAAGTCGCATTCAAATTCTAGCTGCGTTGGCTTCGTCGGTTCTGTCCTTGGCGTATTACATATACGCCTGCGGGAAAACCTACTTGCCGCCTTGCTATCTTTTTGAATGCAACCTGGTATAAGACAAATATATATGATTATAATTATAAAGATATTGGAACGTTGTTAAGTTTTTAAGTTCATATTGCGCCTCTTGCCAATCTATCTTTCTGATTTAAAGGCTAAACCTAAAATAATAACAGCGTTATCTCCTTGATAAAAGAGCTCATGCGAAACAACAGGTCTTTGTCTCGGTTACAAGCTTTCCAAACCGCTTCAGAAAATCATTTCGGTCGGAGTCATTCTGAAAATACTGGTCTGCTCGATTCTCCGGACAATGATATGATGAAGCACTCCCGGTGCATCAACTCTTGATTTTTTCGGCATGTCACTCTGATAGCATAAGATATTAAGATTATAAACTTTAAATATACAGGGCGTCCCTAATACTTCCCTTAAATATAAAGGGCCCATATACTACACCCATATTGAAAACTCGCCCGGTTTCAGTTGAAGCAGGAACTCCTCGCAGGGCACGCATAGGATGCCGTCACGCAAGAGCCGTTCCTTGCCACGGTACAGAAGCCAGCGGCGGCTTTCCGGAAAGTCTTCACCGAAGTTTTTAAGTCCGCGCAGATCCTCCGGCCGCACCTGGGCGGAGTTCTTCACTTCCAGCGCATGCAAGCCGCCCTCTCCATAGACCACAAAATCCACCTCCACTTTAGACCGTGTCTGCCAGTAATACAATTGGTGATTGCCGCCCGAATAGTCACACCATGTACGAAGATGTTGGGCAACGAGGCTCTCCAGCGCAGCGCCATCGATTTCCGACGGAGCATCCAGGGGACCGGACGGCCGGTTGGCGCGGAAGACGCCGGCATCAAAAAAGAAAAACTTTGGATGTGCCGCCAGTTCGCGTCGTGCCCGCCGGGTGAACACCGGCACTCGAAAAGAAAGCAAAAGATCCTCCAATATTTCCAGATAACCCTCCACTGTCTTGCGGTTTACGTGGCATTCCCGGGCAACATTGGCTAGGTTAAGCACGGCCGCCTGCGAAAAGCTTATGGCTTCGAGGAAACGGGAAAAGTTTCCGATATTGCGCACCAACCCTTCCATCTGCACCTCTTCCCGTAAATAGAGGCCGTTGTATGCGCGCAGGATTTCTTCTGGCACCTTGCCCCCCCGCACGATTGGCAGCATGCCAAGGCGCAAAGCCTCCTCCAGATTGAATTGTGTGCCGAGTTCGGCGGCCATGAAGGGGTACAACGACTTTTGCACTGCCCGTCCGCCTAAAAGATTCACACCGCCGCGCCGAAGCTTGCGGGCGCTTGAGCCGGTGAATATAAACTGCACATCTTTCTTATCCTCGATCAGTAGATGGACGACTTCCAATAACTCCGGCAGCTTTTGTACTTCATCAATGACCACCTGCATGACTTCAGGTCTGGCCCCTATCAACTCCCGCAGACGCTCGGGTCGCGCAGATAGCAAACGTAATGTTTCCGGTTCCAGCAGATCTACCCGGAGCGCATGTGGAAAAAGCCTCTGGGTCAACCAGGTCTTGCCAGTGCCGCGCGGACCAAGCAGGAAAAAGTGGTCAGAAGGAGGTATGAAATATCGTGGTATTGATTCCATTTTGCGCCTCAAAATAGTATAAGCGATGCTAATTTATAAAATATTTCCAGACTTAGCAACAAAAAATTATGAATTATAAATATTCATTGTAAAATTTACCTCGATTTATTATCAAGCTTTATACCGCGCTAAACGATCTGAAAACAAAGGGGCTTTTGATTATATCTCTGCCTCTTTTGCTGTGCGTGAGCTTGGGGTAAGAATGTCGGAGCTTTTAAGGTAGATGGGGCTTATTGCAGGCGTAACTTTATCGGTGAAGTATGGAGAAAGAACAGAGGATGATGAGGCTTTTATCGCGTTGATATACCATAATTTTAATATGTTAAATGCTTATTCACTGTTCATGATTTGACCCCAATTAACCGTTAATCTGGATAAGGAATAATGTGTTGGCCAGTGTAATAGCTGGGATGCCGGATAAACATAACGATTAGATGAAGAATTCGCCGCATGAGAGAACCGCCAAAAGCAAAAAGTACTTCAACTGAGGTATATTACTTGAGCTACGCCCTCAATTTGGCAATAATTGTAATGCATTGATTATATTGTGTTTATATTTTTCGTGTTTTTGCTTGACATAAGGAATATCGAATGTCACTTATTCTGTCTCTTGGAACATTACATAGCCCTTGAATTTTCAGCAAGTTAGCTCTGAAGATATAGCGATTTCCATTTGTTTTAGACAGTAGTTATTCCATATAACATTAGGAGGATGTGAACGTGACAAATAAAAAAATCAACTTATCGTGTCTTATCGTTTCGGCAGTCTTAATTGCAATTTTGAATTTCCCGGTACATACTCTGTCACAAACAAATTCAAAAGGTAATCCCAAGGCTGAACTGGTGGTGGCCATGATCGATATGTCATTCAACCAACGCAAGGTCGCAGAAGCATTTCATAAATACGTCGGTCCGACATACACGCAGCACAATCCCAGAAGTCCCGATGGTAAGGAAGCAAATATTGCAGCTCTCAGTGCCTATGTGGCGTCGGTACCGGAACTAAAATATGATATTAAGCGGGTCTTTGTTGACGGTGATTTTGTTATTGTCCATGCTCAAATGATGTCAGGACCTGGGGATCTTGGTAAGGCAGTGGTTGATATACTTCGTCTGGAAAACGGCAAAATTGTTGAGCACTGGGATGTAGTACAGCCTGTGCCTGAAAAACCAGCCAATGACAACACCATGTTTTGATATCATCAAAAAGAATATAGGGTCACCCATTAAAGGGTTCGTCAAGAGAAAAAACACCCCCCTATTAAAGGGTTCGTCAAGAGAAAAAAACACCCCCCTATTAAAAAAGATAAAAATGGGGTCAAAAAAATGGAAAAAAAATGGGGTCAAGTCTATATTTGACCTTTAATTACTTTTTCTTTTAAAGTATGAATCTCTTTTCCTAATTTCTTGTCTGTTTTTGTCAT
>DYJH01000084.1:7181-16054 GCA_020723255.1 Desulfonema limicola | reverse complement strand
AATGGAATACAAGGCCATGGATTTTCACAACGCCCTTGTTTACAGAATATGCAACTTTTATTGATATTAACAATGAACAAAAACAACAAGAGGAAATAGATAGAATATATGTAGCTGCGCAAGAGATCCTTGGTGAAGGCTATGTTACTGATCAATATGTTGCCTATGGCACAAATTATGGTGATGCGGTGCTTGTTATCGCATTTAGTGGCAAAGCAACGCATGATGACGCAATACGTTTAATTCAATCATTAACTGAATTGAGTTTGATAGATATTATTGATGATGATTCAATATCTGCTGGGAAAGTCCGCTTAGTATTTGGAGTTGTTACAGTACCTATCGGGGAAGAACAAAAGTGGATAAACACATTTAAAAATGACCCTTTAGTTGTTTCAGCGTGGCTTGAAGAACTTAGTTATCCTCACTGAAAATGCCATTTCTTTTTAACTTATTCTTGGGGGGAATTGGGGACAGATCTATTTTCTCCATCAAGAATGGGCATGTTAGCTCACCAACCCAATAACCGGGTCAGGCCCCGACACCGGACAATAAAATAAAAAGGGGAAACGGGTATTGATATATTGATAAGATTTTAAAATGGACTAACATTTATATGGCCTTTGGTTGTCAAGAAAATCGGAGTAAATTTAAATAATATTTCCTTTTTAAATTAACAAGATATACATGCTACGTCGCAATAGATCCCGGGTGGCACGCATTTTAGCCGGATATGGATAAGCTATCGGGAATTTGCCTCCTTTAATCAGCAGGGCCAGAAAAAAAGCAGCCATCGCGTTTAAAAAACCCCTTATCAGGGTGATCCAAGGGTAAATATTTAAAATGATAAAGGAAAGGCCAAGGCATACCAAGTAAAGCAGGTACTTTTGGCTATCGAAAAGCAGGAGGCCAATCATGGCACAAAATAATGATAAATATACATATCGGGTTACCTGGTCTGAAGATGATAATGAGTATGTAGGCTTATGTGCTGAATTTCCAAGTTTGAGTTGGCTGGCTGATACACCGGAAAAGGCTCTTAAAGGGGTCCGAAAACTCGTGGCCGACATTTTATTGGACATGGACATAAATGGTGAACCAATCCCTGAACCTATCGCATGTAAACATTATAGCGGAAAGTTTATGGTCAGGGTTCCTCCTGACGTTTATCGGAAATTGGCTTTACAGGCTGCTGAATCCGGTGTCAGCCTCAATCGTATTGCCAGCTCCAAGCTGAGCCAGTAGCCTACAAGTTCCGCACACAATAACCAAATGCACCGGATGCAAAAGGCCGCGGCTTTTTTCACCATTAGCGGTTTCTCATCTTTTTCCGCTTTTGCATAATTTTGTGAGGGCCTTTTGCACTCAGTGATTTGGAACGTTACTCTCTTTCTATCCGTAACAAACAGTTACTAAAGAATCCGGCAGTATTTGTCTGTAGGTAGCATTAATAACTGGCACTCTTTATATTTTATTTAATTCTGTCTGAGTAGTACTGAGTGAAAGATACAATAAAATATGGACTACAAACCTCGACTTTAATAATAATCCGGATATTCTGATATTTCTATAAGTTGTATTATGCCACCATGTATGATTAGTATATCGGCAGAAATCTTTATAGCCGCAAGCGAAATGAGTAGTTTTACTGGCTGGCATCACAGTGATGCAAATTGCGAAGAAAATTGACGGCATTGTGAGTGATAGAAAATTATAATCACTGCTCGGAGCAATTATCAGATTGATCTTGCAAAAGAAACATGCTAGTTGGGATAATGACTATGAACCGGAAACATACAGCCATATACAAAATAACGGATCATCGGAATGACGATTATGTTCCCGGTACGCCGGAAGACCGTATTAGTCTCGTCTGGCCGCTGACTATAGAAATTGCCTCGCTGAGCGTGAAACACGATACTGAACGAAGACTACAGAGACATGTTACAAGCCTTGTCCGGCGAGAAGGTTAGATTCATCCCCATTCCTTCGATCGACGACCTGATTCGAAACAAGAGGGCATCAGGAAGAACCAAGGATTTGGCCGACGCCGAGGTCCTGGAATACCTAAAGAACTCCGAATAAATAGAGCAGGATGTAACTAAAAATTATGCAGAGAGGAAATCCTTGAAAATTCTACACACATCCGACTGGCATATTGGCCGCGCTCTTTATGGCCGCAAGCGGTATGATGAACATGAAGCTTTTTTGAACTGGCTTGCTACACTCATCGAAGAAGAAAATATTGATATGCTGCTTGTAGCTGGTGATGTGTTTGACAACAGCGCTCCAAGCAACCGGGCACAGGAAATATATTACCGTTTTTTAAACCGCATGGCAGCTTTTTCAAACCGCCATGTAGTGGTAACGGCGGGAAATCACGATTCTCCCTCTTTTTTGAATGCCCCGCGGGAACTCCTGAAATTTCTCAACATTCATGTGGTAGGGTGTGCTTCTGAATCTCCCCAGGATGAATTGATCACGGTTGCTGGCGTAGATAACGAGACTATGCTTATCATCTGCGCCGTTCCGTATCTTCGTGACCGTGACATCCGCACTGCTGAAGCCGGAGAAAGCATAGAGGACAAGGAGAATAAAATCGTCGAAGGAATAAAATCTCATTACCGTATGGTATATGAAGCGGCTGAAGAAAAGCGCTCAGAGCTGAAAAAGCCTGTGCCCATTATTGGCATGGGGCATCTTTACACCGCAGGAGGAAAAACCATTGACGGCGACGGGGTGCGGGAGCTTTATATCGGCTCACTTTTACATGTAGGAATGGATGTGTTTCCCGAATTCATAGATTATCTTGCCTTGGGGCATCTTCATATCCCGCAGAAGGTGGGCGGTTCGGATTTTATCCGCTATTGCGGTTCTCCGCTGCCGATCGGTTTCGGGGAAGCTTCTCATGAAAAAAGTGTTACTCTTGTCGAGTTTTCGGACAAGGCGCCTGCGGTGACCGCTATTTCCGTGCCCTGTTTTCAGGAGCTTAAAACCGTAAAGGGCGATTGGCAAACAATTATCAGTGATATCGATGAACTAAAGTCAAAAGAAAGCTCTGCCTGGCTGGAGATAGTCTATGAAGGAAATGAGATAGCCGTAAATTTGCGCGAGCTTCTGGATGAAGCCGTTAACGGAACCGATCTTGAAATTCTTCGAGTTAAGAATAACCGGGTTCTTGAACAAGTGATGGACGGAATTAATGAGAATGAAACGCTTGATGATCTTGATGTTGAGGATGTATTCGGACGCTGCCTTGATGTGCATGAAATTTCTGATGAACAGCGAAAAGATCTTCTTTGCACATACAGAGAGATAATTTCGGCTTTGAATGAAGAAGATATCATGAAGGAATAGGTTACACGGCATGAAGATACTTAGCATCCGATTCAAGAACCTCAATTCACTTGCCGGGGAATGGTATATCGATTTCACACACCCGGATTTTTCATCTAACGGAATATTTGCAATTACAGGTCCGACAGGTGCCGGAAAGACAACCGTTCTTGATGCCCTCTGCCTTGGACTTTACGGCAGGACTCCACGTCTGGATAAAATCACAAAAAGCAGTAATGAAATCATGTCGCGCCAGGCAGGCGAATGTTTTGCAGAAGTTGAATTCGAAACGTTGAAGGGGCGGTATCGTTGTCACTGGAGTCAGCATCGCGCCCGGAAAAAGCCTGACGGAGAGTTGCAGCAGACAAAACATGAAATATGCGAAGCGGATTCCGGAAAAGTATTGGAATCAAGGATAGCTCTGGTTGGGGAATTTATTGAAAAAGTCACGGGTATGGACTTTGAACGTTGTACACGTTCCATGCTTCTTGCGCAAGGTGGATTTGCTGTATTTCTAAAAGCTCCTCCCAATGAGCGGGCTCCCATACTTGAGCAGATTACAGGCACGGAAATCTACAGTAGAATTTCTATGAAAGTTCACGAAAAACGTTCCGATGAAAATAATAAACTTGAGATGTTGCAGGCGGAACTGAAAGGGATACAGATCTTAAGTGAAGATGATGAAAAGAATTTAAGCAATGGTTTGGAAGAAAAGCAGAAGCAGGAAACGGAACTTTCCGGTAAAATTAAAGAAATAGCAAAAGCTCTGAACCGGATCGAAGGAATAATTGCGCTCGAAAAAGATCTGGAAGAACTGGATAAGAAACAGCAAGATTTGGGGAAGCGCCGGCAGGCGTTTGAGCCGGAGTCCAAAAAGCTGGAAAAATCCCGCAAAGCTCTCGGTCTGGAAGTGGATTACCGGAGCATAACTGCTTTACGGGATTTACAGGATAATGAGACAAAGAAGCTCCATGCCGCTGCTGCAATACTTCCTGAAAAAGAGAGCGTATGCACAAGTGCTCTTGTTGTAAGGAAAACTGCTGAAACGGCGCTGAACGGGGCGAGGGAAAAACAGCAGTCGGAAGCAGACATCATTAAAAAAGTGCGTGATCTTGACACCAGGCTTGGCGAACAGAAAAAACAGCTTATAGAAAAAAACAAGGAAGTCAAAGAGGTCGAAAAGCAACTGTCTGAATTTAAGAGAGGAATAGACAACAGTGAACGCGAATTAAAAAAATTACTGAAAGACTTGGAAATAATCTGTGAATACCGGACAAAACATGCCGCAGACTCTGAGTTAATGACAAACTTAAGCGCCATCGAGAAGGTATTTGCATTATATCAGGCTGTTAATAATAAACATCTGAAAGCCTTGAAAGAAGTGGATGAAGCGGATAAGAAAAAAGAAGATGCTGCAAGCGATTGTAAAAAGCTTGAAGCAGAGCATAAAAAACTCCTCCAGGAATATGAAAAAAAGCAGAAAGAATATAAAAATCTTACTGACGAGATATCACTTATTCTAAAAGGACGTGACATCAGCCAGTTGCGCGCTGAGATAGAAAGTTTTAAGGACCGCGAACGTCTTTTGATTGAAACAGATCAAACCATCACAAGGATTGATAAAACTTATAAAACAATTGATGAATCGGCAAAGCGGGTTGATGAATTAAAAAGTAATAATTCAAAGATATCGGATGAAATAAAAACCAATAGCGAAAAAAGAGATCTCCTCGAAAAAACCATTGACATAATGGAAACGCAGGTGTCCCTCCTTTGCCGAATCCATGACCTTGAAGAGGAAAGAAAGCGGCTTGAGGATGGCAAACCTTGCCCTCTTTGCGGCGCAACCGATCATCCGTATGCGCAAGGAAATGTCCCGGCGCTAAACGAGGCTGAATCCGGGTTGAAAAGAACGAAAACCGAATTCAAAAAACTCTCTGATAAGCTGGGAAAGCTTGAAAATGAGCGGGTTAAGACGGCGGCGGACATCGAGTATGCTGAAAAGAATATTAAAGAATATAAAACGACACTGGCTGATGGTGAGAAGCTGTGCAAAGAAGAAATGTCGGCGTTAAATATTGAAGCAGTTTCCTATGAACGCTCTGTGAAAGTGCGCAAGCAGCTATCAGATGTTAAAGCAAAAATTGATGGCATATCTCTTGCCATCAAAACGGTTGAAGAAAAGACCAAAAAGGAGAAAACAACACAAACCGGTTTAGAAAAAACAAGGGAGAAACTGCTCAAAGCGGATAAAACGCTGCAAGACTACACGCATAAGATGAATACGGCCGCAAGTGATTATGAACGGCAAAAAATTGATTGTGACGCTCTGGCAAAAGAAGCTGATAAAGTTTGTGAGGATGCCGCTTCGGATGTTAAACCTTTCGGTATCAGCCAAATTTCATCAGATACTATAGATGAATTATTAACAGACCTGACAAAGCGCAGAAATATCTGGCAGTCAAAGGAGCTTGAAATAAATTCTTTGGGAAAAAAGATAGATGAATTAAAAGCCGGTATTGAAAAAAATAAAGCCGTAACAGATAAGCTTGAAGCGGATCTTTCGAATAGAAGCACAGAGCGAGGAAAATTAATGGATGAGCACAAGGCTCTGAGTTTAAGTCGTTTCGATATGTTTGGTGAAAAGAACGCCGACGATGAGGAAAAGCTTCTGGCTGAAGCAGTTGATAAGGCCGATAAAACTCTTGAAAAAGAACGCGAAAGATACGTACAGATTGAAAAAGAAATAAGCGCACTTAAAGATAAAGCAGCTTTGCTGAAAGAAAAAACAGAGATACGGGCAACAGAACTGGCGCTGACTGAAGAGAAATTTTCTTTACGGATCAAGACTGCAGGATTTGAAGATGAAGCCGACTACCTTTTATCGCGCTTGGGTGAAGAAGAACAGGATTTGCTCGCAAAAAAGGAGCAAGCCCTGCACGAGGAAAAACTGGAACTTGATGCCCGCTGGAGGGACAGATCGGAGACCCTTGCCGCTGAGAGCGGGAAAAATCTGACCGATCAATCCGTAGAATCGCTGACTGAAACCATTCGCACAGATGAAGCTGATCTGAAACAACTAAGGTTTGATATCGGCGGCATTGTCAACAGGTTAACCGATAATGAAAAGCGAAGGAAAAACCAGGATGAACGCATAAAAAGCATCGAAAATCAAAAAAAGGAGTGTGCCCGCTGGGATAACCTGCATCAACTAATCGGATCTGCCGACGGCAAGAAATTCAGAAACTTTGCCCAGGGGCTGACATTCGAAATGATGACGGCGCACGCCAACCGGCAGCTTAAAAAGATGACGGATCGCTATCTCCTCATACGTGACAAATTGCAACCGCTGGAACTAAATGTGATCGATAATTATCAGGCCGGGGAGGTCCGTTCAACAAAGAATCTATCCGGAGGCGAAAGTTTTATCGTCAGTCTTGCTCTTGCACTCGGCCTTTCTCAAATGGCGAGCAGGAATGTTCGTGTTGATTCACTGTTTCTTGATGAAGGATTCGGAACCTTAGACGAAGATGCGCTGGAAACAGCAATTGAAACCCTTGCGGAATTACAGCAGGACGGGAAGCTTATCGGAGTTATATCGCATGTCTCTGTTCTCAAGGAACGAATTGGCACTCAAATAGAAGTGATTCCGGAAGCTGGCGGCCGCAGCCGCCTGGTCGGCCCTGGATGCAGCAGAATCTAAACACTAAATAAAAATTATACGTCATCTTTTTACAGTTTCAGCATATTTTGTACTCGTTCAACTTTTTGCTTGACACTTGTACCTATAATTTTTTATTTGATACTAATTTTACTATTAAATTAAGGAGAACAGCGATGACAAACCCTTACCATCAAGCTTATGAAAGATCCATTAATGATCCGGAAGGATTCTGGGGTGAAGCGGCACAAAATTGCCACTGGTATAAAAAATGGGATAAGGTTTTAGATGATTCCCGTAAGCCCTATTTCTACAGATGGTTTCCTGGTGGAATGATAAATACCTGTTACAATGCACTTGATATCCATGTTGAAAACGGGAGAGGCGGTCAGGATGCAATTATTTATGACAGCCCTGTTACCGACACCATACAGAAGATAACTTATTCCGAACTAAAAGAGCAGGTTGCAAAACTTGCCGGCGTGTATGCATCACTTGGAATCCAAAAAGGCGACCGGGTTCTGATTTATATGCCCATGATTCCGGAAGCTGTAGTCGCCATGCTGGCATGTGCCCGCATCGGTGCGGTTCATTCGGTTGTTTTTGGGGGGTTTGCTCCAAATGAACTTGCAACCCGTATAAATGATGCAAAGCCTAAAATAATTGTTTCAGCCTCATGCGGTATAGAAACCCAGCGTGTGATTCCATATAAACCTCTTCTTGACAGTGCTATTGAAATGGCAAAATCGAAACCGGATCATTGTATTATTGTTCAGAGATCTATGGCGACTGCAGATTTAATTGCCGGAAGGGATCTTGACTGGAATGATGAAATTTCAAAAGCCAAACCGCATGACTGTGTTCCTGTCGCATCAACAGATCCTTTATACATACTCTATACTTCAGGAACAACAGGCGTTCCGAAGGGTGTTGTCAGGGATAACGGCGGGCATATGGTTGCATTAAAATGGACCATGAAAGCAATTTATAATGTTGATCCCGGAGATGTTTACTGGGCGGCATCAGATGTTGGCTGGGTTGTAGGGCATTCATATATTGTATATGGTCCGCTGTTGCAGGGCTGCACAACAATTGTGTATGAAGGAAAGCCGGTAGGCACACCTGATGCAGGAGCTTTCTGGCGTGTTATATCCCAGCACAAGGTAAAAGTAATGTTCACGGCTCCGACCGCCTTTCGTGCGATTAAAAGAGAAGATCCTAATGCCGAGCTTATGAAAAAATATGACCTTTCAACATTCAAAGCTTTGTTTCTGGCAGGCGAAAGGCTTGATCCTGATACTCTTCACTGGGCTGAAAAGAGCGTTGGTGTTCCTGTAATAGATCACTGGTGGCAGACTGAAACGGGATGGGCCATAGCTGCAAATTGTATAGGTCTCCATCATTTCCCTGTTAAACAGGGTTCTCCGACCAAACCTGCACCGGGGTGGAATATAGCAGTTCTTGATGAGAATAATAATTCAGCTAAATCAGGACAGATAGGAGCCCTCGTAGTCAAACTGCCTCTTCCACCTGGCACGCTTCCTACTTTATGGAATAACGATGATGGGTTTATCAATTCATATCTGAAAGAATTTCCAGGATATTATAAAACAGCGGATGCCGGTTTTATAGATGAAGACGGATATGTTTATGTAATGACCAGAACAGATGATGTAATTAATGTAGCCGGCCACCGCCTTTCGACAGGAGGAATGGAAGAAGTGCTGTCCGACCATCCTGATGTTGCGGAATGCGCTGTTCTTGGAGTTGAAGACCAGCTTAAAGGCCAGATCCCTCTCGGCTTTATTGTTCTTAAGGCCGGCGTTACCCGAAGCCATGATGAAATATTAAAAGAAATAGTAAAAATGGTTAGGGA
>DYJH01000084.1:0-7171 GCA_020723255.1 Desulfonema limicola | reverse complement strand
GGCGCTGTTGCATCATTTAAAACAGCAACCGTTGTCAAGCGCCTTCCCAAAACGCGTTCGGGTAAAATACTAAGAGGAACCATCCAGAAGATAGCAGATAATAAAGAATACAAGATACCTGCAACTATAGATGACCCTGTTATTCTTGATGAAATAAGAGAAGCATTAACAAAGATAGGATATGCAGACGCAAGAAAATAACTTGCTATTTATATCCTCCTTGATATTGAGGAACCGCTTTAAAATGCTTTTTCGCCGGTTGCTCACAAGGAGGATTTTTTATTTCTACCCGGAGTGTTATGGAGAACCATTACGCTAAAATACAAAATGTTGCGCGACGATTAGCTTCCGGGTACCCTCTTCCTGATTTTTATAAGGATTTTGAACCGGCAGTAATATATTCAAGACAAATTCTTGAAACAAACCCTCTTCTTATAAAAGTTCGCAGCTTTGTATCAAAAAATCTGGATAATGATTTCGGCCACGGCCTTGATCATGCCATTAAAGTAACTTTGGATGCCGGTGCATTATTATTTATCGAAAGCAAGATAGCCGGATATTCGGACAATTATTGCGACCGTAGAGTCATTGTTGCACAATGTGCCGGGCTATTGCATGACATGAAACGAAAAGAGAAGGATCATTCCTCAACCGGCGCAATTTTTGCCCGTAAAGTTTTAAAAGATGTTTTAAAAGACTATCCGTTTATTCCGGAAGAAGTAGATGATATCTGTATAGCAATAAAAAATCACGAGGCATTTAAAAGTACAATAGAAGCAAAAACTCCTGCCGGAAAGCTTGTCTCAGACTGCCTCTATGATGCGGACAAATTCCGCTGGGGGCCGGATAATTTTACAGATACTTTCTGGGAAATGATATCATACATAAATCCTCCGTTTTCTGAATTTGTAACCCTTTATCCCAAAGGGATGGAAAGCCTTCGTAAAATCAAACTGACATTCCGCACGGATACCGGAAAGAAATACGGGCCGGGATTCATTGATATAGGCATTGCAATAGGAGAAGAACTTTTCCAAATAATAAAGAAAGACTTCGCATATCTTATATAATGAATAAAGACAAAATATTAACCTGGCCTCCCGCTGTGATGCTCATAGCTTTTATCTGTGCGATGCTCTGGGGAAGCGCTTTTCCTCTTCTAAAAATAGGATTTTCAATTCTTCATATCGAAAAAAATACAGGCGGAAAACTATTTTTTGCGGCATACAGATTTCTATCAGCCGGAATCATACTTTTTCTGGCATTGCTGTTTTGCAAAAAGCCGCTGAAACTGCCTGCCGGAAAGGATTATCTTACCCTTTTTATAATAGGGCTTCTTCAGACTACATTTCAATATTTATTTTTCTACATAGGCATTTCAAACACCACAAGCATGAAGGCTTCGATAATAACAGGATCAGGCTCTTTTTTCCTGGCTGCTTTCTCGCATTTCTGGCTTAAAGACGACCGTTTAACTCCGGTAAAAATAACGGGGCTTATTGTCGGTTTTATCGGCATTATTATAGTTAACTTCAATAATGAACGTTTTGGCCTTAATTTCCGGCTGACAGGGGAAGGGTTTATAATTTTAACTTCGCTTTCTTCGGTATCAGCTCTTTTTATAGTAAAAAAAATCTCTTCCAGAATTTATCCTCCCGTTTTATCCGCATATCAACTTACCTTTGGAGGCATTGTTCTTTTTGCTATTGCAAGTCTGT
The DNA here is from genome assembly GCA_020723255.1 of Desulfonema limicola. Lineage (GTDB taxonomy): Bacteria > Desulfobacterota > Desulfobacteria > Desulfobacterales > RPRI01 > RPRI01. The sequence continues at coordinate 5,453 of DYJH01000084.1, read as the reverse complement.
TCGAAAAACCTTCCGTGATAGAATTTTCATCAGAGCTGGTATTTCTTCTCTTATACCTGTCCATAGCTACAGCAACGGCTTTTTCGCTTTGGTACATGCTGATTAAATATAACAAACTTACCAGCATCGCAGTATATAGATTTCTTGTGCCTGTTTGCGGCGCCTTTCTTTCAGCGGTCATTTTAGATTCGGAATCCTTTACATGGCTGACAATATTATCTCTTGTCCTTGTTTCCTATGGAATGATAACAACTTCCATGGAGAAACCTTTTTAGCTGTAAGAAAATATAGTATGGTTCTTTAAAAAAAATGATTATGTAACGCCCTTTTATCCTGCAATAAATTGCATTGCCATTAATATTGTTTTATATTATAAAAGAACAATGGTGACATCTTTGAGCGAATATATACTTGCCAAAACATCACAACTGAATTTTTATATTAATATCGCCCTTTATCACAAAACAAAAGAAGACACTTATGTTTTGTATAAACCATCCGGGATTACTCTGGGAGAAATGCGTGTTTCGGAAGGCAAGCATCCTAAAGAATTATTCATTAAACAAACCGATAAATTAACAGGCCTTAAGGAAGCGCAAAAAGGATTTAACAAACAGCTTGAAAACTATGTCAAGTCCTGTGACTCTGCCAAAGTTAAAGAAACTCTTGTTGCCGTTGTTGGTGAAACACTTGCCGAACCAAGAAGCGGAAGCCTTGAAGGAATGTCTGATACGGTAGGAGTTTTTGTCAGTGACTATTCAAAAGAATCCGGTGTTATTAACAGGTTAATAGATCTTTCATCTAAAGACTACTCTTCCGTTATGCACTCTATAAATGTCATGGCCCTTTCTTTAAACTTTGCATTTTATATGAATTTTCCGCCGGAAAAGGCAAAGTTGATGGGTTTATGCGGGCTCTTGCATGATGTGGGCAAAACCAAAATCAGCAACGAAATCCTGACCGCACCAAGAAAACTTACAGATGAAGAATTTGAAGAAATGAAGCGTCATACCACTCTGGGCTATAACATTTTAATTGATTGTAAGTTCAATAGCAGAGAAATAGCTGCAAGCGCCCTTGATCATCATGAAAAAATTGATGGAAGCGGATATCCCAACGGGAAAACGAGAATATCGCAAGCATCTCAGATAATCGGCATTATAGATTGTTATGAAGCGCTGACAAATGATACCCGCCCATACAGAAGCGCAATGGATGCATATAATGCGCTAAGTCAGATTATCATGAAAGATGTAGTCAGCGGTAAATTTGATAAAGACCTCTATACACAATTAATAAAAAGTCTTGGGCATTTAAAGGCGGAATAAGATCAAAAAATTTTTAAGAATTTTATGACTATAAGAGCCAGAAGAAAAATTAGATAAAATCTGAGAAAATAAAGAGCAATTTTTGCAGTTTTTGTAAGCTGGATGCGGGCCATCCTATTTCTCCTTATATTTTAATTCGTGTTTCCACGCCTTTCATGATATCGTTATATTGAATTATGCCGAGTATATTATCGTTGCTGTCCACAACCGGGATCATTCTGTAATGGTATTTAGCGAACAATTCAGCCAGATCTTCCTGTGTATCATCTTCGGCGGTGACTAAATGTGTTGCCATAATATCGCCAAGCATAATATTATCAGCAGCAAGAACCAGTTCACGCAAATCTACAACTCCAATAAGTTTTGTGCCGTTTTCATCGATCACATAAATATAAGAAATAACATCGGGCTCCATACCTGATTGCCTTACTTTCGACAAAGCCTCAGCTACAGTTGTTGTTTTCGGCATGCTTAAAAAAACATTCGACATCATTCCTTTTGCCGTCGCTTCCCTCTCAGAAAGAATTGCGCTTACACGTTTAGCCTGCTCACTTGCAAGAAGTTTCATCATATCTGAAACATGATCATGGGGGAGCACCGAAAAAAGAGCTGCGAGCTGCGGTATTGTCATCTCTGAAAAAATGTTGCGGGCTCTTTCTTTGCGCAGGTTTGCAATAATCTGGCGCTGTGTTCTCGGTTCCGCATCCGCCAATGCTTCGGCCGCCTTTTCAGAATTAAGAGCGGAAAACAGGGCGCTCTTTTCTTCATTGCCTAGTTCTTCCAGTATATCAGCCAAGTCCTCACTTGGAAGATTATGTATCTGCTTGCGAGTTATAGATAGCGACACCTTGTCCGTTGAAACCGCATCTTCTACAGACAGAGGCTGGACATACTTCCACGAAATCAAATCGTCTTTTATCCAGTGAAATTTTCCCAGCCCCCAGCGGCGCAAAAAACCATTGAACGAGATATCAACATGCACAAGGATCAATCTTTTCCTGGATTCTATAAGATGCAAATCATTTACTACTTCCACCCTCCGGTCATCCATATCCACTATCGTCCGTCCCATCAGATGTTTGTCCAGAAGAATCCAGCCGGGCTGATCGACAAAAGGGGGATAATTATCGCCCCCTTCAGGAGACTGAACAAAAATGGCGTCATCTTCTATCCGAAGGACATTTGCCCAGGGAATAAACATGGTTGGTTTTCCCCAGCCATGATAAATATATATACCTACAGCTTCAGGATAAGAATCCTTTATGGCAAATACTATATCTGTCAGCTTTCCGATACGGTTATTAATTTTTCCGATACAGATAGGGCGTTTTAAAAGTTCCGAAAAATAGATGAACCGGAAACCGCTTATATCCTGGGGTAGATCCGACATTTTTATTTTTTGATTTTTTTCTGCCATGATGTGAACTCTCCCGGGTGCTCATTTAAAAAGGTTAGGAAAAAGCGTGCTAATACCCAACAAAGATGACAAAATAATTACAAAAACAACTATAAATCCATTTATAATGTTTTCCCAGCGTGTACTGACATGTTCGCCCATGCGTGATTTATCGTTTAACAGTAAAAGCAGAAAAATCAAACATGCCGGCAGCATTGTTACTGCGATAACCTGTACGAACATGGTAATATTTACCAGCGGCGCTCCGGGGATGAGAACAATAGAACTCGAACTTACAAGCATTCCAAGATAAACCACATAAAACCAAGGCGCTTCTTTTACTTTCTTATTCAAAGTGTGCGCCCAGCCAAACACTTCTCCAACCGCCCATGATGTTGAGAGGGAAATGCACAGCGCTCCGAGAAACCCTGCATCAAAAAGCCCGATTGCGAAAAACTTACGGGCCAGATCACCCTGTCCAAATGGAAGCAGAGGAACAATTGCTTCGGCGGTCTGTTTGGCATCTTCAATTATAATTGGAGGTTTATGATAAAAAAAGACCGCTGATGTTGCAATGATAATGAATACAGCAACAACACATGTCAAAAAAGAGCCTACTAAAGTTTCAAGTTTGCCAAATCTTATGTCGTGTATATCAAGACCTTTATCAACTACAGCGCTCTGCTGGAAAAACAACATCCAGGGAGCGATGGTAGTTCCGATATTGGCAAGTATTATAAAGATAAGGTCTGAATTTATTGGTCCTATATCAGGATTGTAAAATCCTTTAAATACGGCATTCCACGTTGGAGCATCCGGTGTGCCCATACCCCATAGCGCTGCGGGGATGTAAACAAGATTAAAGGCGCAGAAGAAAAGAGTCAGCTTCTCAAAAGTCCAATATTTTCCTGAAAGTACTATAGTAAACAGTATTGCTGTAACGGCAATAATGGTAATAAGTGGCGGTACTCCAAAAAGACTCATAGCCGCAGTCATTCCGATATATTCTGTAACGAGAGTCAGCCAGTTTGTTATAGCAAGATCAACAAGTGAAAACCAGCCCCAGAAAGGGCCGAATCCGTCAAAGATAGCTTCGGCATGGCCTCGTTTGGTTACTGCTCCCAGACGAACAGTCATTTCCTGGACGAAATAAGCCATCGGAAGGAGAATCAGAAATATCCATAACAGAGAAAACCCGTGTTTTGAGCCTGTTACGGCATAAGTTGATATTCCTCCGGCATCGTTGTCGGCAATCATAACGATAATGCCGGGCCCGAGAACGGATAAAAAAATAATAAAATTCCGCCGCAAGCGATTCAGATTGTGAATGCTTTTACTGATCCAGTACATGAGAAGACTGCCTCCGGATTAACTATAAATTTCCTCTGATCAGTATAATATTTATAACCGCTCAAAAGAATGGATAGTCGGTTCAATCTGCATGCTGGGGATAGAGGTTTGAAAAGTGGCCGTGGTTTCCGGTTATATTATACCCGGAAATCCACAAAAAGAAATTGTTATGGACTGGAAAAGTTATTCCGGGATGCGCCGATAATTATTTATAGCCTTGAACCATTGCCTGTAATTTAGTTTTCCTCTATGACCAGGAGGTTCCATTTCTGTTATTTGCTCCGATTTAAAGTTATTGCCAATATACTTCTGCCGCGTTTATACATCAAAAAATATTCCAGTCAAGTATAAAATTTATCAGAAGATGTATTTGCCATGGCGCGTTCATATGTTTTCAAAGCGCACATGTCACCGCACATTGTGCAGACATCTCTGTCTTTATCTTCGATGCTGTTTCTGATTTTGCAGGCTTTAACAGGATCTATTGCCAGTTCAAACATGGTCTTCCAGTCAAACCGTTTACGGGCATAAGACATCTTTTCATTACGCTCCCAAGCCCCTTTTATGCCTTTTTCTATGTCTCCGATGTGTGCAGCAATTTTGGAGGCAATTACTCCTTCACGCACATCATCAATTGTAGGCAGACTTAAATGTTCGGCTGGTGTGACATAACATAGAAAATCGGCTCCGCTGGCTGCGGCAATAGCGCCGCCTATTGCAGACACTATATGGTCATAACCGGGCGCTATATCGGTAGGAAGAGGGCCCAGGACATAGTATGGAGCCCCGCCGCATAAGCTTTTCTGGAGTTTCATATCAGCGGCAATCCGGTTAAGAGGCACATGCCCGGGGCCTTCAATCATTACCTGCACCCCGGCTTTTCTTGCTGTCTGAGCAAGCTCTCCAAGAGCCACAAGTTCTGATATCTGTGCTCTGTCTTCCGCATCGCATATAGTTCCGGGACGCAGGCCGTCTCCCAGCGAAAGTGTTACATCATATTTTCGGGCAATATCAAGCAGGCGTTCATAATATTCATATAACGGGTTTTCCTTATCATTAACAAGTATCCATTCGGTCATAAGACTTCCGCCCCGTGATACAATTCCCATCAACCTGTTTGAATTTTTCAATACATTGATGGTATGCCGCGTGATGCCGCAATGAACCGTAACAAAATCCACTCCTATTTTAGCCTGATTTTCAATCTCGTCAAAAATTTCATCAGCAGTCAGTTCAGTTGCGGCTTTGCCATCCGAAATTATTCTTGAAACCGATTTATAAATAGGGACAGTTCCTATCATAACCTTCGAGTGTTGAAGAATTTTTCTCAAAATCAATGAAATATCTCCGCCTGTGGACAGATCCATAACGGCATCAGC
>DYJH01000083.1:12080-16072 GCA_020723255.1 Desulfonema limicola | reverse complement strand
GATGTTGATATCACCATATTTTATATGGATATAAGAACCCAGGGCAAAGGCTTTGAGAGCTTTTATGAAAGGGCGAAAACCAAATTCGGCATTAAATTTGTGAGAAGCCGTCTATCCTCACTGGAAAGGATACATGAGTCTGAAAACCTGTTGTTCAAATTTGTAACCGAAGACGGCAAACACCATACCGAAGAATTTGATATGGCGGTTTTATCTGTAGGACTTGAGCCTTCAAGAACGGCAAAAGAATTAGCCGATACTTTAGGTGTTAACCTTAATAAAGAAGGTTTCTGCCAGACCAATGAGTTTACGCCCATTTGCACCAACCGGGAAGGCATCTTTGTTGCAGGCGCTTTTCAGTCGCCCAAGGACATCCCGGAAAGCGTTATCCAGGCAAGCGGATCAGTGGCATTGGCTTCAGGCTTTTTATCGGAAGTCAGAGGTACGCTGGTTGAGCAAAAAGAATGTGTTTCCGAGATTGATTTGGCCGGAGAAGACCCGCGTATAGGAGTTTTTGTATGTCACTGCGGAGTAAATATTGCCGGAGTTGCCGACGTGACAAAAATAAGAGAATACGTGCAGACTTTGCCCGATGTGGTATATGCCGAACAATCCCTGTATGCCTGTTCAAAGGACAATCAGGATAAAATAAAGCAGATAATCAAAGAACAAAAATTAAACCGGGTGGTAGTGGCCGCCTGCACTCCGCGCACTCATGAACCTCTTTTCCAGGAGACCATAAGAGAGGCCGGCTTGAACCGCTGCCTTTTTGAAATGGCCAATATCCGTGATCATTGTTCCTGGGTGCATGCCAATGAACCTCGGTTGGCAACTGAAAAAGCTATAGACTTATTAAGGATGGGAGTAGCCAAAGCAAGGCTGTTGTCTCCCTTGAAAGAAGAAACAGTTCCTGTGATACCAATAGGGCTTGTGATTGGAGGAGGATTATCCGGCATGACAGCGGCTCTCTCTCTTGCCGATCAGGGGCTTGAGTGCGTATTGCTGGAAAAAAACAAAATGCTTGGCGGCAATCTGCGCGGCATCTACTATGCCTTAAGTGATAATGACCCGCAGAAACTGTTAAGAGACACCATTGAAAAAGTTACCGGCCATCCGAAGATAAAGGTTTTTACCGAAGCTGATATAAAAGAGGTTACAGGTTACATAGGTAATTTCATAACTACGGTATCGGTTGGAAAAGAGGAACAAAAAATATCTCACGGTGTAATTATCGTTGCCACCGGAGCCCATGAATATGAGCCGAAGGAATATTTATACGGAGAAAACGAAAGAGTAATCACGCAGCATAGCCTGGAAGAAAAACTGGCCTTGAAGAAGTATAATTCTGATGAACTCAAAGATGTGGTAATGATTCAATGCGTGGGTTCCAGAACCAAGGAGAGGCCCTATTGCAGCAAAATATGTTGCAGTCAGGCAATAAAAAACGCTTTGAAAATCAAGTCGAAAAAGCCCAATGCCAATGTTTATATCCTTTATAAAGATATTAGGGCATATGGATTCCGCGAAGAGTATTACACAAAGGCCAGAAATGAAGGTGTGATCTTTATCAGGTATGATGACAACAGTCTGCCGCTTGTTAAGGAAGAAAATGGGGATTTAAGAGTAGAGATTTTTGATCCCATAATAGGAGAAAATATTTTAATTTCGCCTTCCCTGTTGGTTTTAAGTGCGGGAGTTGTTCCGGGAGATAATGAACCTATTTCAAAATTGCTTAAAGTCCCCTTGAATTTCGAGGGTTTTTTCTTGGAAGCCCATGTGAAGCTTCGTCCGGTGGATTTTCCGACCGATGGTATTTTTGTCGCAGGCCTTGCCCACTCTCCCAAGCCTATAGACGAAACTATTGCTCAGGCCCAGGCAGCGGCAGCCCGCGCGGCAATCCCTTTAACCAGGGGCTATGTTATGGTTGAGCCGGTGGTAAGTATTGTGGATCCGGAGAAATGTTTTGGTTGCGGAATATGTGAATATTTATGCCCATATGGCTCGATAAAGGTGACATCTGTTGAAGGTGAAGACAAAGCCCAAAGTATTTCGGCATCTTGTAAGGGCTGCGGAGTATGCGCCTCCAAATGCCCAAGACAGGCAATCACTATGGGAAGGTTTACAAATGAACAGATCATCGCTCAGATTGACGCTTTTTCATTGGCGACGAGTGATGTGTAGAGAGGTTTATGTATGAGTTTTGAACCGAAGATTCTCGGTATTTTATGTAACTGGTGCGCCTATGCTGGAGGCGATCTGGCTGGAGTTTCCAGAATTCAATACCCTCCCAATATGAAAGTAGTCAGGGTTATGTGCACCGGAAGAGTTGATCCTGAATTTGTAATTGAGGGCTTTCTTGTCGGTTGTGACGGCATCTGGGTCGGCGGCTGACATATAGGAGAATGCCATTACCAGTCTGGTAATGAAGAAGCAATCAATATGGTTAGCGTAGTAAAAAGTATCATAAGCCATATTGGAATAAACCCGAAAAGGCTCCTGTTGGATTGGGTGTCTGCCGCCGAGGGTCCGCGTTTTGCCCAATTGGTAACCGATTTTACCAACCGGTTAAGAGAACTGGGGCCTTTAAATGACGATGCTAAAAACAGCAATGGAAATTTATCGCTTAAACTAAAAGCCGCCCGAAATGCGGTTAAAAGCGAAAAGTTAAGATGGGTTGCAGCTAAACAGACCGAGTTTAAAAAAGACGGAAATAAATACAGCGAAGTATTTACCGGTCAGGAGATCGGCAGGATGGTAGATGGTGTCGTTATTGAAGAAATTGCTCTTCAGCAGATACTATTGCTTTTGGAGCAGGAAAAACTATCCGTTAAAGAAATTTCTCAACGCCTGGGGATATCTTCTCCCAAGATAATGGAACAGATGCTTGGTTTGAGACGAAAAGAGATTATTAAAATCGCTGAAATAAGGGGCAGGTCTCCCCTTTATGCGCTACGATAAGCATGTAATTAAAAGGATGTAACGTGGAAGGAAAAAAGGTACTCGTAATTGGAGGCAGTCTATCCGGCATTCAGTCCGCCCTTGACATGGCTGAAGAAGGCAAGATTGTCTATCTTGTTGAAAGTGCTCCGGGCTTAAGCGGAGAAAAATTATTCCCGGTTGATTTTTTTAATCAGAAAACTCCTTTTGTCTCTTCTAAATGGGAGCAAGCGAGAAAACATCCGAATATCCATATTATAAGTAACGGTGTTATAGAAGATGCCCGGAAAGAAAACGGAAGTTTTAAGATAAAAATCAAAAAGGCGGCTTTGCGGGTATTGGAGGACAAGTGTAATGACTGCAAGGAGTGCATAAAAGTTTGTCCGGTTAACTTACGCGATGATTATTCCAATGGGCTTTGCCTTAGAACTGCTGTTGATTATTTCAACATAGAAACCAAGGCTTACGGTATAATTAAGGAAAGGCCCATATGCGAGGAAACCTGCCCGGTTCATTTGGATGTTCGCGGCTATGTGGGTTTTATAGCAGACGGCAAATATAAAGAAGCATTAAATTTAATACGTGAAAAACTGCCTTTTCCCGCAACTATCGGAAGAATCTGCCCTCATCCCTGTGAGGAAAAATGTAACCGTGCTGGGAAGGATTTTGCACTTTGCATCCGCGATCTGAAACGATTTGTAGCCGATTCTGAAATTGAGGCCGGTTATGATGAAGTTTTAAAAAAGATAAAACCCAACGGAAAAAAAGTAGCCATAATCGGCGCAGGCCCAGCCGGGCTTGCCTGCGCCCATGACCTTGCGGTATCAGGTTACGAAGTTACAATATTCGAGGAACTTCCGGTTGCCGGTGGGATGCTTGCTGTCGGCATACCAAAGTACAGGCTGCCGAGAAAGATATTAAACAAAGAGATAGAGATTGTTACAAAACTTGGAGCAGTGATAAAAACCGGCGTTCGTATAGGAAAGGATTTATCGGTTGACGATCTGTTCAATCAGGGCTTTGAAGCCGTCTTTATAGCAGTCGGAGCGCATAAG
>DYJH01000083.1:10175-12070 GCA_020723255.1 Desulfonema limicola | reverse complement strand
GTCAGAAATTGAGAATTCCCGGGGAAGAGGCAACAGGAGTTGTTCCCGGTGTGAATTATCTTCGCGAGCTGAATCTTGGAAAAGAAGTGCAGTTAGGTAAAAGGGTCGCCGTAATCGGCGGTGGAAATGTGGCTATGGATTCAGCCCGTTCTTCGCTGCGTTTCGGAGCAAAAGAGGTGTTTATTCTTTATCGGAGATCAAGGGAAGAAATGCCTGCAAGCGGCGAGGAAATCGATGCGGCTTTGCACGAAGGAATTAAAATAGAATATCTGGTTGCACCGCAAGAAGTGCTTACAGATAACGGAAAAGTTACAGGGCTGCGATGCATCCGCATGCAACTTGGCGAGCCCGATGCATCGGGAAGAAGAAGACCCGTAACCATAGACGGATCGGAATTTGAAATTGAGCTTGATATGATAATACCTGCTATAGGACAAACCTCCGACCTTTCGTTTCTGCCCGAAAATGATGCCGTCGAAAAGACTAAATGGGGAACTATTGTTGCCGATCAAAGACAGTGTTGCACAAACAGGCAGGGGATTTTTGCCGGGGGCGACTGTGTTACCGGGCCGAATATTGCTATTGAGGCAGTTGCGGCAGGGAAAAAAGCAGCTTTATCTATAGATGATTATCTTAAAGGAAAATAGCATTACCATGGGAGAAATACAGCCAAGATATATAATAGACTTTAACGATATTCCTTCCGCAAGGCAACGAATGCCTGAACTGGAAGTTAAAGATCGCATAAGCAACTTTGAAGAAGTTGAGTTGGGATTTCATATTGAAAAAGCTCAGGAAGAGGCAAGAAGGTGCTTGAGCTGCCGCAGATGCTTAGGCTGCGGGCTCTGTCTGGCGGTATGCAAGCCTAAGGCGATTGTTTTTGAACAGGAAGATGAATTCGTTGAATTATCGATAGATGAAATCGTTATTGCGCCTGAAATGGTAAGTTCTTCCCCGATGGTAAATGAATTTATTAATGTCATAAATGCGTTCCAGTTTGAAAGCATGCTTTCCTCAAATGGCCCCACCGGTGGAGTTGTTATGCGCCCCTTTGATGGAGAGATCCCGCAAAAAATTGCCTTTATTTTAAATGACCAAATTGCAGGAGATAGTACTTATCTTATTTCTTGTGCTGTTTGTGAGGCTTTATTGGCCTTTCAAAAGGTGGAGGCTTTGGCTGTATCCATCTTTGCTTCTGATAAAGATAAAATTATAAAGGCATATGAAAAAGAAATAAAAGAAGGGCTTTCTGTTATAGAAGCTGAGGTTAAAGAAGTAAAAGAAAAGGAAGAAACAAAAAATCTTTCTGTCATATTTATTGAAAACGGCCAAAACAAAGAAGAAGAATTTGATATGATAGTGAGAGTGCAATTGCCGAAAACTTCTTCTTATCTTAAAGATTTGAGCATGAAACTGGGCTTGAATTTAAACGATAAAATACTTTTGGATACACCAAGTCCTTCTCTAACCGATACCACCGTTTCCAACATCTTTTATGCAGGTGTTGTATTATAAAAGATGATAAGGGTTCAAGGTACCCAGGATTCGAGGATTCGAGTAAAAGATTCCGTAAAACCCTATCTGACCGGAAAGCACCGGTTCCGTCATTCCGTCGGGGCTTGCCCCGGTAATTGTTTAATCCGGGGGCTCGCTCGAAGAACGGGCAAACACCCGGTCGTCATTCCGTCGAAGGACGGAATCCAGTTCTTACGGGCAGTTACACACGCCCTGTACCAGGTTTTCAACTGGTAATTTGATTTTCCTATAAAGGGGAGAGGCCTTCTAAAGTTCTCTCCCCTTTTTCCATTTTATTTATTGTCTATAAAGCCACTTTCAAAACGTTTCAGTTTGGTCAAGGTCAAGGCGGGCGAAAATTTAACAGCACGAATACATTG
>DYJH01000083.1:0-10165 GCA_020723255.1 Desulfonema limicola | reverse complement strand
ATTTGAGCCCAACGCCGAGATTGGCCAAAATGGGGCGTTTTGAAACTGGCTCTATTTTATTGCAAAAAATCTGTCAATAGATTATATATAGGATAAATTAATTTTGTAAAAGAACTACAAGCGTTGCCCAACTAACTTTAAATAGTGTACTTTGAGAACATGGACAGGAAGCACACAGCCATATACCGAATGTCAGACCGTCGGAACGACGATTTCGTACCCGGCACGCCGGAAGAGCGCATTGGTCTTATCTGGCCGCTGACACGTGAGATTGCGTCATTGAGCAAGAAGCACGATGCTGAACGAAGACTACAAAGACATGTTACGCGCCTTATCCGACGAGAAAGTTAGATTTCTTCTCGTTGGCGCCTATGCTATGGCAGCTCACGGCTACCTCCGAGCCACTATGGATATCGACATCTGGGTTATGCCATCACCTCAGAACGCTGGTGCTGTTCTGAAGGCACTACGCCATTTCGGCGCTCCGCTGCATAATCTGACCAAAGAAGACCTTCAGAAGGATGGAACCATCTTTCAGATCGGAGTTGCTCCAAGGCGAATCGACATCATAACTGCGGCATCCGGCCTACAGTTTGAGGAGACATATGAACGGGCCTTGTCTGTGAACATCGAGGGAATCGAGGTTCGTATTCCGTCGATCGACGACTTAATACGCAACAAGAGGGCATCGGGAAGAACTAAGGATTTGGCCGATGCAGAGGCATTGGAATCCCTGCATAACCCCGAATAAACTGAACAGTTAAAACAGACCCTATTCTCCATGTCAGCACTTCCGGCGTTTATATATAAAAAAGCATTATAAATCATCCAAAGGGCTTACCACACCATGTCCGCCTTGCTGGAGGATGTGTGTGTAAATCATGGTGGTGGAAACGTCGTTATGCCCCAAAAGTGCCTGAATGGTTCGGATATCCGTGCCCCGCTGGAGCAAATGCGTTGCAAAGCTGTGACGGAATGTGTGGGCGCTGATGCGTTTGCTCAGGTGCGCTTTTTGCACAGCGGACTTGATGGCTTTATTGATCAGACTCGGGTCTATATGGTGCCTACGGGTACTGCCGCTACGCGGATCAACGGATAAAGCACTTGCTGGAAAAACATATTGCCACCCCCATTCCCGTGCTGCGTTGGGGTATTTGCGGCCAAGCGCATAAGGCATGTAAACTTCGCCAAAGCCTTTTGCAATATCGCCTTCGTGAATTGTTTTCACTTTCAACAAATGATCTTGCAAAAAAGGGCTGATCGATTCCGGGAATGTCGTGATCCGGTCTTTGGCTCCCTTACCGGAACGAACCGTAATGGTTTTCATTTTGTAATCAATCTCTTGAACACGGAGCCGGATAGCCTCCGATATCCGCAGGCCGCTTCCGTACATCAATTTGGCTGCCAATTGCGGTGTGCCTGCCATCAATGAAATTACTTTGGCGGTTTCTTCCCGAGTCATTACAACCGGAATATTTTTCTTTTCTCCGGCGCGAATCGCATTGATTTCTTTATCCAGAGGCGTTTTCAGAACTTTTTTGTATAAAAATACCAGCGCATTCATTGCCTGGTTTTGCGTGGACTTGGATACATTTTTGTTTACAGCAAGATCCGTCAAAAACAATTCGATCTTGTGCTCCCCGTACGCCAGATCTTCGCGGGATTTCATTTGATGAAACAACACATATCGTTTTATCCAATCGCAATAAGTTCGTTCCGTGTGAATCGAGTAGTGATGCAAACGCATCACATCCCGCACCTCGTCCAATATTTTGCGCTCTTTTTGTATTGACATATCAACCATAACCTGCTTTATTTCAACAAAATATAATTTATATGTTTTTCATTTTCAATGTTTTTTACGGCTATTATATGCCGACTTAATAATAAATCAAGCCTGATATTAACACAGGGAAAATGTGCCCGAAAATCCCGTCAATATCTTAATATCAGGGAAAATTGACCTGATAATCAATGGTTCGACAAAAGGATGGCATCCCTTCATTAGGCTTAAAAATTTGGGATAAAAAAGAATGCAATTTTCTGAAATGAGGTTTTCCGGATGGGCGTAGCCGCAGATATTGTCATTATCGTGGTTGCCGCCTTGATTGGCGCACTCATTGCTCAAAGAATCAAGCAACCGTTGATTTTGGGGTATATTCTTGCCGGGATTGTTGTGGGACCATACACGGGCGGTGTTACGGTTGGAGATATCCATGAGATTGAACTCTTGGCAGAAATCGGAGTGGCCCTTCTTCTCTTTGCGCTGGGGTTGGAGTTTTCCATCAGCGAATTAAAACCAGTACGGAATATCGCCCTGTTCGGAACCCCTGTTCAAATTCTGCTAACCATCGGTCTTGGCTTTTTTCTTGGTAAGTATTTAGGGTTGTCTACAGCGCACGCATTATGGTTAGGCGCCTTAATATCACTTTCCAGCACCATGGTGACCCTGAAAACCCTTATGAGCAGAGGGCTTGTGGGGACACTTTCCAGTCGAGTAATGATTGGGATGCTCATTGTTCAGGATTTGGCCGTCATCCCGATGATGATTATCCTCCCTCTACTGAGCAACCCCGAGGCGGGTTTGCCCCTCTTGGCCACTGCCGTCATCAAGTCTGGAATTTTCTTGGTGTTAATGCTTTATCTGGGTAGAAAGATACTTCCTTGGTTGCTGGTGCATGTGGCACAGTGGAACTCCAGAGAGCTGTTCATTTTATCCATCACTGCCATAGGTCTTGGGGTGGGATATGCCACATACCTCTTCGGGCTTTCTTTTGCTTTCGGCGCTTTTGTTGCGGGAATGGTTTTGAGTGAGTCAGATTATGGCCATCAAGCATTGAGTGACATTATTCCTCTCAGGGACATCTTCGGTCTTTTGTTTTTTACATCGGTCGGTATGCTTCTTGACCCGATATATTTGTTCGAAAACTGGGTCAAGATTCTCTCCCTGGTTATAGTCATCGCAGTCTTCAAAGGTTCAATATTCTCCTTGCTGGCAATGCTATTCCGATATATCAATATTGTTCCAATTGCAGTCGGGCTCGGGTTGTTTCAGGTAGGTGAATTTGCCTTTGTGCTTGCACGATTAGGACTTGAAACGAAGGCCATCGACCAGAGTATGTATTCTCTCATCCTCGCCGTGTCGGTATTGAGCATGATGCTTACCCCATTTGCTTCGGCCATGGCGGCTCCCCTCTATAAATTAAAGAAGCGACTATTCAAGTATGAGCCGTTGCAAACGGAAAACATTCCGCATTCCGGACTTAAGGACCATGTCGTTATTGCCGGCGGCGGGCGGGTAGGACAACACATCGCACAGGTACTGACGCAACTCAATCTTCCTTTTGTCATTATTGAATTAAATCACCAGCGTATGATTGAATGTAAGGCGGCAAAATATCCGGTCATCTATGGCGACATGAGTCAGTCAACGGTAATCGATGTCTCACAATTACAGGCAGCCAGACTTTTGCTTATTACCATGCCTTCTATTGTTACGTCGCAGTCCATTGTGGAACAAACCCTTCGTTTCAGGCCGGAATTGCATATCATTGTCAGGGCCACCGGCGCTGATCACGCTCGGGCATTATATGAAAGTGGGGTTTATATGGCGGTTCTGCCAGAGATGGAGGCAGGGCTGGAAATTGCAAGGCAGGCACTTCTCCACCTGGAAATTCCTGTAGCCGTTATTCAGCAATATACCGATGCCGTGCGGCAAAAGATTTATGCGCCGATTTATCAATCGAGCAGTGACCATCAGCTTCTGGCTAAATTTGATAATATAAAAAATATGTTAGAAATATCATGGGTTACGCTCATGCCCGGCAGCCCTCTTATCAGTAAAAGCCTTAAAGATGCTGCCGTTCGCACCAGAACTGGCGCATCGGTTGTAGGGATTATCCAAGGAAAATTATTTCATTCCAACCCTAAACCGGATTATTCTTTTCAAAAAGGGGATCTGGTCGCGGTTGTTGGCAATCAGCAAGAACGAAATGAATTCAAAAGAATAGCTGGAGTTTGATAGCATATTCGACGAGAAAGGAAATTTTTATGAGAAAAATATGTTTTTTTATGTTTCTATCTATGTTTTTCGCAGTGAGCAACTCTTCAACTTTTGCCTATGCTGATGAAGCAATGATTTTATCGAAAGGCCAGACTATTTATGTTCCCGCATATTCCCATATTTACAGTGGCGACCGTGAAAGGCCTTTCTTATTGACTGTAACAGTCAGCATCAGAAATATCGATCCGAAGCAACCGATTAAAATCACGACTGTTGATTATTACGAAACACAGGGCAATCTGCTGAAAAAATTAATGGAAACACCGGTTACTTTAAAACCACTAGAATCAATACGCTATGTTATTCCAGAAAAAGACAAAGCTGGAGGTTCCGGCGCTAATTTTATTGTTGAATGGAAATCTGACAAATTGGTCAATCCGCCTATTGTTGAATCAATAATGATTGGAACACAATCTCAGCAGGGCGTTTCTTTTACCTCTCGCGGTCAAGCCATTATTACAGCTGAGTAATTAAGGATCGAATGTCGAACCACGGCATTAAGAGCGACGGCAAAAAGCCGCCGCGCCTTATGCCGACCGTTGGCAACAGAAGAGAACATAATGTCGATTCCATTCGTTCCGAAGGAATATTATTACATTGAATGCCATGACTTCAGGCTTTGGCATTCAAAGGATGAACTCAAATCTCAGATTCAGCTGATAATTGATGCTGGAGTATACGCTTTTGAATATGTTTGCAGTAAATTGAAATTTAAGAACTTACGAAAAATTGAAATCTGCCTTTATCATTCGAATAATCAGGCGGTTTCGTCTTTAAACAGGCATATCACGGGCAGTATGGCAATGGCCCCTTACTCAACCGATAAAGGTGGCCTAATCATTGTACAGAGTGCTACCGTTGATCCGATGAATGGCGATCTTCAAAGAATGCGTCGCATTCTTGCTCACGAAATATGTCATTTATTTGTGCGTGAAAAATCAGGATCATCATCAGTCCTTGGAGATAGCCTGAAGGATATGAAAGTGCGGCCTTGGATCGACGAGGGATTGGCTGAATACCTTTCCTGGCGTTGCATTGGAAAGAAAAACTCAATATTGCCGGAGGACGTCGAGTACATTGGAGATTTAGATGAAGTTGATCTGCTCCTCAATGATTTTAGCTCGGATAGGAGGGCGTCAGCATTTCATACATCGAGCCGCCTTGTTGAATATTTTATTGGTGAGTTTGGCATACTTAATTTTTTCGAATCAATGACAGATTTGTCTGCAAAAACGGAACTGCCAACAACGGCATACAGCGGATCGCAAAAAGCGTGCGCCTGCTGATACCGGGCGTTGAGCAAGGCGGACGGGAAACCTTGCCCAACCCGTCGCTACAGCCGATCGCAGCCCGCTGGCTGCTCCGGCTGAGCTTTTCGTTGGGCATTTGAAGAAGACGAGGAGTCTTGAGAAATAATCATGAAAGAGAAAGCGTTTCGGAGAACTGCCTACGGTATTGCATTCTCCATCCTTGAGGTCATGGTAGCCATTGCGGCTATTCTCACATTTGTATTCACGGTCGTCCTTAATAAACCGAATGCCGAGGTTGTCCAATACAGGGACCAATATTGGCCAGCCCCTAAGCGAGCTGCGGTACACGACGGAACGCTTCACATTCAAGTTATGGACAGAGCAACCCAAAAACCGATGGAACTGTTTCAAGTTTTTGTGCTGTGTGCAAAAGGGGAAAAGAGAGTGGAAGCAAACTGTAACCGCATGGTCAATATCCCCATTGGGAACTGTGACGACACTGAGATCAACGCTAGGCTCTGCAATTCTGAGCGTTGGCTTTCGGATAAGCCTCAGTACGTCCCTGGCAGGCACCCTTTGGTCCAGGACCAATTCACCATACTTGTCAATGATGTAGAACTTGACGCATCCAACACAGGCCGATCTGGCAAGAGCCACAATTACTTTCTCAATCTGAAACGGAAATAGAGCATGCATACCTTGATTAGCACAGCGGGGAAAAAGGATTGCCGAACCTGTCGTTGCACTGGTTCGCCGATAAAGCCGGCTCCCAGTGAACTTCTTCGTTATAAAGTTAGATATTTTTTTATATACTTTCCGATAGATTCTTGAATTTTATTTGTTTCTGTATGGCAACTATCAAGCATTTTTTCAAAATTCTGTAAATTGTTAATATCTTCGAGTTTTGGTTTTGGTATTTTTATCCGCATTAATTCGGTAAACGGCAAGTTAGCGCGTGCAGACGAAAGAGAATAATTCATAATTATAAGCATATATCTTGGGGATTTTAAGATCGTTTGTATATATGATGCCGGGTAATCTTCATTAATTGAACGAAAGACAACATATGCTGGACTGACTAATGCCCCATCAAAGTGAGAAGGGATAAGCCCAATACTCCCGATGTTAATTCGATAAGGATTATATGCCAAATCCCCAACCCTAACGATTTTATACGCTTGAGTAAATTCATACCCTGCTAATTGATCGCTTAAGAAAACACCATTTTGAGAAACTTCAAGTATATTAAATTTGCGGTCTGGTTCTTCTCTAGGGTCAATTTTCTCGTTTCGTTCTTTTATTATAGTCCGATTTAAATACGTCATTTCTTCTTTGCATTCGGGGATGTCTTCCATATAGAAAAAGGGCCGCAAATTCCATGTTTCACTATTTTCTATATCCTCATAAGATACAACGTTAGCTTGTCCCTTTAATTTACGTGGCTCATCATATTCGCTTAACATTTTTTTTATATCGCTGTCTCCAGAGATAAGTTTTCGCTTAGTGTTTAATTCAAACCCGTCATTAAATACTACAAAAAAATAAACCTTCCTTAAATTTTGGCCTTTTTTAAAGTAAATTATATTTGTCTTTGTAGGAGTATAAGGCATAAATACGCCACGGGGTAAAGAAATAACACTGATTGATTGAGACCTTTTGATTATTAATTCCCTTGTTTGTCCTATTGCCCCCCCCCTCATATAAAAAAGTTTCAGGAACAATTATTGCCGCTCGACCATTTGGCAATAACGATTCCCATATATGCCGAACACATACTGCATCGCCATCAGTTGTTTTCATTCCATACAAGCCGCCGTGTTCTGTTTTTTGGGAATAAGGAATATTAGAAAGAACAATATTGAAGCGGTTGTGTTGGGGGTTTGCAAGGCTGTCTATTTGCTCTACGTTTGAATGCCCATCACCGAATAAAACCATATTCATTTTAGCTATACGGGCAGTTGATGTTATTTCTCTTCCATATATAGACTCTGCTTTAACTGTGCGGATTATCTCTTGATTGGTCATATCAATTCGTAAAGATAAATATTTGAAAACCTCCAGCAGAAATCCCCCTGTGCCACAAAAAGGGTCATATATTTTTTCGCCATAAGATGGCTTTACTAAATTTACCATTGTCCTTACAATATGCCTGGGGGTAAAATATTCCCCTAAATCTTTATTTCCATTTGTAACAGTTTTCAAAAAAAACTCAAAAGCATCCCCTTTAATGTCTGTATCTGTTGAGGTAAGATTAATTGGATCGATCTCTTTAACAATTTCATCTAATGTTGAACCGTTTTTAATACCAAGACCACTATTAAATATGTCACCATATTGTTCTTTTAAGCGTTTCCATACAGAATCTTTAATAAAATCAAGAAGCGCTGTCTTTTTGTATTTTTTAATAAAATTACTCCAGCAATATCTTTCTTCGATAATTCTTGCGATCCCCTTATGTGAGTTTAATTTTTCGGATTCATCTATAAGTTTCAGAAAAAGTATTTCAGAGAATGCAGAAAACCTCTCATATCCATCTCGCAACCCTTCTTTTCTTAATAGGTTGTTTGTTTTCTTAAATATCGTTCTTAATTGATCCCGTGTAAAATTTAATCCCTTTGGCGCGGATAATATTTCTGCACCTTCGTTAAGAAACCGCAACGCTGTAAATTGATCAACAAAGTCCTGAAGTTCTTCACCGTCAATTTTCAATGGCCGTTTCTGTGTAGTATGGCGAGTCAATACAAAAGTATCATTGAAAGTAAATACAAGCGGGACCTCCAGTGGTTCAGCATAAAAAGCAATTGTTTTTTCAAGTGCCTTATCAAGACTTTCCCCCGGTCTTTTAGCCTCAATAACAGCTATTGGAGTATCCGTTCCAGATTCATAAAGCAAATAATCCGGCCTATTACCCCTTAATAATTTGTGCTGTGTTTCTGTTTTCGCTTGTTCTTGGTAAACGTTGCATTCAGGATTATGATGGTCAAGAATCCACCCTAAGTTCCTTAAACGCAAATCAATTTGTGTGCGTGTATTGGCTTCAAGTGGTAATCTTTTCATTTTGTATGCTTTCTCCTGTTTGCATTATCATATCATTTCGTATATTATTTTTTCAACAACTTAAATAATGCACTCACAATAAGGAAAATTATAACAAAAAGCTGCACCGGATAAAACCGGTGAGCTTCGTGTTCGCATAAAAAGGAATAGTTCATGTCGATACCAGATTTTCATACAATCATGCTCCCATTGCTTCAAATACTTAATGATGGAAAAGAACATGTGAGACGAGAAATAATCGATTCATTGTCAGAAAGGTTTGGTTTGACAGATGCGGAGCGTAAAGAAATGTTGTCAAGCGGACGGCAAGCGGTGTTCGATAACCGTGTTGCATGGTCGCTTACGCATTTAAAAATGGCTAAATTAATTGAAAATACTCAACGCGGTGTTGTTCGTATTACGAACCGTGGTCAAAAATTATTAAAAATTCCTCCTCAGCGAATAACCAAGCAAATTTTAATGCAATTTTCTGAATACGCCGAAAAGCGCAATTTCTACCTCAGTAAAATTAGAGATAAGAAAGAGCCTGATACCAATAATGACCAAGATGATGCAACAACTCCTGAGGAGCAGATTGAAAACGCATATGAACATCTTCGGGGCAATTTAATTGCCGAAATCATAACACAATTAAAGGAATCGTCCCCAATATTTTTCGAGAAGGTTGTAGTGGAAGTGCTGGTGGCGATGGGTTATGGCGGTTCCCGCAAAGATGCTGGCGAAGCCGTTGGGATGAGCGGTGACGAAGGTATCGATGGTATTATAAAGGAAGACCGCCTCGGTCTGGATATAATCTATATTCAAGCCAAGAAATGGGAAAATACCATTTCACGGCCTGAAATACAAAAGTTTGCCGGTGCGTTGCAAGGCAAAAGGGCACGCAAAGGTATTTTTATTACAACATCGGATTTTTCAAAAAGTGCCCAAGAATATGCATCATCAATTGAGAACAAAATTATTCTCATTGACGGAAACCATCTTGCGCAACTAATGATTGATTGTAACGTAGGTGTTGCTGCCGCAGCCACCTATGAGTTAAAACGAATCGATTATGACTATTTTGAAGAAAAGTAGAAAAATGCGAACAAATCAATTAACCCAACGCCGAGTAAGTACCTTTTTAAATCCACTAACGGCGGCGGCGTGGGTTATCTCCGCCGTTGATCAGGCTCCGCTACGCCTGATCAACTGCCGGGGTGTCCGGTACTCGGTCGACTCCATGTTTTTCGGGCTCCGCCCGATAACCACGGAGTCGACCGGCAATTTTACCCGAATAATCGGATATATTCATATCCATTATTCAGGAAAAATCGCCGGTCACCCCGGCAGTTAGCAAATAAAAAATTATGAATGAACAACTTCAAGCTGAAATAATCCATGCGGTAAATTCCGGTAAAATTTATAAATTGCCAAAAGAAAAACTTGAGCAATTTCACGCCGCACTGTCTACGGCAAACGCTTATACATATTTTGGGGTACATCAATACAAAAATTACAAAGAAATAGTTAAATCAATTTTGGCAGAACTTGCCCAACATGAGAGCGCACATCAGATAGCCAGCAGCATAAATAACAACCAAAAGTGGTGGAATAAGCCAGTTAGTGTAATCTTTTTTGGTGCGATGGGGGCAGTTCTCGCAGCACTTATATTTTGGACAGTCAATCATTATTTGCACCTCAGGTTAAATTAATGAAATTGCTAACAAATCACTTCAGCGGACAGAAGCCGCTGAGTTTAACGGTTCGGCGTAGGAATGTATGAAACGTATCTGTCCAAATCCGATGCAATGGCATG
>DYJH01000082.1 GCA_020723255.1 Desulfonema limicola | reverse complement strand
AATATGATACTCCGCCTTCTCCGCTTTTTGCTCCATCTTTGCTGCCTTTTTTAGATCCTGCGCCGGCAAAGCCTAAACCGGCAGATTCTGATAATCCGTTTTCACTTTCTTTATCGCCTCCCGTTCCTCCTGCCCCAGAACCCGGCATTCCGCCTTGTTCTTTCGATTGATAATAATGAAAATTGTTATATTCCGATCCGGAAGTTTCTGCCTGGTTATATCCGCTGTATTTATCCGACATTATCCGGATTTTATCTTTTAATTTATTAAGTTTTTTGATGTTGTCATTTACGTCATCGCCTGAAAAAATTGCTGAGTCCGTCAATATTTTGTCAATTGTATTCAAGGCTCTTGCAACATTATCCAGATTAACACGATCTTCATTCATGACAGTATTTAAGAAAGATTTAAGCGCGTTATCTTTTGCTTCCTCAGACATGGAAAAAATATTGGTTAGCCCAATAATTATTCCTTCCGGAATTTTTTCTTCAGCATATAATTTTTTTAGATCGCTGTTTATGGAAGATTTGAGGCTGTTCAGATTTTTTCGTTTATGATTAATAGCGGATGGATTATTATTTTCATGCCATAGCAGAACAATCAACTTTTCCGAGTCAATTTCTTTTAGGGTCTCTACAGAAGCGTCATTATGATAAAATCCTCTGATAGCGTTGACAAGCCTATATTTAAGGGCATTTTTACTCTTATAATTAAGCCCTTCTATTGCTTGATCAATACCGTTTAGAGTAATTGCTTCATTCACAGTAAAATCCTTCCCATCAAGAATATTAAAGCAAAGTTCATACCATTAAATGGTATAATATTTGCTTATGTTTTTTAAAATACAGAGGAATTATCTATATGGGGCATATAATATGCGTAACTGCCGGGAAAGATGGTGCAGGAAAAACCACTACGGCCATTAATCTTTCAGCCGCATTTGCAATAGCTGAAAAAAAAGTTTTACTTGTTGATTGTGATCCAATTTCTCATTCCACTGTAGGTTTGGGAATTGATGGAACGCATATAAATGGTTCTCTTTATCAGGCTATGACCGGAAAAATTCCGATAGACAGGCTTATTATAAAAAAAGGAACAGGATTTCCTGATCTGATTCCTGCGGGATTGGATCTTTATAGGTTTCCATCGGGAACAGGCAAAAAAAAAGAGTTTGTTTTGTGCGATCTTCTGGCAGAACTTAGAGATAGGTATGATTACATTGTTATTGACACACCACAAATGCCTGTTATTTTAATGATAAACGCATTTGTTGCAGCAGAATCGCTTATAGTAACTATACCTTGCGAATATCTTTCTCTTTATGGGGCTGGTTATCTTTTCGATACATTTCAGATAATTAAAAAAGGGTTTAGCCTAAAAACCGATATTGCCGGAATACTTCTGACAAAAATGGATATACGGGAAAAAGCTTCGATGCTTATTGCACAAGAATTAAGAAGGCGTTTTGAAAATATGGTGTTTGAAACTGCTATCCCGTTAAGTTCTGAGCTAAGCAATTCCGCAGCATATGGCAAACCTGTTTTTTTGACTGATGTAAGATCTGCAGGTGCTAAAAGCTACCTTAAGCTTGCTTCTGAAATAATTGGAAAATGGTATCAATAACTGAATCAGGGAGAATTTAAAAAATGAAAATAATAGACAAGGAAGTCATAAAAAGTGGTGAGCAGGATCTGATAGATTCTATAAACGGCGACCTTGATTGGGGTAATGTTGAAGAAATATTCAGGCAGCAGCATCGGATGAATATTGGTGACGATGTCGAATATAAACAAGGAGATATTGTCGTTTATAATGACCAAGTGGCCTATAGACTAGAATTTGATATAAAAGTAAGATTTACAGTTTTATTAGACAGAGAAGGGAATTGCCTATTAGTCAAAACCCCGGAATCCGAGGAAAAGTCCGGCGATAATAATAAAGATGAAAACAAAGAAACCAGCGGTGACATTGCTTGTAAGGATAAGTATTCATATCAAAATAATGATGAATCTGTAATAACCGAAACTTCTGATAAAGTTATTAAGCAAAATACAGATGATATTCAGGAAAGAATCGCAAAGGCTGTATCTGGGGTGAGGGTGGAACCACTTGAATTTACTTCAAGTGGCGGGAGAGGGAATCCCTCTCCCGCTGAGTAAAAAGTCATTTTAGACTTTTTTGGAGGTTAAAAAAGCAATATCTTTCAGGGGTGAATATGGATAATAAAAAAAGTATGTTGGTTGTTATCAGGAAAAAATTTAATGAAATTCTAAGCCGTCATATTATAAAATTGTTAGATACCTATTATGAAATTTTTGACTTGTCTTTTAATTTACCTGAACTTTCATGCCTTATACTTATTCAGGAAAAAATTGCCGGCCAATCGGATAACTTCCCGCTTTGTATAAAAAATTATTCTAAAGAAAAACTATTTGATGAGGTATCTGAGCTTGGCTTACAAACCGGTCCCGAACTTGATACGTCTTTTGAACAATTGATACAAAAGAAATACATTAGTATCGATGAGGACAAAAATATTTGTGTAAACAAATTAACATACAGCATCACAAAACTTCTTGCCCGTATTTATCCCAACATGTGCGGTATGAATCTTTTGGCATATATAATTCAGACTATGGATGAAGCAATATCCGGCCGTAAAGATCTTGCCATTGCTCTTGATCAATTCGATCAGACTATGCAAATGCACGGGGTCATACTCAAAAAGCAAGAGAGCAAACAGGCGCAGAAAAAGGCTGTTAATTCAGTTTTTAGCAGTAAAAACCTCCAAAATAATAAAGCTGAAACCTATAGCCGGAATCAACATGTCCCAGACAGGAAAGAACATGGAATCAGAGGATCAAGCAGTATTATAAAATCAGGGAATGTAATTAAGTCCTTTGACTCTCCTTTTTCAGAAACCAAGAATACACCAGTATTTGAAGAAGAAAAAGAGATAATTGATAAAAATGAATTAAATGCCCCTGATGATAAACTATTAGAATGTTCAAATAAGGAAAAGCCGTTTGATTCAGACTCCGAAAACGATGCAAGCCAACAGAGTAGTTTGAATAAATTATTGAAAAATATAGAAAACAAAATTACTGCTGATATTCATAGTGATGCAATTAAAAAAGACATTTTGCCCGGATCGGATGGGAAAGAGTGTGAAGATAGCAGAAAAAACGATTCAGTGGATGAGGATGATATAGTTGAAAACCGGATAGCTGCTTTTGAAGAAGAACTGGCTATGCAGTGCCCTATATGTAACCAAGGGAAAGTCCTTTCAAATAAAACTCCAAAGAATAAGATATATTTCAGATGTTCCAATAAACAATGCAGTTTTATAAGCTGGGGGAAACCCTTTTATATTTCATGCCCAAGGTGCAACAACAATTTTCTGATAGAACATATTCAAAACGATGGTCAAAATGTTCTTCGATGCCCAAGGGCCACATGCCATTATACTCAGCCTGTTCCGGGAGAAACAATGTCGGAGAGTCAAAAAAATACGGCACTTATCGATAAATCCGTTCAAACAGGTGACATTCCCCATTTGCCGGTTAAAAGAGCTGCCAGAAAGAGAGTTGTCAGAAGAAGAAAATAGGAGCGCAAGAAATAATACCCAACCACTAATGAGTTATGACAATTGCTGCATACTTTTTACTTAAGCAATTAATGACATATCATTGCTTTTAAAACCTTCTTCTGATTTTTGAGAGGAAATTTCAAACTGCGCTGCTAAATTACGATTTACGGAACCCAATGTGATGCTTAAAAAAGTTTGTTCATGTTTAGCTTGCTGCAAACGTTTATAAAGTTCTTGTTTCAAATCCTCATTTAGAACCCGGTATTTCATATTACTACCGCCAAATCCGCTAGAATTAATATAAGTCCATTTGCCGTCATCATTTCCTATGATGCCTGTATGCCCTGAAAACTGGGAGGAAAAAGATAGTATTGCTCCTTTTTTGAGGTATGGCTCAATTTTATCCCATATTTCGTAATGAGATTTATCTGTTACCTGCGGCAGATGAAACTGAACCGGATTTTTACAAAGAAGACCGGTTATTCCTTCTCCGGTTAAAAAAGAATTTGGATTCATGCCGAGGCTGCGCGCTTTTTTCAACAAAGCGCCTCCAATTCCTTTACTACCATAGTATGCAATACCATTTTCTTCCAGAACTCCTGCAATAAATTCATAACAATTTTTGTTTGTAGCATTCTTAATGTTATTTTGCATCTTAGAGTTTTGTATGCTTGTTGTGTTATCCGGGCTTTTGTCTCCGTTGTTTGTAACTTCCTTATCATCAGATATGGTTTCTTTGAATATCGGACTTTTAAACTGATGACTATTGTATAGAAATATTCTATTTTTTATTAGTTTGTTTGTTAAGATGTCAAAATCTTTTCGGCTTTGCTCATTAGCGGGATTCTTTCCGGTTATAAATCATGACGCGCCATAACCAATTTAGCAACCCGCATAGCTAAGGACGGATCATTTTGTCTGATCTCTTTCCATCTTTCATATTGCCGGGTATTACTAAGAAGAGTATCTGTGAAGAATATACAAAATTTTTCATTTAAATTTTCGGGAACAGCCTGAATTCCCTGTGACGTTTTTAATATATCAATATTATTTATAACATTAAAAGATAACATAAAGCTGCGGATTCTCCTTTATCTTCTTTTTAAGATGATGCTTATTATAATTGACGTAAACCTGTCATCATATGTCAATAAAATGACATACCTGTGAATGCAGGGGGAAAAATTCCCGTTTAAGCTAATTATTTTTAAAAGCAGTTTTATGATTGTGCAGATGTAGCTTCCTTGCCATTATCTCCATATCTTTTGATTTGAGTATGCCTTTTTCAACAAAAAATATGCCTATCGGGCGTTGAAGACTGCGCTGTTTCCCAATGAGCGCCAGCCGTTGAAAAGAAGTCAAATAACCCTTCAAATAGGCATACTCAACAAATCGTTTATCAAATTTCCGTTCAATTGTTCGTTGTTTTAATATATTATGTATATCCTTTTTGCTGAGGATCCCCCATTTTAGCGCTATCTGACCAACTGCAGGACGCTGCATTTTTTGCCGGGCTAAGGCATCAATGAGTGTTTTCCAGGAAACTAAACCTGAATAATACAGAAATTGGCCTATCAGCATTTTACGATTTGGAATATGGCCTCTGTAATAATGGTCAGCTGAGTTTTTGGGATTGTTGACATTTGAATTATTTTTCCTAGGCTCTTTTTTAATATTGTTGGCATGTATTTTATCTGAGGGGGCAGAAATCTTCAAGGCTGTTTGCAAAGTTTCATATGCCAGATTCAGCTTGATGAATTGCTCATTCATTTCAGTTTTCATTTTCCCCACAATTAAACACCGGTCAGGATGTGTTTCAAGCGCTCTTTTCCGGTAAGCGGTTTTAAGTGTCATCGGGGGAATATCCATTATAGTATCAACCGAAACTCCCAAAACAGGCCCGAATATTAAATAATACGCATTCAAAATATCTTTATTATGTAAAATGTTCGGCAAAATTTTCCCTCCCTGAAATAAGATATGATTACAAACGGAAAAAATATTTGATAAACGCTACATATGCACAATCAGTGCCTTAATTAATTAAAAGATTAATATATTAAAATTTATAAAATTTAAAGGATATTTTTCAAGGAATTTAAATTGGTATAAATATTGCTAATATAATTCTAAATTATAATTGTTTTCAACCTGTGAAGTTAACCTTATTTGCCGACAATATCAAAACCGGGTAGTTTTTCAAAGGAGTTGAAAAGAAATAAAAATGGATAAAAACTTTTTAATTATCAGCAACAATGATGCTGATCTTAATCTGATTAAAACAATTATCGATTTTAAAAGGTTTAATATCGTAATATTCCCACCCTCCTATGACATTGAACAGGCTATTTTGTCTTCGGATTTTGAAGCTATTATTGCAGACTATGATTTAGCAGAAGATAGGGTTATGGGCTGGATCGATATACTACAGAAAAAAAAGTCCAAGTCCTGTCTGATTCTTTACGGTGAGAAATGCGGTACTGAAAAAATAGCGGAAATACTTCGAAAAGGAGCATATGGATTTATACCTCGGTCACTTCTTGCTGATCGCATCCATGCGATAGTTGAAGACGGCTTGGAAAACCGCAAAGCATTTATTGAAATATTGGCAATGATTGATGAACAGAAAATTATCAATGAAAGACTTGAGCAAGAAAAGACTGCTCTGAGAAAAAAAAATCAGGAGCTGGATTTTATCAACCGCCTCAGCTGTGAAGTTGCCTATGATTTGAACTGGGAACATATTCTTCCAAAAATTATTAATGCTGGATTACCGAACATAATCGATTCTGATATTGTATCAGTACTTTATAGGATCAGTAATGACTGGTATTTTTCCTGCTATTTGCCGGGTAATCTGTGTGATGATAATACCGTTGATAAAATGAAAGATAATATTTGTGACAAATTCTATTCATTGTCCGGAGAAAAAATATTTACTAAAGAGGTTTCTGTCTCCGTATATTCATCAGAAGCAAAAGAATTGCCTGATAAATCGATATTATCTTCCGATCAAATAATTCTTCCTTTAATCCACAGAGAGCGGACGTTGGGAGCGCTAACTATACTTACAAAAAACAATAAATCGTCAAAAAACAAAAACAATGAAATATTGTCCACCATTTTAAACATACTGGTTATGTCTTTGAACAATGCACAAGAATATGAAAGAGTTAAAAAGATGACTATCAGGGATGGTCTGACAGGCACATACAATCAGAAAGGTTTTAAGGAATTTATTGAAAGCGAATTCCAAAAGGCAAAAAGATATAACAGACCGCTTTCCCTTATTATGATTGATGTAGATAACTTCAAAGCCATAAATGATAATTTAGGTCATTTAGCGGGAGATTATGTTCTGATTGAACTGGTGAACCGTTTAAAAAAATCTTTGAGGAAAACAGATATTTTGGTCAGATATGGAGGAGATGAATTCGCAATAATTCTGCCGGATACAAAAACAAAAGAGGCTGAAGCACTTATGGTAAGAATTCTATCCTCTGTTAAATGTGAATTCTTCAACTGGAAAGATGAAAAGATCTTGGTGGATATAAGTCATGGAATAGCAGCTATAGCCGAACTCGGACTTATGGATAATGCCAAAGATTTGATCTCTATCGCAGACTCCAGACTTTACAATGCAAAACGGCGTTTACATAAATACTCTTCAATTACGCGAAACGATAATCATGCTGTATTCATTGCTCAATAACAGAATGAAGTCATTGTATAAAGGATAATTCAATTGAGAAAGCAACTTATTTTTTCAGGCAATTATATTGTCAGTAAAGAAAAAGAATTAATATTGGAAGCTTGTTTAGGTCCGTGTGTCGGAGTAGCTATCTGGGATAAAGAAGCTAAGGTAGGCGGCATGATTCATCTGCTGCTTCCGGAATCAACAGGATATGGTGAAATCGCAAAGCCCTTGCTTTACGCAAAAACAGGCCTGCCGATTTTCATTAAAGCTTTATGCGAAGCAGGCGCAGACAAAAAACGCATGAAATCATGTGTAGCCGGGGGAGCACTGATCGGACCAGTATCTCAATTAGATATCGATCTTAATATCGGGGGAAGAACTACCGAATTTGTCCAGGAAATTCTGCGCAATGAATCCATACCAGTTTGTCAGGCAGAAACAGGTGGATTTTTTGGATACCGTTTAAGTTTTGATCTAAGATCTTTCAGCAGTTCCATCAATCTTATAGCTGATATGCCTTCAGTAAAAGAAAAGGAGTTCAAAAAACCTACACCGGGTGATATCCTTCAGTCAATCAATATGGTGCGGCCGATTCCTCAAATAATTCTGAAAGTTGTACAGATGATAAACGATGGTAATTATAATATTAAGGAAGTTGCTTCTAACATAAAAAAAGATCAGGTTATAAGCGCTGCAATTTTAAGATTATGCGGGTCATCTTACCTCGGTTTGAACGAAAAGGTCACATCAATAAGCCGTGCTCTTGCTCTATTGGGAGAAAAGCATCTTTTTAAAATAATTGTTTCGGCTTCTATGGAGCTATACTTTTCAAACGCAACACAAGGCTATTCTCTCTGCAAGGGCGCATTATTCCACCACTCTATTGGAACAGCGCTTATTTCAGAAGAGCTGGCAAAATTTACACGGGTTGTCAAACCCGAGATAGCATATACTGCCGGGCTGTTGCATGATATCGGAAAAGTTGTTCTAGACCAGTATATTTCATCTGCATATCCTCTCTTCTACAGACGCACACAGATAGATAAGGCTGAATTTTGTGAAGCTGAAAGAGATGTTATAGGAATAACACATACTGAAGCCGGTGGAAGCTTGGGTGAACGCTGGGCATTAAATGAATCTCTTATAGACACTATCAGATTTCATCACCAGCCGGAACTATCAACTGTAAACTCCGAATTGCCCCATGTAATTTATCTGGCGGATTTGCTGATGACCAAATTTCAGGCAGGACATGAATTGGGATCTCTGGATAAAGGGGATATTACTTCAAGACTTAAAAAAATCGGGTTGAAATCTTCACAGCTCCCCTTAATTATTGATCTGATTCCCCAGTGTGCATTGGAAGGAACAATAAATCTTCAGATTTTATCTTAATAGCTATAGCTGTTCAATGAGCCTTTTTCGGATCCGGAATATAAAGGCAAATACTGTTCCTGCTCATTTGGCTTGTAGTTTCCACCTTGGGATAATAATTTGAAATCGCATTGATTGTAACTTTCAAAAAAGGCATCCACAACTTTTGGGTCGAATTGGCTGCCCGAATTATCTCTGATAATATTTAATGCAATATGTTCCTCCATTTTTTTCCGGTAAGATCGATCAGATGTCAATGCGTCATAAACATCTGCTATCGAAAGAATGCGTGAAAGCATCGGGATATTTTCTCCCTTAATGCCATCAGGATATCCTCTACCATCGAACCTTTCGTGATGGTGATATATTATATTGCATTCTTCAAGCCACATGCCCAGGTGACCGATAATATCGCTGCCGATGACAGGATGTTTTTTAATTACATTAAATTCTTCTTCAGATAGTTTTCCGGGCTTCAGAAGAATACTGTCCGGAGTTCCAATTTTACCTATATCGTGCAAAAGGCCGCAGATGTTAAGTTTATCAACATCTTCCTGCGAACATCCTGCTGTATTGCCTATCGATCTTGCATATAAAGAGACCCTGTGTGAGTGTTCTTTTGTGTAAGGGTCTTTTGCTTCGATTATTTTAACAAAAGCATAAAGGGTTGAAAAAAGGTTTTCAAAAATATTTTCGTAAAGCACCTGATTTTCTACTAAAGAAGATGCTTTATCCAATAGAAAATTCATATAATAAAGATCTTTTTTTATAAAATGACGGTCTTTATCATTGATAAACAATACAAGAACACCAAATGTGTTCGATTTAATTTTGAGAGGAATGGCCATGGTGCTGCTGCAGTTGTTATTGCTTTTTATAATAAGAGGCATTCCTTCGTCAGCAACCTTTTTGATATTATGCTTTACAATATTTTCAATGCCTGCGGCAATATTGTTACAAATATTCGGATAAGATGCAAGAATGGTCGGATCTTTATGTTTTTTATCGAAGATGCAGAAATAGGCTTCATCACATTTAGTTATTTCGCCGGCCAGATTAACAAGAGCGTTTAACACTCCTTTTGTTCCTGAAGGATTTTCCAGCTTTTGAAGAATAAAATTTATAACTTCTACTTCTCTAAGTTTCTGCTGTAATTCCTGATTGATCTTCAAGATTTCCTGGTTTTTTTCGGTTGCTTCCTTAAGCAGTATTCTGTTAACAAACAGTTCTCTTTCTTTCATTACACGCTGGATTGTCTGCTGAATCCTTGACATTTCAAATGGTTTGGTTAAGAAATCAACCACCCCGTTTTTCAAAGTCTCTATTGCATTATGCACAGTCGGATGTCCGGTTATTATTACTATGGGTATGGTATTGTCATAAAGATGGATTATTCTGGCAAGTTCTATTCCATCGATTTCCGGCATAGAAATATCTAGAAAACAGCAATCGATTTTTTGCTGTTTGATGATATCAAGGGCAATAAGACCGTTAGTTTCAGTAATAACTCTGTAGTTGGTAGTTGCTTCAAGATATTCCTTGAAAATTTGAAGAATGGTACGTTCATCATCAACTATCATTATATTTAGACATTCTTTCATAGTTAGCTCTTATTCTTTTATTTTTCACTTCCCAGCAAGTTTAGATAATGATTTTTGAATGTCTTGAATTCACTTTCCGTAATAAGCCCTTTTTCCTTTAAGGATGAAAGCGCTTGTAATTTCTCTATATAGTTATCAGGCATGGAATTATTATATATATAGTGAAGACCGGCCATGCTGGAGGAGAAAATATTTAGACTTTTAATATTTTCAGCTTTATGTTTGCTGTTATTCAAAAGCATTAATTCCTGGTAAACTTCTTTTAGTTTTTTAGTCAATTCTTTATTTTCCCTGTTTAACTTAATTTTATCCGCAGCTCTGTTGATAACTATTTTGATCTCTCCCATTTTACAGGGCTTCATTATATAATCATAGGCTCCTTCTCTAACAGCCGCTATAGCTGTTTCCAGAGAAGCATAGCCGGTAACAATAATAACAAGAATATCCGGGTCTTCTTTTTTTGCATGCTTTAAAACATCCAGCCCGCTGACATTTGGCATCATGAGATCGGTTATGATCAGGTCAAAAGATTCTTTCTTTATCATATTTATAGCTTCAACGCCGTCGTAGCACACCGATACCGATCTGTCCTGTCCGTCAATTAATGCAAGATCCTTTAAAATATCCGCAATTATTTTATCATCATCAATAATCAACACCCTAACAGGATTAGATATATCTATTAATTCAGATTCGGGCATAGAAATCATATCAAACCTTTTTATCAAGCATAAGACCTATGGTTTCTTCAAGCTTTGTCGCCAGGTTGAGTGCTTCCGATGAAGGGATTTCTCTTATAACTTCACCGGTATTCTCATCTACGACCGTTACTACGACCTTCCCCGAAGCCTTGTGAATCGAAAAAGATAAATCGACATTATGGAGGATTTTCATTTTGTTTTGCATGTCTGCAATAACTTCATTTGTATGTTTTATTTGTTCAGCTAATTCTTCTCTGGATCTGCTTTTTTCTTCCATAGGAATATGTTCCTGACCGGAAGCATTTGACCATGATAAAGAATTTAGGGATTTTCCCCCCAAAGAAACAGGTTCCAATAACATTGGATATCACCTCCTTTTTTTGTAATAGCGCCATATTCTATTTTATGGAATTCAGATATCTCGGAGCTATAACTCTTTTTGCGCCATATCCTTTTGCTGCATGTTTGACACTGTTCATTTTAAGAAGATCTTCTTTAATACTCTTGCTTTCTGCTTTAATGACAAGCATCATATTTTCATCAATAGGCACAATTTGTTCAAAAAGAATTTTTATGTGATCAAGGTAATTATTAAAGATTTCTCCGAATCTGTCAGAAGCAGAACTGATTATATTTTGGATAGATCTGTCTATCTTTTTAATCTTATTGATGCAGTCCTGCCTCTTTGATAACAAAGTCATAATATTTTTCTCTTTTCCCAGCATTAATGCTTCTTTCATTTCCTTTGTAGCAGAAAGGTATTGGGCAGCAAAAAAGATCTTTTTTTCTAATAGCAAGCCAAATTTTTTTTCTTCATCTGTGCTGTTCATTTTAACATTCCACGTTATATGCCTATATAATTTACAGCCTGCTGCAAACCTTCTCTGTTAAATTCGATTGATTCAGGCCGATCTTTTTTGTGCAGGCTGCCGACAACCTCTTCCCATGCAGACAAAAGGTCCGTCAGAATTCCTATAACTTCATCAATCCCTCCGATATCCCTGTTTGCATCAGATTGAAGAATTCTCCTGTTCATATAATTGTAGAGAGCCGATAGATTTCGGGCAATGGCTCCGCCTCTATCGAAGTCAAGCGAGCATAGCAGCTCATCAATAAAATTCATGGCCTTTGTCAAAGCCTTACACTTGTTCTCATAATCTTTTTCATTGTACTTCCGTTTTGCAATTTTAAGCTGATCTATAGCTCCTTCGTAGCACATTAATATCAGTTTTCCCGGATCAGATGTGATTACGCTGATTTTCCTGTAAGACTGTACCCCCTTGCTATGCATTGTGATTATCCTCCTGTTTTTTTGTTTAGGCCTAAATTAACCTCTGCCCCATCCGTTGTATATCGAATTTATCTGACCTGCCAGCCAGTTGCTCTGATTCTGCAATTTGCTTAATGCTAATTCCATGGTAACAAACCTGCTGATCATATGCTCCTTCTTTTTGCCAAGACGATCTTCCATCTCTTCGATTTGTTTAGTGGTTTGCTGAACTTGGTCTTGAAGCGAATTCTGTTTGAAGGCGACATACCCCTCAAACGCATCCGTGATGCCAAAAAGACTTCGATCAAATAACTCTGCAGCTCCTAAAGTAAGCTTTATAGTTCCGATTTCACCTGTTGCAGTACCTGTGTATTTAATAGTCAAACCGTCAATATTTGCTTCATCACTATTTCCCGTTAAAACCTGGCCGACACCGGTTGCCGCTTCACCATTTATTGATCCCGCTACATCGACTCCATTGTTAAAGGTTTGATCGCCTCCTGTCCACAACAGGTTGTTTGCCTGGCTGATTGTAAATGAATTTCCTGTTCCGTATTTATTGTGAGTAAGAACCATATGGTTACCGGAATCCACGGATGCGGTTATGTCCATAGCATAACGGCCTACTTGCCCACCTGTATTTGTGTTAAGCACATCTCCGAAATCAAGATCATGTGCGCTCGTATAATCAAAGGTCAGAGCTACACTGCTTGCCCCGGATGTTTTATCGGTTATCATGATTTGCCCATATGCGCTGATATCTGCCGTAACCTTGTTTCCGAAAGCTGTTTCAATGGCGGAAAGCAACCCCTGAACAGAATCTACGGCAATATCGGAAATAATATAAGATCCGCTAATGTCGGCGCCGTTGCGTGCGCTTCCTGAAAAGGAAATTACATCACCATTAACCAGATTTGCAGAATCACCGGTGCTGTTATAAATACTGTTCCATTTTGTTGCCGAGGTGATTTTAGCAACCTGCCCTGAATCGGCATAAAGTTGTTCGGCGCCGGTAATAATCTGCGTATATACACTTCTCAATTCACTGTTGATCGCATTGACCATCTGGGTCATAGTCATTGCGCTGGTCAGATCAACAGAGGCTATACTGCTGCCCTCGGTAATTGTGAGAGTCTCATCACCGCTTAAGCCGGTGTTGTCAGAAGGCAGTGAGGCGCTCTGAGTTGCTGCTGTGTCAATATTTACGGTGTATTCGCCGCTTTTGCTGTCAATAGTGTGTCCCACATACTCAATTGTTCCCGCGCTTGCTGTTCCGTTTGCGGTAAAAAGTTTCTGCACATCGTTAAAGTTGCTGATCAAATAACCGCTTAATTTATCTCTGTTTACGGAAAGCTGACCTGTCTTATCCACAATGATGCCCACTAAACCCATAGTTGAGTAGTCGGAGGAAACACCCCAGACCTGCTGTATTAAAATGGATGTCAAATCCGATTTTACAGACATAAGTGTTCCGTCCCCAAAGAGAATTCCCCCAGGCTTTTTTGCCTCATCATCATAGGAAGTTTGCGATTGGATATAAGAGGATATGCTGTTGTAACCGGCGACTAAAGCATTTATATTTGATATGATTGTATCGGTATCACGCCTGATGTTAAGTGTAATTGTTGTTTCGGTATCGGCTTTAAGCAAATTTAGCGTAACTCCTGTAATGATGTCGTCAATCGCATTTTCTGACCGTGTCACGGTTACTCCGTCCACAGTGACGGACGCATCAGACCCTGCAACAATTTCGCGTTTACGAACAGTATCGGCAAGGATGCCGTCCGTATCAAATTTCAGAGTGTTATCATCTGCCCCACCGGAATTTTTTACGCCGATTATAACTGAAAGAGAACTTGCTTCCAAACTGTTGTCAACAAGCGTCAATTTCCCATCGCCTGTTATGGATGCGGTAACATCGCCATATAAGGATTCTATTTTAGACAGAAGATCGCCTACCGTAGTTGTGTCAGACAGCACAAGGGTATCGTCCGATACTGGATTATTATCCGTATCCGTTCCTCCAAGATGAATGTAATCTCCGGCAGAATACCCGGTATAACCGTCAATATCTTTAATAAGAGTATCGGAAGTAATTACTGCTCCATCAGCAGTATTGGCAATATCTCCTGTATTAGCATAACTATCCGATACTCCGCCCTTTATCATGCCCAGCGTTTCAAGGATATTGTTCTTATCGGTATATGTATTACCGGCGCCTTCAACCATCAGCCTGTAATATGTGTTATTATCCTCAGTTTCGCTGGTGATAGAAGCAGTTAATCCTGCAGCAGCAAATTTTGTCTGCAAAGAGCTTAAAGTGTCCGTGTTTAGATCTATTGCACAGATTGACATGCCATTTATTATAATTTCTCCTGCGCCTGAGGTTTGAGTTGTTGAGAGGTTAAGAAGAGATTTTATAGAAAGGCTTGTACTGCTGAACCTGTCCGTCCGGTCACCGCCTGTAAGATGGTTTTTAGCGATTCTGCCGGAATCTGTAAAACCAAATTGATATAGAATATCAGATGTTCCAGCATTTTGCAGTCCTATCCCGGAAGCCCCGGTTGTATCGCTGGTAAGAATCATCCTGTAATCTCCCGTTCCGTAGCTGATGATACTGGCTGTAACTCCGGTCGGGTTTGTGCCTGAATTTGCATTGTTGATCCTGTTCCTGACGCTGACCAATGTATCTGTTGCAGCAATGTTTATAACGGTTCCGTTTATCAGAATGTCTCCGGCATAATCGGCGCCAAGAGCGCTTGATATGCCCGCAAAAGACCCTGAAGAAATTTTCTGGGCAGAGGCCAGGTTATTGACAATTAATGAATAGGAGCCTACGGATGCACTTGTTGATGTGGCGACGGTTAAGAGATCGGAAGCTGTGATTGTGGAGCTGTCGGTTGACATAGCTGCTTTGAACACATTAAAATCATCTGTATCCTTAAGAGCGCCAGCTGCAGTCTTCAGGGAAAGAAGCTTCGTGTTTAAAGACTGCCATTCAGCAAGTTTTTTTTCGTAGTCCGTTTTTTTTGCGGTAACCAAATCAACCCGTTTATGCTCAACAGATATCAATTGATCAACCATAGTACGCCAGTCAAAACCGCTTGAAAGTCCGGAAACCTGGTTTGTGCTTAAAGCCATATCGCCCTCAATATTATTGCTCTTAATTCCTTAAATTAAAGCCGGAAAATAATTCCATACCTTATTCTGATTATCGGAAAAATTTGTCTGAAACTTGAATATTTTATTTTTTTCCGCAGCAATTTTACCGATTCTTTAAAATAAGCAAAATATCTGCCAAAAAACGAAGCCCCGGTTCCGGAAATCCGAAAACGGGGCTTCTGAAAAGTATCGTGCAATCTGTTTGAGGGTTTATTTGAACAACGACAACACTCCCTGTGGCGCCATATTGGCCTGAGCCAGCATTGCTGTGCCGGCCTGAGTCAATATTTGATTCTTGCTGAAATCTGTCATCTCCGCTGCCATATCAACATCTCTGATTACGGATTCCGCCGCCTGTGTGTTCTCAAGTGTTGAAGCAAGATTGGAAGCGGCATAACTCAGCCGGTTCATGGAAGCGCCGATTTCGGCTCTGCTTGATGCCAGAGAATCAATGGCGGTATTAATGGTATCCAAATCAGATAATGTCGTACCCGTAACAGCGGTAAGACTCAAATCCGATACTGAAACTTTGTCGATACCCACATTAATATAATGGTTGGAATCATTTTTTATTCCTGTTACGAAATTCCCGCCTGCTACTGTAAATACCAGAGTTTGTGCATTCAGAGCGGCAGCGGTTGCTACAAAATTGGCCCCAAGGTTAAGCGTGATGCCCAAAGACTGGAAATTCACTGTCTGGGCTCCGTCTGAAACGGCTGCCTTTGTTTCGCTGTTGCTCCCGTCACTTATGCTTAAAACTCCTGCTGTTGTGGCTGTGATCGTGTATGTCGCATTATCGGTTACTCCGTTTGTGCTAACGCTTGTCAAACCGACGGTGGCACGTTCAGCGGCAGTGTCAATACCG
>DYJH01000081.1 GCA_020723255.1 Desulfonema limicola | reverse complement strand
CGTTGGCTCCGACAATGACGTCACTGTAACCGTCTCCGTTCACATCCCCTGCCGTGGACACGGAACAGCCAAAATTAGCATATTCCTGGTTGCCTTCCGCTGTCCACCCGGCCACGGCGGAAAGGCCGTTTGGGCCACCGAGGAAAAGAAATGCCTTCCCTTCATCTGTTTTATTTTGGTCGTAACCGTTGGCTCCGACAATGACGTCACTGTAACCGTCTCCGTTCACATCCCCTGCCGTTGATACTGAAGCGCCAAACCGAGCATATGGCTGATTGCCTTCCGATGTCCACCCGGCCACGGCGGAAAGGCCGTTTGGGCCGCCAAGGAAAACGAATGCTTTCCCTTCATTTGTTTGGCCATTATTGTAATTGGGAGCCCCGACAATGACATCGCTGTATCCGTCTCTATTCACATCCCCTGCCGTGGACGCGGAATAGCCAAAACCAGATAGTGTCTGATTGCCTTCTGCTGTCCAGTTGGCCAAAGTGGAAAGGCCGTTTGGGCCGCCAAGGAAAACGAATGCTTTCCCTTCATGTGATTGGCCGTTATCATAGAAGAGAGCCCCCACAATGACGTCACTGTAACCGTCTCCGTTCACATCCCCTGCCGTAGATACTGAACATCCGAAATAAGCATATTCCTGGTTGCCTTCCGCTGTCCAGCCGGCCACACTGGAAATGCCATCAGGTCCTCCAAAGAAAACAAAAACCCTGCCTTCATCTGTTTGACCGTTATCGTAATAAGGAGCCCCAACAATAACGTCACTGTATCCATCGCCATTCACGTCCCCTGCTGTGGATAAGGAATAGCCAAACTCAGTTTCTGACTGATTACCTTCCGCCGTCCAGATAGGAGAAGTCAGGAGAGGATCAATTATGATGGGGTATTTTGCATCAACGCTGTTGATAATAATTTTTAATGCGCTGTTTTCGATAACCAAATATGAAGGAAGTATCCTGCCATCAGCATCAAAAGCCTTAAGACCCGCATATCTTAATACCCTTGCATTTGAGTCTGTAAGAAAATCGACAGCTTTAGCATCTTCAGACAATACAGGCTTTGTATTGCCCTCAATGCGTAAGATCAGTTCAATTTTTTCTGTTCCGTTTATCTTTTCTTTGACTGTAAAGCCCTGCTCAACCCCGTCAGGTCTGTTTTCATACCATTCAACCACTGCATCCCGGTCATACTCGATTCGGGAATCTTTAATATAAGGGTTAGGGGTTTCGTTTTTCGGCAGAGCTATAATATTATCGCCATTGCCAATGGTTTCAAGCGAAAGTCCGACATGCCAACCTGGTTCTTTTTCTGTCCGTTCTGTCCGGCCTGTAACCTTTATGCCTTTGCCCTTAAAATATGTTCTTAAATTCTGAGACCGGTTCTGCGCCTGATAAGCACCTTTCGTATCAGGCAAATCGGTTTTTCCCTGATACTTGATGTGGTATTCCTGATCTTTGAGATTCTTTTTGACCGTGGCCCACCATTTCGTCTGGTTCAATTCTTCAGAAGCTTCATTGTCTTTTGACATATGAGATGTTGCCCCAAAAACAATTGAAGGAAGTGCAATAAAAAAAAGAACTAATAAAATAAATTTGTATGGGGGTCTATCTCCAATCATATAAATCTCCCGAGCCAATTAATTTTTACGAAAAACATTCACAAATTAATTGATCTCCTGATGAACATGTTTTATATATGAGAATGTATGGGTCATAATACATAAGAAAAACAATACTATGGTTATTCTGGCTCCTGGATACTGTATTCTAATGCTTCGTTGTGCCAGCCCTGGGCATGGAGGTTAGTAAGTTTTACCCAGTAAACTACATATGGTGTTTTTTTTCAAGGCAATGTTTGCTCCGAAATTTTATGGGCAGGATAATAATCAAAAGGCACAACAGGATCTTTAAGAAGCAGATCTATCGCTTCAGCCGCGGTATGGGAGGCTTCTGGAAATGCTTTTGACAGGGATCTTATGTGTCTTAAATTATCAGCGGTCCGTAAAATCAGCATAGCAAGATTGCCTTCATCCAATTCAGATATCAAGACTGCTTTTTCCCATGGCTCACCGGCAGCCCAGGCATAAATTGCAGCGCATGCTCTTAAATAAAGAGGTCTTATCTCAAATCCGCTGTCAAACATTAGCTTGGCAAATGGCAATAAGCCTTTTTTAACATCGGCAAAAGCTGAAACAAGTTTTATCGGCGTAAAACTTTTTTCGATTCTGTCTTCCATTTCTTTTTCGTTTACAAACGCTGCTATTGTACCGGCAAGAAGCGCCGGGTCTTTTTGTGGAAATATTCCAAGTCTGAACCCTTGAGCAATTACAAGAGGTTGATCTACCCGAAGTTGGGACGCCCATATTCCGTCTTCCGTCAATTCTCCGCTTTCTGTGACATATCCGGTTTCAATTAAAAAGTTAAGATGATGTGTGAATGCTTTCAGTAACAGTTCCTTTCCGTTTCCGGAATGCTTTTTCCTACGCTTTTCTTTCTCCTGTTTTATAATATATGCAGCAAATGACTTTTTTAACAGATCTTCAATCTGATCGGGGGAGTGTGAAAGCAAAAGGTTTAAAACCATTGAAAAGTTGATTCTGATCTGGCTGTGGATATCAAGGGATGGGGAATAAATAAGTTTTGCTATTAATCTGATATCAAGAAATCTGCCGGGTATCGCAAGCATAAAGCCAATGTTATCCATTCCTCTTCTGCCCGCCCTTCCTGTCATCTGGTGAAACTCGGTTGATGAAAGCGGCAAAAACTCTTTTCCATTGTAACGGTCGGAATTAAGAAAAGCGACTGACCTTGCAGGAAAATTAACACCGGCGGCAACGGTTGATGTAGCAAAAACAGCATCAAGCAGCCCTTCTGTCATCAGGGTTTCAACAATAAGTTTCCATGACGGAAGCTGGCCGCTATGGTGCGATGCAACCGCTAAATTTTCCAGTTTACCCAAATGGCGATGAAATGAGATATGTGGGATGTTGTTTTCAAGTTCTTTTACTCTTTCCTTAAGCTCCCTTTTTCTGGAATATGAAATATTGTGATTGATGCAAAGATTAAGGGCTGCATCGCAATCAGCACGGGATTTTAGGAAAAATATTACAGGCAGAAGATGATATTTTTTGAGCACAGCCAAAATATCGCCAAAAGGCGGCAAAGTTTGAAAATAAGGGAGCTTGCCGTATTTTTGGGTTTTTAAAAGTTCTCCTATCTTTTTGAAAAGCTGCGCTCCGCCTTTTGAGGAGGTATCTGAAAGCAGAGGCAGAAGTGTTCCTGTAGGATGGAGATAGAGCGGGAAAAGCGGTACAGGCCGTTTTGTTTCAGTAATAACGATGCACTCTTTCCCACGGATGGACGACAACCATGATGCTATCTGGTTGGCATTGCCTATTGTGGCTGAAAGCATTAAAAGAGGGATTCTTGCAGGAAGATATATCATCGTTTCTTCCCATACCACGCCTCTTTCCTCATCGCCAAGGAAATGGGCTTCATCAAGAACAGCAAAATCGGTAGCAAGGGTCACGCCATGATGCATTGCATCATAGAGCTGGTTTCTTAATATCTCAGTTGTACCGACAATTATGGGAGCATCCGGATTTTCTTTCCTGTCTCCGGTTAGTATGCCTACATTATTTGAACCGAATATTTCAGAAAATTCATGATATTTTGAATTGGACAAAGCTTTTAATGGAGAAGCATACCAGGATTTTTTACCTTTCCTATGTACTTTTGATATGGCTTGTTGCGCTATCCATGTTTTTCCTGCGCCTGTTGGAGCGGTAACAAGGCAGTCTGCTCTTTCTATCGCTTCTATCGCGTTTAACTGAAAAGGGTCGGGTTTAAATTCAGCATGCTCAGGAACTCCGATTGCAGCAAATACTTTTTTTAAAACACCATCTGCATTAGGTCTTACTCTGGCTGCCGGGATTCGTTTACCCGAAAGTTTTTGCGCAGGAAGATATCTTTTCCTCATTTTTCAGCTAACCCGGCTATTACCTTTTCAATTTCCATTATAGCGCCGGTTTTGGTGTCGAAAGGAGATATTCCATTCAGATCCGATTCAATAAGGGTGTCGTCATATGGTATAAAACATGAGAATTCAAAATCAGGAAGGTTCTCTTTCAAAAATTTAATATCTTTATCGCCTCTTATTTTGTTTCCTACAAGAAATAGATTCTTAAGTCCTATTTCAGAAGCAAGCTTTTTGATATGACCTGCAGTTTCAATGCTGCGGCGTCCCGGTTCAACGACTATAAAAAGCTTGTCAACAGCCTGTGCGGTAGCCCTGCCGAGGTGTTCAATGCCTGCTTCCATATCCATAACCACGACCTCGTCCCGCGAAAGCACAATGTGTGTAACAAGCGCTTTTAAAAGAGTGCTTTCAGGGCATATGCAGCCTGATCCTCCCTTTTTTACTCCGCCAAGCCTCATTAACTTGATATTTTCAAATTTAACAGACAAAGATTCCGGAAGATCGTCCACTTTCGGATTCAGTTTGAAAAAACCGCCTATGGTTCCTGGCTGTGCTTCCGTTCTTTCAAAAATAAGGTCTTTCATTTCTGCAATTGGAACTATCTTATCCGCTCCTTTGATTCCCACTGCTGCTGCAAGATTCGCGTCCGGATCAGCGTCGATTGCAAGCACATGCCTGCCCTTTTTATTTAAAGCGCGTATCAAAAGAGCTGAAAAAGTTGTTTTGCCGACTCCACCTTTGCCGCTAACCGCTATTTTCATCATTAAGCCCTTTCCGTTTAAGTAGAACATTATAAATGTTAATCAGTTATGAAAAAATATTTATTTATACCACCGGGATATCTTAGAGGCAAGGGAATAATGACAAGGCATGACTGTGTAGTTAAAATCAATTTATAATCGGACTCTCAATGTGTTTAAGTTCTTTTAATTTTCCTCCTTACCGCTTGGCTCATCTAATAATCCGAAACTGGTTCTTAAGTGTTTCGTATTTGGATCAAACCATATATATTTTTCATTGCGGAGCATTCCAACTATAACCTGAAATTCTTCAGGGTTATTGTATATACGATTATCCATGTATTCGTTATTTATATCATATAAGACAATCCTCCCGTTGTGATTAACAAGATCCCATCGCGTATAGTAACGGGCTACTTGTTATATT
Organism: Desulfonema limicola; assembly: GCA_020723255.1. GTDB lineage: Bacteria > Desulfobacterota > Desulfobacteria > Desulfobacterales > RPRI01 > RPRI01. Next base: position 11,142 of record DYJH01000081.1, on the reverse strand, counting down.
GCCATATAATCTCCTTTTTATAAGCCTGTCTTATTTTTAGAACTTCAGCCAGGGATAAAGGCCCACACTGATAGGTTTCCTGGGGGAAGAAAGGAACATTTTCTATCAGGTGGGCCATGCCGGTTTCCTTAGAAATATAAAGACAAGAAATGTATTATAGAAAAGCATGTTATTATGGCTAGCATAAAGAAACTTGTGATTATAACAACCCAGGGCATAGAACTACAGCATCGGGTAAAAAAACTAATCCGGCAATCGTTCATGTGATAATTCCTTATGATTATATAATTAATAAAGTAAGCAAGATTAAGCCTTATTGAATTTGGTTAATAAAGATTCTAACTTGCAGAAAGCAGGTGCTTCAACTCTGAAATAGCAAATGGTTTTTTTAGAAAGCATGTGTGATGCTGTGTATGTTCCTCTTCTAGAGGAATCTTAAATCTATTCCATTCACCACTCATGTAAATCGTCTTTACATGTGGATTAAGTGTCCTTATAGCCCTGACCATTTCGATACCATTTTTTCCGGGCATCTGGATATCAGTTAGAACAATATCCGGTTTGAAATCAAGGGAAACCATATATCCCTCTTCAGCGTTAACGGCTGTCTTAATATTATAATCCCCTTTGCTGGCGAGTATGTCTCCTAAGATAATTTTAGCCAAAGTAGTTATTTTTTCATCATCGTCTACGATCAAAACTTTTTTTTCCATTGTCCGGACCCCCCTGTTTTTTGATAGTCTCATAGATGTTAATATGTTATGCCATTTTAAAAGATTTCCTCATATAAAGCAAATTATAGACCAAAATGAACTATTATTGTAACATGCTGTTATAAATTGATTTATATTATAAGGGGATATGATTCTATGAATTAAGCGAATGCTTTTTCATACACTAGGATTAGGCTATAAGGCTGGTTATTGTATAACTATTTAATTTTGTATAATATTAATTATGCAGTGTATTTCATACATTTTATTTTGTTGTTTTGAAATCTGATGAATTTATGTTATGTTTTTTTAGAAGGTCGTAAAAATCAGCCCGATATTTTCCAGCCAGATCTGCTGCTTTACTTATATTTCCTTCCGTTAATGAAAGCATATTTGAAATATACTGTTTTTCAAAATCATTTTTTGCATGTTTCAGAGTTTTTATAAATTCCTCTTTATTTTGTTGGGTTTGTAAAATTGTATCCGCTCTGATTATATTCTGAGTGGACATGGCCACGGCATATTCAATGGTATTTTCCAATTCTCTTACGTTGCCCGGCCAATTAAGAGATAAAAGTTTTTGCATAGCTGATGAGGTAATTTCTTTTATATCTTTTTTCATTTCTGCGGAAAATCTTTTTAAAAAATGATGTGCAAGAAGAGGAATATCATCTTTTCTCTCTCTTAAAGGCGGTAGGTATATTGGAATAACATGGAGGCGGTAGAAAAGGTCACTGCGAAAGGAACCTTTTTTTACTTCCAATACAAGGTCCTTATTGGAAGCAGCTATTATTCTGACGTCAGTTTTAATAGGGTGTTCCGAGCCAAGAGGATAAAATTCTTTTTCCTGGAGCACTCTCAAAAGTTTCGCCTGCATGTGCAAAGGCGTTTCAGCGATTTCATCCAAAAGGATTGAACCTCTATGAGCTTGGGCAAAAAGCCCTTTTTTGCTGGAAATTGCACCGGTAAAAGCCCCTTTTTGAAAACCAAACAATTCACTCTCCAAAAGGTTTTCAGGAATAGCTGCACAATTAATTGCTAAAAAAGGGCCATCTTTTCTAAAGCTGGCAAGGTGCAGCGCTTTTGCTATCAGTTCCTTACCTGTACCGCTTTCACCATGTATGCATACACTAGAGTCAGTTCCTGCTGCCATAGCAACCTGTTTCAAAACCTCTTTCATTTTTCTGCTCTTACATATTATATTTTTGAATTCATAACGTTCTCCAACTATATTTTTAAGTCTTCTTACTTCTTTTGAAAGCTTTGTCCTTTCAATGCCATTTTTTATCTGCAATAAAAGCTGGCGATGGTCAAATGGCTTTGTAAGGTAACTGTATGCTCCCTTTTGCATTGCATTAACGGTGCTTTCGATGGTTCCGAAGGCAGTGAGAATGATTACCGCCATTTCAGGCCGGATATCGTGCAGTATTTCCATCAGTTCAATGCCATTTTTGCTTGCAAGCTTCAGATCGACCAAAGCCAGATCAAATTCTTCTTCCCTGGTTATTTCTATTGCTTTCTGAATATCTGCAAATGTTGTTGCAATATAGCCTTCTGCCTCAAGCCTCATCTGTAATACTTTTAAAATATTTGTATCATCATCAACTATCAGTATCTTATTCATTAACTCCTCATTTAAGATTATTGATTCTTTTCTTTTTCTGGATATTCAAATCAATTTCCTTTAATTGTTCTATCTGCAGCTGCAGTTCATATGTTTTTTTATCTTTTAGCTGATTATCCTTTTGCAGTTCATCTAATTTTTTATCTTTTAACTGAATCTCTTTTTTAAGAAAATTTGTTTTTTCTATTAAAGTTGTAAGCTCAGTCTGCTGTTTTTCAATATTTCTACCTTGCAATATAACTCTATGTAAAAGCGATTCCCATAGTTGGGCACGATTTTTCAAATTACTGCCTGGAAATTCATCTATTACCCTTTTAAAATATATTAAAGATTTTTTGTAATCTTTATCCGGATTTTCGGGATTAGCATACATTAAACCCATATTAAAAAGGATGCTGTCTCCCATTTGGGGATATTCTTTCAAGAGCTGGCAAAACCTTTCCATAGCCAGATGATATTCACCACTGATCATAAGGTTCTCTGTTTGCTTCAGAGTAAGGTTTGCCTTATAAGCGCACCCTAACAGTACTGATATATTGAATATAATTATGATTAAGACACTGGTAAGGTAAAATAAAAAGTGCTTCCTTTTCCTGGATTGCTTTCTGCCCATATTCGACCTCCATGAACAGTTATAATGTGCTTTGCAATAGATAGCCCCAGCCCAGACCCTCTTTCTGCTGCTCTACCACCTTCTATCCGTTTGAATTTTTCGAAAACCCTTTCAAGCTCCTTCTCCGGAATTCCATAACCGGTATCAGAAACAGACACTTCGACCATCCCTTTTTTATTTCTTGAAGCTGATATTGCTATCTTCCCTCTCTCTGGTGTAAATTTAAGTGCATTTCCTAATAACTCTTCAATTACCTGAATTATCCTTTCCTGATCAATATTTATAGGGGGCAGCTCATTTATAAGATTCATTTCGAATTCAATACCCTTTTTCTGTGCAAGAGGTGATAATTTTAACACATTGTTTCTAATGATAGGAATAATTCCGGTAAACTCGAAATGATAATCCATCATCTTAGCTTCCATACGAGAAAGATCGAGAATTCTATTCACCTCATCAATAAGCCTCTTACATTCCTCTTTTATAATCAAAAAGAGCTCATGTTGTCTTTCAGGAATACTTGTAAAAACTCCTTCCAGCAACATGCTGGAGGCCTCTTTTATTGCGGTAAGAGGAGTACGCAATTTATGGGAAATATGGCTTATAAAATCAATCTTTAAATCATCCAGTTCTTTAAGCCGTTCGCACATGTTATCAAATGCCGTAGTGAGTTCTCCGATTTCAGGTGGAGAACTTATATCTATCCGCTTCGGATATCTGCCCTTTGCAACCTCCTTTGTTTTTTCTTTTAAAAGCAGTATAGGACGGTTTATGCTTCTAGTGTTTATAACGGAGATTAAAATAACCATCACTACTGCAATGGCAACAGTCGCTGTGGTCACATTTATAACTTTAATGCTTATTACACTGGCTTCCCGGGTTTTTTTCCACCTGTCTTGGTCAACGATTTTTATAAGTTCTTGAAGATTGTATTCTATCTGAGCCGACATTTTCTCTTTTTTAGCCTTATAAGCATTAAAGCTTTTTTCATTTGATTTACCTTTAAGTAAAATTGCCTCTGCTTCCTGCCTGAATAATGAAAGATATGAATTATATGTAATTTTAGTATCATCTACCAAATTTCTTTTATATGGTGTGTCTGCTATTTCTTCCAATTTTTCTATTGCTTCCGGAAAATAATTCTCTGATTTCCAAAAATGGATATAGAAATCCTTATCTTTTAAAACAAAGAATTTTTCTTCAAATTCCAATTGAGTGAGGATATAGTCTTTCAGCTCTGAGGTAATAGTTGTTGTGGCATCATCAACTGATATAATATAATTTATAATGTGATTAACCTGGTTAAGCCTGAAATGGGCATAGATTCCCAAGCCGATAATTAAAAGTATAATTGCAAGATAGCTGATTATGAGCCTCGTAAAGATTGTGAGCTTCATATTCTTCATCTAGTAGTATTCCGTTGATATATTTATAATATTCATTAATAGTTATTGCTTTTTTCATGCTTAGTTATATGATATGGTTAATAGCATGCATAGAAATATTTTATTGAGATATTTTAATCAGAATAATAAGTATCAAAAAACAAAGGTGCAACATGAATTACAAGCTTGATCGATTAAGATCTTATTATCGTTTCAAGGATCATTTCCCAATGGGCTTTGCTATACTCCCATGGGCGCGAAAAAGATTGAAAAAGACTCTGCAAAAAAAAATAATTAGAGAATTGGTGCGTACAGAAAGCAACCTCCTGATTCCTGTTAACTCTGGTGAGCCTGCTACTAGCCGTGTTCAAGTGAAAGGCTCTATTGATCCTGGCATGGAATGGATAATAAGACGCTATGTAAAAAAAAATACAGTCGCTGTTGATATTGGGGCAAATTTAGGCCTTTTGTCGTTGGTTATGGCTGATCAGGCTGGACCTGATGGAAACGTTTATGCAATTGAACCAAATATTAAGTTACATTCATATATTAAGGCACTTTTTCATTTAAATGCTTTAGAAAATGCTATATTACTAAGCTGTGCCTGTTCAGACTCAGAGGGAACCGTTAGATTTGATGTAAATGATTCCGACCACACTATGTCCATGATTTCCGACAGCGGCAAATATGAAATTAAAACTTTGCCTCTTGATGCAGTTATGTCCGGAAATAAAAAACCTGTATCGTTTATTAAAATAGATGTGGAAGGGCATGAGGTTAGCGTAATGGTTGGGGCGAAGAATACCATTTTAACCCACAGGCCAACAATTGTGTTTGAAACAGGCTTACATTCCCAAAACGACATAGACAATATAAACGATATCTTGAGTGAATGTAAGTATGATGTTGTCGGAGTTATAAAAGATTGGGGAATTGAGAAAAAAACTCTTACTGCGAATATAACTGAGAAAAAACACTGCAATATATTGGCTCTCCCAAGAAAACAACCGTAATCTGATTTAAAATAATTTGATAAATGAGCTAATTTTATGCTTTTTCCATATAAAAAGACCGAACAAGAAGATTTAACGCCGGATCAGCTCAAGATTCTCTGGCAAATGGTAAAGGGGTTATTATCATGAAAACAGAACATTTTGAAAAGCTTACAGCCAGCATTAAAGATGCCGGTGAGATCAAATCCGGGAATAGGAAACCAAGCCGTATATATGAAATAAAACCGCTTGATATCAAGACTGTGCGAGAGAAGCTCAATGTCTCTCAGAACGAATTCGCTATTATGATCTACTTCCCATCCACGCCGAATTGAGTCGAAACCATGCAGATCGCAGTCACCATAGCGCTCACGGTCATCTACATTGGCCTCTCGCTGATGCTCGGAGGGGTGCATTCAAATAATGGCCCCTGGTGGTTCTTCCTGCCTTGCATTGTAACGGTCTGCGCCTACTGTGTCGCCGCTATGATAATAGCCAGGCTCCCGCTTCCTTGGGTCAATGAACAGGGCTATAACTCTCCACCTCGCCATGTCCACCTTTCCTGGAGAGCCGCTGTTCGGCTTCCCGCTTATGCGCCATTCATGCTTATTCTGTGGCATTTTCTGTCGATCATGAGGATGCACTTTGATATCGACTGGGTGTTGTATTGCGTGATCACGCTCGCCTTGGGGACAATGACCATAGTCGCTCTCAGACGTTGGCGTGAAATCCGGCTCCTCCGAAGCGGTGAAGTGGCAATGGCGTATATCGATAGTCGAGAAAACACTGCAGAATGGTCAGACGACCGAATCTTCTATCATTTCAGGACCGCCAGCGGGGCGGATGTCTCGGGTCGGGCATTCTATGTTGGATATAATGTCCTCGAAGGCTCCATCATCCCAGTGTTCTACGACGCCAACAATCCCATAGATCACGTTGTCGCCTGCGCCTCCTGGTTCGAGGCCGATTGACGGCGTGCACGGGCTCGCGGCCCAACAAAATGCGTTATAGCCTACGGTCACGCTTGCATTTATGCTCTATGGTGACAAGGTGAGTAAGTGGACAAGGGCCAAGATGGATCGGAGCAAAACGAGGCTCATGCCGTTTATGGCCATGTTTGGAGAATGGATAACATGAACGAAACCGATATTCATATCCTTATATTCGGATACTAAAGGCTTTGGCAAAAATGGGTTAGGCTTTTTTATTAGGAGAAACATCAGGACAACAAGTTTGACATATTTTGTGTTTCATTATACAAATTAAATAGTAGTCAAACATTTATGAGGTGTGTCGAGGCATTAATGTATGATTAAATATTGTAGATGGATATGTGCAGCGATAATCACTTCTTTTTTTTGTTTGTATCCTTTAAACGCAAGAGCTGTGCCGAAGGAAGTTATCATATATCCTGATTCAGCTCAGGTGGTTGAGGAGTCAAAAGTGCATCTGAACCATGTGGGCAAAGATTTGCAAACAGCCGTGTTCTTCCTTCCCGGCCAGGCCGATCCTAATTCCCTTGTCACCCGTTTGCTGAAAGATACCGGCGTAAGAATCGAAGATCAGACATGGAGGCAGGTTGTCCGTTATGATGATGAAAAAATAAAAAAATTACGCAAACAAGCCCAGTTACTTAAATCTGAAAGGAATTCAATTCAGGCCGCTATCTCTTCTCTTGAAACCCAGGTTCAGTTCTGGCAAATGCAGACAAAATCTAAAACCAAGACTCTTTCCGAGTCATTCAATATTGTTTCTGCAATCGGTAAAAACATACAAAAAGCATATCACGATAAACTTTCATGTGAGCAGGAGTTAGACACAATCAATAAGCAGATAAAGGAAGTAACTGATGAACTTAACCGAACAGGAGAAAAAAAAGAAACTCTATGGGAGATAACCTTGCTTGTTTCCGCTTCAAAAACACATGAAGCATTGCTGACATATGGATATCTCCTGTCCGGTTGCGGCTGGAAGCCAGCATACCGCATTGATGCTCGCCCACGGGAAAAGCGGATACTATTCTCATGGGAGGCTGATATCTGGCAGGATTCGGGTCAGGATTGGAACGAAGTAGATTTGAGCATATCAACCTCACAACCCGTTCGGTCAGATGCTCTGCCTGATTTGACACCCTGGATTATCAATCCGCTCTCTGCCACATCAGCACTGCAGAAGAAAGGAAAGAGCAATATTACTTTTTTGCATCTTGGCAAAAATAACTTACCGACAGGATTGCGGCAACGATTGAGTATCGAAGAAGATGAGTGGACAGCCGATTTTATTCACCTTATTCGACCGACTCTGAGCTCACAGTCCTTTGTTAAAGCTTTAGTCAATTTTCCGGAACCGATTGAGATTCTTGAAGGAGAGGCCATATTCATGATTGATGGAGCCTATTTAAAAAAGCAGGTTTTTTCTTACTCCGGGCAGGAAGGGGTCTTCTTTTTTGGCATTGATCCTTTAGTTAATGCTTATTCACTAATAACTAAAAAGTCGGCGGGAAAAATGTTTTATGAAAATATGCAGGCCGTTATACGGGATATACGCATCGATATACAGAATACCGGAAAAATTCCTGCGAAGGTGCTTATTGAATATCCTTATCCACAAGCTGGCGATGAAAATATAAAACTAGCTTTTCAGCATAATACCCCGGTTTCTGAACAGGATCGCAAAACACTAACATGGAAATTCGATATTGCAGCGGGACAGAAGAAATCCATATTTACAACAATTAATATTACAGCTCCCGCTGATATGAAAATGGATCTGGGATGTAAATAAAAGAATTTTATAGCTGCTATCATTCTACGTAAATATATTGCCCGGTATGTATTTTGCTTTTTGGCCTAAGCTTGTTTATGCTTAAAAGCCTGTCAAGCGGCATATTATGTTTTTGTGAAATCCTAAACAGATTCTCTCCGCGTTTAACACGATATTTTTTGAATATATTATCATCTTCATCATTACCGGGTTTATTAAGATATAAAACCTGTCCTACACGAAGATACATTGTATTTAATTTATTTAGTTCCTTTATGTTGTTAACTGTTGTCTTGTGACGGTTGGCTATAATCAAGAGGGACTCGCCGCTTTTAACAACATGCGTCAAAGGCTGTGCGGCTTCGCTGCGACTGCTTTGTTGAATTGTTTTTGCCGTTTCAGGCGCTGACAATGCTGACTTTTCCTTATAAGGAACCCTAAGCATAGTTCCTGCAAGAAGAACTGGTTTTCGCATTTTGTTGTCATGCATTAGCCTTTTAATGCTGATATTATAGCGTTTTGCAACTGCTAAAAGCGAGTCTCCTCTTTTTACTTTATAATAAGCAGTAGAAATTTGCGGCTTTGTCTGGGTCAGCGAAGAAATTGGGATTGTGTCTATTTTTGCAAGCAGTTCTTTGCCTTTGCCTGGCGGCACTTTAAGAAGATATTCATAAGGAGGCAAAATACCATACCTCAGCTCAGGATTAAGGCGCCTTAAAAGCATTTCGTCAACATTTATCTCTTTGGCAATATCTTTGATATGAACCTGTTTTGTAATATCTATGATTTCATATTCAACCGGGCATTCAAGATCGGCAGTGTCAATGCCGTATTTACCGGGGTTAGATAGGATCTGAAGAGTCGCTAAAAACCTCGGAACGTATCTTGATGTTTCTCTGGGAAGCTTTTCATAAAGATCCCAAAAATTATCCAGATAGTTCACGTTTTGATCTCTTATTACGCCTAAAACCCTTCCCTCCCCGCAGTTATAAGCAGCAAGCACTGTCGTCCAGTCACCGAACATTTGATGCAGTTCTTTAAGATAATCAATCGCCGCTAAAGTGGATTTTATGGGATCAAGCCTTTCATCAACAAACAAATCCCTTTTCAAACCGAATTTGTAACCTGTCGATGGAATAAATTGCCAAAGACCCAGGGCTCTGGCAGGAGAAAGAGCGGTAACCTTGAAACCGCTTTCAATTAAAGGCAACCACGACAACTCAACCGGCATTCCGGCTTTCTTAAGCTCTTCAATTATTTTTGCGCGAAATCTTCCGGAACGTTTTAATGATTCCCTGAAAAAATTACTTTCAACACCTGTAGAAAAAAGATCGATTTCAGCCTGAACATGGCTGTTCACTAACATAGGAATAGCTTTATGGTTTCCATTAACAGCAAAATTTCTTGAAGCATAGATTTCAAGTATTCTTTTTGAGATAGTATATCTGATATCTTCCTTTTGCTGAGCCAGATTAGCATTATTTTCATCAATATTCACAGATAAAATCAAGGAATAAGCCTGATCCAGCGCTTCAATCGCATTTTCCAGTTCGCCGTTTTGCCATAACTCCTGAGACATCTGGCAATAATCCAGCGCTTCATCCATTATTGCTTCAGAATTATTTTTGCGGCCATTCAGCTTGGCAGAAGGAGACTTAAAATTTTCTATATCATCATCTCCACGGCCGGAGTCAGCGGGTATAGGCATTATGTCATCAGGAAGCTGAGAAGAACAAGCTTTTACGGAATTTCCTTGTTTGGAAATATTAATTGTATCAGGCTTAATTGTATCTATAATATCAGGATGCTGGTCATTCGATTTTTTGGAATTATCAATTTGGTCAACGTAAGCGGCAGTATTTCCGCCGGTATTGGCAGAACCGGCTAACTCTTTTTTTAAAGTATCCAAACTTTTATCCGGAGAATTTTGTATATTTCTGTTATGAGCGCAACCCACTATTGAAATTACCAATATAATTATATAGATAATAACTTTTATATTTTTCAAAATATTTACCCTCTCAAAGAATTCACTATGTTTATGCTGAATGTCAAAAGGAAATCAATTTATCTGTTAATTATTGCGAACTATTTTAATTATCTGGAAGCGATAACAGTTATGGCAGGATTGATTCAATCGCCCGATTTAACTAATTATATTATATATCATAATGAATTTGTTCATTACATTGTTTAGAATTTGTTCAAATCAAAAAATTCGTTACAAACGTCAACCAATTTATTTCGGAAAGATTAAGCAAATAAGTTCTAACTTGTCAAGGCCAATTCTGAACTAATTCAATCTCCAGAAAAACATCAACATTAATTAATACAATGCTATGATGTATTATTACAAATAGTTATCATGTTATTTGTCGTTTTCTTTATAATTATAAATATTATTGCAAAAAAAATGTTGAAATTTTATTTATAAAAGATTAGAAGAAAGAGTTCCTATGATTTTGGCAATTGGTATTTATTCGATATCATGGATAGAAAATTAATTTTAACCTCCTGAATTCAATAAATAACAATTAAAATCTTTTGGGCTTAGTATATTATCGAGTTTAAAGGGTTTTGGTAATATATATAAGTAGAAACAAGAAGTTGAATAAAGCACCTTTTTTGGGTGCTGACGTTTTTTATAAGTATAAATTATAGTTAAGTGAGCCAGAGTAGCTCAGTAGGTAGAGCGCCTCACTTGTAATGAGGATGTCGCGGGTTCAATTCCTGTCTCTGGCTCCAGATGTCATTAGGGTGGGGTTCCCGAGTGGCCAAAGGGAACAGACTGTAAATCTGTCGGCGAAGCCTTCGGAGGTTCAAATCCTCCCCCCACCACCAGCCTTGAAAGCGAGTCGGTTGTAGGAGATTCTCCTGGGGTATTTTGAGGTCGTATTTGGAACTACATGGCTTTCTTCTGGATTGTAGCTCAAAATTAGGTGAATATAGTAAATTTTTTATGGTGTGTTAGGTTTTGTAATAATATAATGCAGGCCTTAGCGGGAGTAGCTCAGTTGGTAGAGCTCCAGCCTTCCAAGCTGGATGTCGCGAG
>DYJH01000080.1:16626-16696 GCA_020723255.1 Desulfonema limicola | reverse complement strand
AGCCGGACTACGCAGAAGCTTACTTCAACCGCGGCATTGCGCTCCAAGAACTCAAGCAACTTGATGCTGC
>DYJH01000080.1:0-16526 GCA_020723255.1 Desulfonema limicola | reverse complement strand
TCTTGACAGTTACGACAACGCCATAGCAATCAAGCCGGACTACGCAGAAGCCTACTCGAACCGCGGCCTTGTACTCCACGCACTCAAGCAACTTGATGCTGCTCTTGACAGTTACGACAACGCCATAGCAATCAAGCCGGACTACGCAGAAGCCTACGGGAATAAATCGCTCGCTTTGCTATTGGGTGGAGACTTCAAGAATGGGTGGGAGTTATATGAATGGCGCTTGAAAAGAAAAGACTCCCCCAAAATGCCGGACTTCGGCCGGCCTTTGTGGCTGGGTGAGACATCGATCCAAGACAAACATATACTGCTTTGGGGCGAACAGGGGCTAGGCGATTCTATTCAGTTTCTGCGCTATTTGCCGCGGGTGGCGAATCTGGCCGCTGAGGTGTCTGTACGCCTTCATCCCACGCTTACCGAGCTTGCACAACGTAGCTTCAATTCCATAAAAGTGCTAGCGGAGCCAGAGCTTCCTGTCAAATATGACTGTCACTGTCCATTGCCTAGTCTGGCGCTGGCTCTTAGGACTTTTTCAGAATCCGATATTCCCAGCGACGTTCCCTACCTGACATCAGACCCGGAGAAGCATTCCAAATGGCGAAAGCGTATAGAGAAACATGGCAAACCACTTATCGGTATCACATGGCGAGGCAACCCTCAACATAAAAATGACCTCAACCGGTCTATTCCATTTGAATTATTGCGAGGGCTGCTCGAAATCAATCAAATCTGCTGGGTCATCCTGCAGAAACCCCTTGAGAACAAAGAAATGCTTCTGCTTAAGCAACTGGCGCATTGCTTTGCGTTGAGCGCTGAGCTGACTGATTTTGATGAGACGGCAGCGGTTACTGCCGAACTAGACCTTATTATATCAGTGGACACTTCGGTCGCTCACGTTGCCGGCGCGCTCGACAAGCCGGTGTGGGTGCTGTTACCGTACGCCCCCGACTGGCGTTGGCTACTCAATCGCGTGGACAGCCCATGGTATCCCTCTGCGCGGTTATTCCGGCAACCGAAGATTGGAGATTGGGACAGTGTTCTTCAAAGTGTCGCAAAGGAGCTTTACAGAGCACGGTGGAGTTAGTCGGGCGAACCCTGCATTGATATGCGAATTCCGCCAGCATTCAAGTTGTTGCCATTAATCAAGAGGGGGAATGCGCTATCTATGGCGGTTCAAAAGGGTTATTGTTTTAGAGAATTGTTTCAAAAAATCCGGCAAGCTTTTCCAGATGTTTTTTCTCTTCCTGAGCAATCTTTTTTAATGTTTCTTTTGTTTTTTCTTCACTGGCTACTCTTGCCAAGCGCATATAAAGATCGTACTGCTGTGCTTCCATTGACATTGAAAAATCCAGAACATCCTTTAAAGATTTCTCTTTAGCCCATTTAACCGCATCTTCTAATTTAAGTCCACCTTCAATTATTTCTTCTGCTTCATCAGGAGTTTTATAATAATCGGGAAAAGCCGGTATATCCGCTTTCGCTGCTGATTTGTAATAAAGTTCATTAATAATCGTTTTATGATGTTCTTCTACAGTACTTAATTTTTTAAAAACATCTTCGGCTTCGGTTTGCTTAAATTTATTGGCCATATTATCATAAAAACGCTTAGAGCCTTCTTCAAATGCCCATGATATGGCAATTATTTCTTCTGTTTTTATCGCCTCCTGAAAACGAACAAATCCGGAATCCGGCGGTCCTTGTGTTGTTATTCCATTCCATGCCTTTATGCCTCCTTTAAGACTGTACACTTCTTTTATTCCGGCTTCGGATAGAATAGATGCAGCAGCCCTGCTTCTGCCTCCTATGGCACAATATGCGACTGTAAGCTTTTCGGTACTGAACTCACCAAGATGTTTTTCGAGCTCACCAAGCGGTACAAGTACTGCTCCTGGAATATGATCATCCTCATATTCCTTCAACTGCCTTACATCTATCAACTGATAGTCGTCAATGTTTTTATTCTTAATCATGTCTTTATATTCATCTGCTGTTATAGTCTTTGATGGTTTAATATAATCGACTAAGCCCATATATTACTCCTTTATATTATAAAACAATTGAGTCTTTCTAAATAAACTAAACAATTCTTCCCAAAGATTATTATTGATAGTCTTTGAATCATGCTTTTGTCTCATTTTCAGAAACGCCAGGTTAACTTGGCGTAAAATCCACGTTCAACTTCAGTAGCTGTCGTTCCAAGTGATTCCGGTATAAATTCAAGATGATGACTGTCAAAAAGGTTTTGCCCCGCAATGGATAATTCAATCTGCTGATTGTATTTCCATCCGAAGCGGATGTCGAGTGTTGAGTAACTGTCAATAGTATCACCCAGGTTATCCATGTAGCGATACCAGAAATCGAACTCCATGTTCCATGGAAGATCAAATGAACCTCGCAGGGATAAATAGTACCCCGGATCTGTATGAAGGTCTGGACGAATGCCCTCATCATATTCCAGATCTATATCCATGAATGTATAAGCTGCCTGTATCCGGCTCCACTCCATGGGATGCCAATCTGCGGCCAGTTCAAACCCGTAAGTTTTTCCTTTCAGATTGTTGGTGTTGTGTATCGGAAGGATAAGATAGCTCGGTGGCAAGGCATTCGTAACCGGAGTACCAAAAATGTTCACGTTTAAATCTTTATAGTCGTTGTAATAAAAAGCGGTATCCAGAATTAACATAGGCGTGACCTGCAGTCTAGAACCGATTTCGTAGGACATCAAGGTTTCGGAGTTAAAATAATCCGAACCCATAAAAGTAACGGCTACGGGCAACTGCCCCCTTGCAGGGGGTGGAATTACTGCAAGCATGCTTGTGGCATCCCGCTCCCCTCTAGCCGGTGTTCGAACGGCACGGGATACAGAGGCCCACAGCGAGTTTAATTTACATAGTTTCCATAGAACTCGCGCTGTGGGTTGAACTTCAAAATGAGTGAATTCATTATATTCGAATTTGGAACCGAGGGTAAAACGAAGTTGTTTCTCAAAAAAACTGATTTCATCCTGTAAAAAAGCGCTGAAAATATCATAATTCCGATGGGAAGGCTCCATAACGAGTAGAGCAGGCTCAGTGTCAAAATCGTCTCTATAAAGTCGATAGCCGAGCCCCCATGTAAAATCGTGCAACTGTCCAAATGAAAAACGGTGCTGTAAATCTAAATCAAAGGTATCAACCACAGCTTTAGTCAGGTGAAACCCTTGCACTGCCCTGTCATAATAGCCTTGAAAGCTTGCTTCCGAGGCATTGGAGAAAGTTTGTGTCCAGCGTCCGAGCAGATTGTAGCCTTTTTCAGTTTGGTCACGGTCATATTTTATATTATAAGGCGGAAAAACAGATGGACTGGTGACGGATTCGCCGCAGGTTCCATCAAAAACATCGCCTTGCAGAGTGAAGATGTCCCGGTTGTCGGATTTATGCTCTAAACGGAAACCTCCCCTCAGATAGCGCCAATCATCTGCGGTTTTATTTCCTTCTCCATCTGCTGCTTCGTCGCGCTCGAATCCTTTGAAGTAAATCCGGAAAGGGGTCTTGTCCCCCAAACCGCCGCCATAGCGAAGTGAAACCGTACCCGCTTCCTCGGTGCCGGTGATCGCGCTTGCCAGAACGCCCTGTGTTTTTTCGGCCGGTTTGCTAATGATATTTATGACTCCATTGACCGCATTAGCTCCCCAAAGGCTGGCGCCTGGTCCTCGAATTACCTCAATGCGTTCTATATCCTCAATGATTGTGTCAATATTGTTCCAGAACACACTGGAATAAATAGGAGTATAAACAGTTCGCCCATCCATCAATACCAGCAGTTTGTTGGCTGCACGACCGTTAAAGCCCCGTGCCGTAATCGCCCATTTGTTTGCATCAATTTTTGCCGCCTGAACGCCGGGAACCATTCGCAGAGCCTCCGGAATGCTGGTAACTCCTGAGCGCCGGATATCTTCCTGGGGAATTACAAATATGGCAGCAGCAGCATCGGAAAGCTTCTGGGGAGCTTTTGTAGCGGAAGTTATTTCGATATTCATAAGATCTTCCAGACTATACTGAGTCAAATCCTTTGCGGGTATGGATAAATCCTGATCCTGGCTTCCAATGCTGCTGCCAATGCCAGCTATTAGCAGGAAAAGGCATATTGAAACCAATCCTACTATCAATCTATTCAAACAGCTATCGACGTGGCTATTAAATCTTTTCTTCACAACTTTTTGTGTTGTCCTGTGTTGGAGCATATAAATATTCCCCTTATTCTCTCTTCCATTGCCTTTCAGATCTTTTTCTCTCTGATCTACCGTTCGTGCCATTTGAAAAAGCATATCGGAAAAAGGAGAAAGCTCTGATTCTAAATTTTTTATCATTTTCTCGATTTTATAAACCTTGGATTTATCAAATTCAACCTTTGCATTTCCCAAAACCGAATTGATTAGACACAGGTTTTGCTGAATTTTATTGATAAGCTCTTTGAGGTCTTCATATATTAATTAAGCAAAAATCACACCAAGAAACGAATTTGCTTCATCAATTGCTCCAATAGCAGTAACCAAGACATCTTTCTTGCTAAGCTTTTTTCCGTCGGCAAGCAATGTGCCCCCTGAATCCGTATATTTATCGTAAATTTTTATATAACCTCTCTTTTGTAATTTTCCAATTTTCTAACCAGATATGTACAATTTATAAAATGCCTATCCCAAAAACAAATCTTCACCACTGATAGGCTCATAAAAAGTATATCAACATGACGATGGCAGGTAATCTCCGGTCACACAAAAACGTACAATGACCTGAATTTACATCATACAATTTTATTATATTTCCTTGCCGCCATATTTTTGACGCTTTCAGATAGAAACCGGTTGTGTCTGAATATTACCGTTATAATTGTTTATTACCGGATAACCGGTTACTGTTTGCTATTTTAATGTCAAAAAAAACACATGTCTACTTTAGCCTCTGCATATAGCAATATCTGGTCAGCAACAGTACTAAGTTTTTTATTCATAGCCAGTTTTTAAACAAATCAAATACGTTATTTTGTTTATTATGCAAAAAACAGCTTTGTAGGAAAATCAAGAATGATGGAACTGTAAAAAATCAACTCCTTTCTTCATTCCGGCGAAATCCATTATTTTCAATATATTCCAGATGCCGGATCAACCCCGGTATGAATGTTTGGCATATTTGTACAGTACCATAAAGCACAGATGGCATGGCATTAGCTTTAAAAGAGTTTAAAGACTAATTTGAATACCAGGAGGTGTTATTACGTTATCACATATCAGCATCGGAGATAAGGTAAGAATCTACAACAGAGAAGATTTCCCAGGGTTACAGGCCGGGTTTTATGAACTGTTTGTTGTTGATGAAGATCCTCTCAGTTTCGCTGTCGAGTCTTTTGATAAATTGCTTTGGAGTCGAACTCCACAGGAGTAAGAGACTTGCCATATATTAGTCCTTTGGCTAAATTTGAAAACTGAATATCGACAGCGCCTGACGGTAAAAACACCACCTGCTCTGATACACTTTCCTTCTCGCCAAAAAAAGAACTGATCTTAACACAAAGTGTTTCGGCCATTTTTATCAGTGCGGGAAGAGACGGATATATCTGATTGCTCTCAATCTGTGAAATGGTGCTCGATGTTACGCCTACAAGCTTTGCAAGCTCTGTCTGAGACAGCCCCCTGTTGGTGCGAATATCTTTCAATCGCGTTCCGAGATCAATCTGAGTCTGTGTGCGCTTATCAAAATCAAAATTGACATCAAGACCTTTATACCAGTAGTAAAAAGGCTCATTGAACATTTCAATATTCCGTTTTTCTGCTTTAATAACCGAAAGATAAGTTTTGCCACGTTTAAGAGAAAGGTCAATAGCAACCTGGGCAATTTTATTTATATTGGCTTTTAAGCGCTGTGAATGGGCTTCTTTTTCAACAACCCAGTATGCCACGGTATTTAATTCATAAAGACGCGGGCAGGAATGTGAATAAAATTTCTGTATTTGATCTTCTCCTCCCCATAGTTCCTGCATCCCGGTGAGACTGTCAAAAACAAACCGGACATCCCCCTTCATGGTTTTATGGAGTCCGTAGAAAGCCCCGGTTACATGATCTGCATTACGCGGTTCATCAATTGTTATAATTTTACAGGCTCTGCCGGATTCATCTTCTTCATAAAATTTCAGAAAAATCTCAGCGCCTTGTCCTTTCCCAAACGTAAAACAGTCAAGAATGGTTAATTTATTATAATCCGCAAGAGGCCCCAGTCTTTCCATAAGTGTTTTAATTGAGTGGTCAAAATTAATATAAATTATCGACTTTTTATCGGATTGAGAAGCTTTGATAAAATTCAGATAAAATACCGGGGCCAAACTTCCCGCATTGTCGTACCAAACCACATTATCACCGATTTGAAGCCCGCCAAGAATCTGATCAAGTTGGCTCACACCGGAGGCTACCTGAGGCTTTTCGCTTGTCATGAGTTTATTGTCTTGTTTTAACAATCTGTTCTAAAGGTTCTAAGCTTTGCAAGTTCCCATATGTAGTCATATAAATGGAGACCCTTGCTTGCAGCAATTATTTCTCCGTCTTCTACACCTATTTCTGAAGACATGTATTCTTTTAAAAGCTGGATGGCGCCAAGGTTGGCGGGAAAACCGTTCCATAAATCCCAGGATCTGAAATAAACCATGAAATGAAGCTTTCCATATCTTATTCTTGTGTCTATTCCTCTCAAACAGGGCGGATCACCAAGATATATGCTTGCAGGATCACCTACTGCCATATATGCCTGATTTGTTCCGTGACCGTCTTCTTTGAACATGCGTATAACTTCTCTTATTTGGCTTTCAAGGTATTGGCCATAAGTATAATCTTCATTCTCGCATTTTGCAGAAGTCATAAGGTATGGAAGATATTCTTCAAGATATCCTTCCGCTACAGGATTGGGAATATTTAAGGCATGCGGAATATCAGGTATCAACGGGCG
Source organism: Desulfonema limicola (assembly GCA_020723255.1). Taxonomy (GTDB): domain Bacteria; phylum Desulfobacterota; class Desulfobacteria; order Desulfobacterales; family RPRI01; genus RPRI01. The sequence continues at coordinate 9,552 of DYJH01000080.1, read as the reverse complement.
CGCCCCAGGGTGCTTTATATGGACGGTAATATAATCAAATTCCAGCCTTTCCTGACCTTGGAAACTTCCTCTTTCAATGGTGTATTTGTGACCATTGTCTATAATGCTATAAACGCATTGAAACCAGGCATCCGGGATATCTCTTGCCGTAATTGAAACCAAATTTAACATTTTTTTCCCGTTATATATCCAGCATTCTTACATCAAGCGCATTTTTTTGAATAAATTCTCTTCTGGGTTCTACATCATCTCCCATAAGAATTGTAAATATTTCATTCGTGTCCACGGAATCCCCGATTTTAACCTGGAGCAGATTTCTGTGTTCAGGATTCATGGTCGTATCCCACAACTGCTCTGGGTTCATTTCTCCAAGACCTTTATATCTTTGGATAACCAGCCCTTTCTTGGCCTCCTCAATTATAATTTTGAGCAGATCGTTTTTATCGTCTGTTTTTGTGCCTATATTAACGGAGTCTTTAGGCTCTTTTCCTGTAATATAAAAAGGAGGTTTATCGTATTTGAATATGTTTTGAGCAAGATTTACGCATTTCTGATAATCTGCAGAATATACAAGCCCTGTTCCTATTTTAATCCTTTTAATTTCATCTTTTTTCAAACCTTCGGACGCCTTTGCATCAATTGCAGCTTCCGGATATTCTACAGTCAATTCATATATGTTTCTTTCAAAATTCCATACAATTTCTTCCGTCTTATATTTCTTGTCATACAAAAGCTTTTTTATGGAAGACATTTTATCAAAATCCTTCAAGAATGTTTTATCTTCCAACTGGTTTTTTAATAGAATCTCAACAAAATCGGATTTTATCCCATTTCTTTCAAGCCTTGTAATAACAGAAGAGTATTCCGCCAGATTTGTTACAAAAAGATAAAGGCTGTAATCGGATAACGTTTGTTTGTTGCTGTCTATCAACAGATTATTCTGTTCGCAAAACAATTTTATTGAGTAATCATTTAACTCCTGTTCGTCTTTAAAATATTTTTCGTTTTTTCCTTTTCCTAATTTCAAAAGAGGTGGCTGTGCTATATATAAATATCCCTTTTCAATAACTTCCGGCAACTGCCTGTAAAAAAAAGTAAGAAGAAGCGTTCTAATATGTGATCCGTCAACGTCCGCATCTGTCATTATTATAATTTTGTGATATCTTATATTATCAACAACATTTTCTTCACTGCCCACTCCTGTTCCAAGAGCTATTATAATATTTTTAATTTCTTCGCTTTTTAAAATCTGATCTATTCGTGCTTTTTCAACATTTAATATTTTTCCCTTAAGAGGAAGAATTGCCTGAAATTTCCTGTCTCTTCCCTGTTTTGCACTGCCTCCCGCAGAATCTCCCTCTACCAGAAAAATCTCACGCTGAGATGGCTCTGACAACTGGCAATCGGCAAGTTTGCCGGGTAATGTCGCATCAACCATCGAACCTTTGCTTCTTACCAAATCCCTTGCTTTTCTTGCAGCAAATCTTGCCCTTGCAGCATCTATTGCCCTTGATAATATTTTTTTTGCAGTAGCCGGATTTTCTTCAAAAAACATCGCCAGTTTTTCATTAACAAGCGATTCAACAATTCCTTTTATCTCGCTGTTCCCCAGTTTTGTTTTTGTTTGTCCTTCAAACTGGGGGTTTTTAAGGCGGATACTTATAACAGCTGTCAGGCCTTCCCTTACATCTTCTCCGCTTAATTTTTCCTTTATATCTTTTGAAAGATTTCCGTTTGAGGTGTATTGGTTTATGACTCGTGTTAAAGCTGTTTTGAAACCTATAAGATGAAAACCGCCTTCAATTGTGTTTATGTTGTTAGCAAAAGAAAACAGCTTTTCTGTAAAAGTATCATTATACTGGATACAAACCTCTACCATTACATCATTTTTGTTGCCCTCAAAATATATAGGGCTATGCAATGCAACTGTGTGTTTATTTAAAAACTCAACAAAAGAAGTTATTCCTCCCTCGTAATAAAAATTTTCTTTTTTTTCGGATCGTTCGTCTTCTGTTTTTATTCTCAAACCTTTATTCAAGAACGAGAGCTCTCTCAACCTTTTTGATATAATGTCAAACTCAAAATTATCTGTGTTTAAAATTCCGGTATCAGGTTTAAATTGTATTTTTGTTCCTCTTTTTTTTGTTTCTCCAATTACTGTAAGCTCTGTTGCTTTTTTTCCTTTTTCAAAAGCCTGATGATATATTTTTCCTTCTGTGTAAATTTCAAGATCAAGTCTGGCTGAAAGAGCATTTACAACAGAAACACCCACTCCGTGAAGACCGCCTGACACTTTATATGAATCGTTGTCAAATTTCCCACCGGCATGAAGTTTCAACATAACAACTTCTGCTGCCGGAACATTTTCCGTTTTGTGAATTCCAACAGGAATGCCTCTTCCGTTATCTTCAACGCTAACACTGTTATCCGTATGAATAATCACAGTAATAAGATTGCAGAAACCGGCCATAGACTCGTCAACGCTATTATCAACAATCTCATAAACAAGATGATGAAGTCCCTGCACATCAACGTTACCAATATACATGGAAGGCCTTTTTCTCACTGCTTCAAGGCCTTCGAGTATTTTTATGCTGTCTGAAGTATAAGTGTTTATTTCTTCGTTCATATTCTCATCGGCATTATAACGCTTAAAAAGTTATTATTCTTCTCTCCCTCAATAATACACGGGCTTTTTTCATTTGTGAGGGTTACGCGTACATTATCATCATTAATAACATTTAAAGTATCTATAAAATATCTGACATTAAAAGATATTTCTAATTTATCAAAATCATAATCAATGGACATATCTTCTTTTGATTCACCCATCTCAGGATTTGTGGAAAATACCAATAGATTTCCTTTATCAAATTTAAAAATAACAGCTTTATAATTTTCTGATGTAAAAATTGACATTCTTTTTAACACCATTAAAAACTTTTGTCTTTCTATTGTAATATTAAAAGAATCTTTTTTATCTATAATATATTTATACTCAGGAAAATTTCCTTCAAGCAGCCTTATAATTACAGTTTCATTTTCTTTCTTTAATACAAAATTAGTATCATTATATCCTATTTTTATCGTTTCCTGTGATTCAAGAAACTTATATAAATCATTCAAACCCTTTTTTGATATTATTACTCCTTTTTCTCCTGGAATATCAGAAATGTTTTCATATTCACAATCAACTTTTGCAAGCCTGCTCCCATCTGTTGATACAAATCTTAATTTATTTATTCCATCTTCCTGCACTTTCTCAAAATATATTCCATTTATATGAGCCCTTTTTTCCTCTGTTCCTCCTTGAATAAATATTGTTTTTTCTATCATGTCTTTAAAAATAGATGTATTGAGATTAAAATAAGAAATATTCTCAACGTCCGGAATACCTGGAAAATCGTCAGGATTCATACAGGGCATTTTATATTCAACATTGTTTTTATTAAATATATCAATCCAATAATTTTCTATTTCATTGATATATATTTCTTCGGTAGGAAAATCCCTTATTATTTCAAAAAGCTTTTTCGCATTTATTGCTACTGCTCCTTCTTGTTCTATTTCTGCCGGATAAAAACCTATAAACCCAGTTTCCAAATCTGTGGAAATAATATTAATTCCGTTGTTACTTGTTTTAATCAACACTGCTGTTGTGATTGCTAAATTTGTTTTTCTTCCCGCAATAGTTTGAAGCTTTGAGAGAACATCAGATAAATGTCTTTTTATAATTTTTATTTTCATATCTTACCTTTCTTCTTTTTATAGTTAATAAGTAGGATATATAGAATAAGGTTTGTCAATAAATACAATTACCAAACAATAATCTGATATAACAGAGAAAAACAGAACTGAAAATTTTACAAATTTAATTAATAAAATTCTTATAAAACAAATAATATAAAAAACAAAAAACAAATTGTTTAAAACTAAAATATTGTAAGAAGGTAATTAACAATAATTCATTTTAATTTTAAAGAACTTTTAAAATCCGATCAATAATTCATCCATTTTTTTATATCGAAAACTATATGTTTCCATTCATCTGAAATTCTGAGCAATATATATTTATTATATAAATCGTCAATTAAACAAAAAATTAAATTATAAGAGTAAATTTTTTCAACAACGAAACCCTCTATATCTTTTTTAGTTTCTATAAACCCTACATCCGGTATTTTCAAATTTGTGAAACATAAATTCTCTCCAGTTATTGTAAAACGCCATTCTTTATTTTCTTTTTTGTATAAAAAGTTAAGCTCCTTAACAATAGCCCCTTTTTTAAGAGAAATCATCGCTTCTTCAAGATCGGCTTCTTCTCCTTTAATTGTTATTTTTTCAAAAGAGCTATTATTTTTCTTTTCAAGGATTATTTTATTTCCGATTTCGAGAGCCTCGTTTTTATTGTCAAAAAGTTTATATAAGCCGGAATTGTTTGAACAAAACCAAAGCCAAAGTAAAAATTCACAGCCAAGAAAACCATATCTGTTATAACTTAAAGAAATATCAAACATAATTATTCCGTAAATATTGAAGGAGACAAACCGGACAGTTTATCTCTTTGACCGGCTTGTAATCCAGATAATAAATCTGCTTTAAAAAAAGGAAAAATTTCAACGAGTCGATAGTTAAAAGTTTTTTGAAAAAGAATTTCCAGTTCTTCTCTGGCAGATTTATTGTTCGAAAAAAACCAAAGCAGTGATTTTTCAAAATTCCAAACAATATCATAAACATTTGGCGTTGCTGGTATTCTAAGATAAAGAGTATCTAACACGTTATCTTTTATCTGTTTTTTTTCACTTGTTGTCAGATAACCGCGGTCACTTTTTTCGAGCCGTCTAGTCATTTCTCTCTGATAGAATTTATTTATTATTTTAGGAGATAAAGATTTTTTATCAATTCTTAATGAAAAGACAAAAACAGTGTCAATAATAAACGAAGAACCATTAAAATCAGGGTTGAAATGATCATTAAAAGACGTCCATCCAGTAATCTTATCTGAAGATTCTTCATCTATTTCCTTGAAGGAATATTTTATTAATCCTTCTCTTACTGCTTCGAGAAAGGAATTATTTGTTTTTCCGTCAACATGATACCTTGTTATAGATACAGAAGGTGATAATAAACCCATGTGATAATAAAACTCTAAAGTATGTTCTTGTTAAAAATAATATTTATATTAAAATACCATAAATTATATGGCATAAACTTATATCTTCTATTATATAGATTTGTTAAAATAAACAAGAGATTTTAATTACAAAATGAAATTTTTAGCTGATCTGCACATCCATTCGCGCTTTTCTTTGGCATCTGCAAAAAACACGACTTTTGAATCTCTTTATATAGCTGCCAGAATAAAAGGAATTACTGTTTTAGGAACGGGAGATTTTACACATCCAGGATGGATTAAAGAATTAAAAGAAAAACTTTTTTTAGATGATAATAATCTATACCAGTTAAAAGACAAAATCGCCAATATTTGTGAAAGTTTTATACCCCAAGCATGTAAAGGGCTGATCAGGTTTCTTCCGACAGGAGAGGTGTGTAATATATATAAAAAGAATGGGAAAATCCGAAAGATACACAGCGTTTTGTTACTGCCTGACTTTAAATTGGTTGAAAAATTAAATCTAAAACTTGAAAAATTTTGTAAAATAGAATCTGACGGACGGCCAATCTTAAAGTTGGATGTTATTAATTTATTTGAAATAGTTCTTGGTATTTCAGATAGAGCAATGCTTATACCTGCTCATATATGGACACCTTGGTATTCTCTTTTCGGATCTAAATCGGGTTTTGATTCAATAGAAGACTGTTTTGGAGATTTTTCAAAATATATATATGCAGCGGAAACAGGTTTATCATCGGATCCGGATATGTGCAGAAAAGTTTCAGGTTTAGATAAAATAACACTAATATCAAATTCTGATGCTCACTCACCATCCAAATTGGGAAGAGAAGCAAATATTTTTAATACCGATCTTTCTTACGAATCGATAACATCAGCTATTAAATCATGTGACCCAAAAAAATTTTTAGGCACTGTTGAATTCTATCCTGAAGAAGGAAAATATTATGCTGATGGCCACAGAAATTGTAATCTTCTTCTTATGCCGAAAGATACAGAAAAATATGGAGGAAAATGTCCTGTTTGTAACAAAAACATAACGGTAGGGGTGCTTCACAGAATTGACGATCTTTCAAAAAATGCTAAAAAAAAAAAGCACCTCTTTTTTATAAAACCATACCTCTTTTGGAAATTCTCTCAGAGATTTTCCAATCCGGGTGCAATTCAAAGAAAGTACGTCTGAATTACAATAATATACTGACAAAATTCGGGCCGGAACTTGAAGTTCTAAATTTCATAGCAATAAATGATCTTAGAAAATCCGATATTACGCTTTTACCCGAAGCAATTTTAAGAATGCGCAATAATGAGGTTAAAATTACACCCGGATTTGACGGACAATATGGGAGCGTTAGAATATTTACAGACTGAAAATATGAGGCTAACATATAATTGGAAAAGGAGATCGATGTGAATAATATTAAAACTATAATCATAAAGTTCTTTACGACGGCCATGCTCTTAATCTTTTTATCCTGCTCTTCAAAAACACCAGATATAAAAACGGTTGATGGAAAATTAAGGCCATGCCCACAAAGCCCGAATTGTGTGTCAAGCGAATCAGATGACATAAAATCGCGGATTGAGCCTTTTACTTTTCAGGGCTCACCTGAAAAAACATGGAGCGTTCTTAAAGAGTCTATAGCGGCTGTGGGAGGAAACATTCAAGAGGAACACGATGGTTATCTCAGGGCTATATTTACTTCAAAATTGTTTGGTTTTATAGATGACGTGGAGTGCAGGATGTTTTCGGCGGAAGGCATTATTCATATACGCTCAGGATCGAGAACAGGATATGGAGATTTTGGAGTTAATAAAAAAAGAGTGGAGGATCTGCGAACTTTATTTAAAAAGAATATGAAAGAGAAGTAGAAAAAGAATTTTGCCTGCTTATATGAAGCCAATCCCCACAGCCAACATCCAAAACCCTGTCCACCGTCCATTCTCTGCCCAGACTATTCGGGATTTTTTGCAGTACTTTTGCCCTTACGGTTTCTCATGTGTGCCTTTTTACCTGAGAGCTTCTTGGTTCATATAAATCCATAACATTATTAATCGTTTAGATGACAGATTCTATTGGGTGTTGCTGCCCGCCGGTACTTTGTTCTTATTTAGATTTCAGATACTCAACTATCTTTGAAATAAAGAATACGGCACATAAATACATCTCGGGTCTCATTGGGATCGAATAACGCGGCTCCGACTGTGTTACAACATAAACGGCACTTATATATATCAGAATTATATAGAGAAATATTGGAATATGAGATATAGAATTGGTATTTTTGAATAAAAACATAATCCCCAGAACAGCAAATCCAAAAAGAAAGTAGTGTGTTGACTTCATGATTAAGAAAGTTGCCAATGCAATTGTTGAGTTATCGTATAAAGAAACTTTAACAGGGTAGACAAAGATATCACCTTTACCGATTAAAATATTCCAACTCCATAACAATATCGGTTTATCAATTAAATACCATTTGGCGTAATGCCCGGGATCTTGGATTACTCTTCCTAATAATAACCTTGTAAAAGCTGAATATGATCCATTGAGAGTTTTGAAATCTTTAGTTGCAGGATTTTCTGGATCACGAGTATTGGCACGCCAAATATCATAGAAATCGCTGTGAGATCCGATTACCATGTTCGTGAATAAACGACTGGAACCGGATGGTTGACCGGACTGTACACTTATCATATTTCTTAAAGACCATGCTCCGGCAATTACAAAGAAAACAATTAAACAGGTTATTAGCTTAGGCTTTAAAGAAACCGATAACTTACTTTTGCCGGAATTGAAAATACATACAGCGACCAAAACCAGTAGTATTGGTGCAAAGAACATTACCGGATTTACTAAATAAGACAGACCGAAAAACAGCCCGGAAACAATAAAAATCCACCATTTTTTTTTATCATAAGCAATTGAAAAGCTGTAAATAGCAGCCAAAAGCAAAAATGAAAATAATGTTTCAGTTAATAAATACCCCCCCATACTGATCATATGCGGGCTAAAAGATACAAGGACAGCGGTAAGAACCGACCAGGCTTTGCTTAGGAATAGCCTTCCAAGCAGAAGAGTTAAGACTGATATTAAAACGCCCAATACTACCTGGGAATACATAACCACAGTATATGGATTTATGCCCAGTTTTTTTGCAATTATAATCGATGTTGCTAAAAAAGCAGGGTAGCCCGGCGCCCAAAAAGAGTCGGGTTTTGGTGAGATGGTTCCGCTGCTTTTCGAAAAAGTGCTATACTCTATAAGATTGTTAGCATACTGAACATAATTTTTCGCATCTTTCATTACAGGATTGTAAATAATTGTTTGTTTAAAATATGAAAAGCGGATCCATAATGATAATACTGCTATAAGAATTATATAAAGGTAAAAGCGGGTGCTTTTGGTGTTCACTGAATCCGTAACGCCAGCTCTATTATGTTTTTCGAATTGAATCAACAACAATATTGCTTGAAGTGTGGGTTTAAGCCGTGGAATCATGTTACTATATTGTAGGTTGAAATATTTCATATCAACCACTGATTTTCAAGAAGAAGTTACAGCGCATATAATAAAAGCAAGTTAAGCAACCTAACTCGCTTTTATTTATGTTTTTTGGCGTCCCCAAGGGGATTTGAACCCCTGTCGCCGGCGTGAAAGGCCGGTGTCCTGGACCGGGCTAGACGATGGGGACGTGATGTCCTTTTACTTTAATCTTATTATTATTTCAACCTAAAAATATAAAAAGATTTAGCTATAATTTGGTGGGCCGTGCGCGACTTGAACGCGCGACTCTCTGCTTAAAAGGCAGATACTCTACCGTCTGAGTTAACGGCCCTTACCCTTAAAAAAGAACCTTTTTTTACCATATCGAACCTGCTTGTCAATAAAAAAACTTATTAAATTCTTAAAACCGAACATCTAAAATTTATTGGCTAATTAAAGTCTATCTTAATTCATTTTACGGCTGTATTTGATGAAACAGGCATGCCTAAAGGCTCAGGCGTTCGCCAATCCGGGCAGGCATCTTGTCTCAGCATAAGAGCCGATAATAATTCCTTATACAGCCTGAAATCGGCAGGATTATATTTGATAGCCTTTTTGTAAGTTATTATCGATGCTTTTCGCATATTTTCTTTTAAATAATATTTTGCCACTTTTCTGCAGGCATGGCTGATTTTTTTATAAGCGACTTTTTTTGGTATCATATTTTTACCTCCAAGAAGATTGTAGAACCTTTCCAGAACCAATATTCGCGTAGGCTTTATCCCTATTTTACCGGAAAGATTGTCGGAATGCTCACGTCTGATACCTCTGACATCAGGAACAAATAAAAAGTCTGTTTTTACCGACAGCCTCAAAAAAAAATCTGCATCCTCATACGATTGTCTTAATTGTTCATCATATTTGCAATCAA